>JAVBSG010000150.1:0-17158 GCA_031547245.1 Propionivibrio sp.
TGGCCGCCCCATCTTCTCTTCGACCGTGCTGCGGCGAATGACGAGCCGCCTCGGCACATCGACCTTTACCATCGCCGGCTGCTCGATGACGATGGCCTCCGGGTTGTCGTCGACGATCGCCTCGACGATGCAGCGCGTCTCTTCACTCTTTTGCAGCGCAATGAAAGCGTTTGACATAATCCTTCTCCTAAAGACGGATGCCGGCCTTGGCGGCACGGGCATCGAGATCCGCGACGGTTTCTTCCAGAACGGCGGAGGACTCTTCGCCGAAAGCCAGTCGGGCGACCGGCGCCAGCGTAGAGATGGCGCGGTCGCGCCAGTCGCGGATCCAGGTGGCCAGCAGATCCGCGTTGGCCGGATTGTCGGCGGCGGCAGCCTTGAGTACGGCGTCCGCCCACTTGGCGGTTTCGGCGAACCATTCGCGCTGGAAGCGGGTCAGCATCGAGAAAACCGGGCCGTAGGCGGCATTGAGCTTCTCGTTGTAACGTTCGTAGATCAACGGGTAGAGCAGCCCTTCGAGAACGAAGTCCTGGGCGATCAGTACCTGGAACCAGTCCTTCTCGACCATCAGGTCTTCGGTATAGCGGCGAAACTCCTGCCATTCCGGCGCCTGCAGCCAGGCTTCCTTGGCTTTCGCCAGCGCGTCGAGATCGTCGAAAGCCATGGCCAGGCGGGTCAGGTATTGGGCGATGCCGAGCTGATCCATGCTGGCGTAGCAGGCTGCCTGCGAAATGGCAATGCCGTAGCTGTAGGCCGAAACGTAGGCTTTGTTGATATTCGATCCCCAGGCGGCATGGCGCAGCGGCAGAAAGACCTGCAGCGCCGATTTCCTGGCGTCCGGCGCGTAGGCGGAGGCGAGGCCGAGTTCGTCGACCAGCTCGAAATCGCCTTCGGCCATTTCCTGCATTTTCCCGCGTGCCAGCACCCAGGCGCCGTAGTAGTACTGGCGCGGGTCCTTGAGCGCGTACCAGTCTTTCATCGTGATCCGGGTGCGCCGCGGGTCGAAGATGTCGAACTCCGGTTCCCATGTCGGCCGGAAGTGGAAATTCTCCACCGGCTGCAGATCCATCGTGCCCTCGATGTAGCGCGAAACGGGCTTGTCGGCCCCTGTGCGGCGGGCCAGGTGTCCGAAAGTCTGACGCAGCGGCGTGATGCTGATCGTCCGCAAGTCAATATGCATTTTTTCCTCCTTGAAAGTCAGAACGCATGCCGTCTCCCCGTCTAGCGGGCAAAGAACTGTCAGCGGAAACGCCGGTCCGTGGCATCGTGCAGGTTCCAGTTGAAATCGGCCTCGGCTGCCTCGGAATCGATCTCGGCGTCCTTCCCGGCCACGAACTCCACCTCGTTGCTGGCGCAGAACTCGTCGAATGCCGCCTTCGGCATGATCAGTTCCACCGCCATGTCGGGCTCGCCGATGGCAAACTCGAACTCGACCATCCCATTGGGCAGGACGCGTATGACACGTACGAACTTGCGGGTGATGTTGAAAGTCTCTTCTGTCATGTCGTTTCGCCTTTCTTCAAGACAACTCCATGAAACGTGATTTGATCCGCTACCTGATGATTTTTATTCTACACATTACTAACATGTTAGTAATTGGATGTTTGGGAAAAACATTTGTACTTTTCCCAACTGAAGCGGGTATTTACACCTGCTTGTTCAGCCGGTACTGGCTGGGCGACATGCCGGTGCGTTTTGTGAAGTAGCGCGAGAAATAGGCGGTATCGGCAAAGCCGAGCTGATAACTGATTTCACTGATTGACACGGCCGAATAACGCAACAGGCGGCACGCTTCCTGTTTGAGCCGTTCATGGACAACTTCCTTGGAGGGGCGCGCCACCATGCGGTGGCAGATGTCGTTCAGCCTGGCCTCCGTCACCGCTAGATGTTTTGCATATTCCGTCAAAGTGAGATGGTCGCGAAAATGGATTTCGATCAGATCGCAGAAACGCAAAAAAAGCCTCAGGTCCTCGCTGCGTTCCGGGCGTTGCGTGCAAGTCGGCTCGTGAGCTTTCAGCAGGCGGCCGAGATGAATGAAGAAACATTCGCCGAGCGCCAGCAGCAGGGCCGAATGCCCGCGAGCATCGCGCCTGAATTCGTCGTGCAGCAGCTCGCAGCTTTTCAGCAGCGCCGAAAAATCCATGGCGTACTCGCCCGTCGGCTTTGCCAGTTCAAGAAAAACGGCCTCGCGCAGCAATGTGTCGGGCCACTGGCCCGGCATGCCGAGATACCATTTCCGGACGACTTCCTGGCGGACGGTCAATACATGGCCTTCGCTTTTCTCCTCGGCGTAAAAGGAATGTGGAACAGCCGGAGGCGTGAAAATCAGCAATGGCGCCTTGCCGGCATATACCTGCTCATCGAGGTTCAAATGGATTCTGCCGCGCACCAGCAGATGCACCTGAAAGAAACCGCAGTGGCGGTGCGGCGACGAGTCGCGGCCGAAGAAATCCGACAAGCGGCCGAAGGTCTCGTAATGGACGTCGCATTCCGGATCGCAACGGCCGTAAACTCGGCCGATGTCGATATCCGGCACAGCTTCAGCTGGTTGTGCGCTCATTCCGCCTCCCATTCGTGGCACGTTGCTGCGTACGCGCGGAATGCCTCGCTACCTGACTGCCAGATCGCGAGCCACAGATGCTTCCTGAGACATAATTTGTAAAACCGGCCTCATGAAGAGATAAACTACTTACTATCGTTATAGTAGTTCGATGAACCTTTTACACCTTGAAATATCAATTCGACTATGCCTCGCAAATTTGCCTACCGAAATCTGCCGCATTTGTTCCTTAAAGGGCGCGAGAAAATGCTTTGTCATTTCCGGCCCATCCTCACCCATTTCGGCTTGACCGAGCAGCAGTGGCGCATCATGCGGGCTGTCAGCGAGGTGGATCAACTCGAACAGCATGAGATCTGCGATGTCTGCCAGATTCTCAGCCCCAGCCTGGCCGGCGTCCTGGCGCGCATGGAAAATTTGGGCCTGGTCATTCGCACCCGTATTCCGGAAGACCGGCGCCGGGTCATCATCCGCCTGACCCCCGAGGCGGAAAAACTGGTTGTCGAAATCACGCCGCTGATCAACAGGCAGTACAAGATCATCGAACAGGCTCTCGGCACGGAACTGCTCCAGGAAGTCTACGATCTCATGGATAAACTCGTTGCCGCCGCCGACAATACCGTAATCCGGCCGGTCAAGCTGCCGGAGCGCATGCGGGATAGATAAAAAGCCGGCATAATTATGCCAATGTGATCGACCAGGCTCGTTCAAGGCGCTATTCGGCTTTCCCAGCCCAAGGCGGCCGAGATGGCCGCAGCCTCGCCGATCAGAAGCCTGCCGAGTTCGGCGACGCGCGGCGCGTCTACGCGCACGGTCGGGCCGAAGATGGCGATCGAGCCGGCGACCTTTCCCGAGGCGTCGAAAAACGGCGCGGCCACGGCCGCGGCGCCGCGAATAAGCTCCTCGCGGCTGATCGCATAGCCGCGCGTGCGGGTCGCTTTGAGTTCCTTGTCATAGCGTTCGGCTGACATGCCAGCCTGCTCGGCGTAAGCCAGCAGTTTTTCGTGCGCGATCGTCGCATGCGCGAGCAGCGCCCGCCCGCTGGCTCCCACGCCGATCCGCTCCAGGTAGCCGACGCCACGTTTGAAACTCAAGGGCTGCGAGCTCGGAATCTCGGAAACGCAGAGCCGGTATCCATTCTGCGGCACGAACAGCGCGACCGTCTCGCCCGTTTCTTCCCAGGTCCTGAGCAGGATGGGCTGCGCCGTTTTGGCGATGTCGAAACTCGATGTCCAGGCATGCGCCAGCCGCGCCACGGCCGGGCCAAGACAGAAGCGCTGGGGGTCGCCGCTCGATACCAGGAAGCCGTTTTGCTCCAGCGTGTATAGCAGGCGGTAGAGCGTCGGACGGCTCAGACTGACGCGCTTGAGCAATTCGCCCACCGTCATTTCGTGATCCTGCGCGGTAAATGCCAGGAGTATTTCGAGCGCTCGGCCCACGGCCCTGACGTTGTCGCCTATTTTTTCTTCCATCTTGGTTTTCGTCATCGTCTGTATCGGCGCCACATTGCTGTCGTTCCAGCGCCGCATTGCACATTCCGGCAGACAGCGCCGCCGTCCCGTTGCGGACTTCCGGCATTCTAGCAAGCCCGGTTCTCCTGCGTGTATCGCCTCCGTCGAAAAACGCCGGACGCTCTGTGCTATATGGCCCCCAGAATCGGGCTGTCTGGCCACGGTATATAGCCGACGCGCTAGCTGCTATATCGGAAACGCCGCAGAAAAAATCTTGACAGGCTTATATCGTGTTCGTAAAGTGAAAATACAGTCCATACAATGGACATTGTAGATGAAAACAACCGATGGCTGGCAGCAATGCGAAGTACGGAGGCTGGGAATGAAATCAATTTGCGCAACCCTTCTTTTCGCCGACGGAGTCAATATCCAGGTCGAGGCCAATGAAGGAGAACTGCTGATCGATGCGGCGAAGCGGAATGGATTGACGTTGTTCTCGGACTGCAGCATGGGCAAGTGCGGCACCTGCGTTGCAAAGCTCGTATCCGGCGAAGTTGCCCTCGGGGAATACGATCCAGCGGTGCTGCCCGACGACGAGCGAAGCAGCGGAGCGATCCTCTCCTGCATCGCGCATATGAAAACGGACTGCATCGTCGAATATCCCTACGATGCTTCCGATGCCAGCGTCGAGGTCGGCAGCCCCGTCGCCGCAACGGTAATCGGATGCGGTCCGGTCGCGGATGAGATCTGGCGGCTGGACGTGGAAGTGGAACAGCCGCTTTCATTCATTCCCGGCCAGTACGTTCGAATCCGAACGGCGCCCGAAGGGCCATGGCGCTCCTATTCGATGGCCAATGCCCCAGGGGAAAACCGTCTGTCATTCTACGTGCGGCTGGTGCTAGGCGGCGAGTTCTCCACCTGGCTGAAGGAAAAGGCCCAGGCCGGCGATGCCATCGAATTGGAGGGTCCGCGCGGCTGCTTCTTCCTTCGGACAGAAGATAGGCCACGCGTGTTCGTGGCCGGCGGCAGCGGACTGGCGCCATTCCTTTCCATGCTTCGGCATCTCTATGCGAACGGTGACAAGCAGAAGACGACGCTGATCGTCGGCGCAAGAACCGGACGCCATCTGTTCGCCCGGGAAGAAATCGCCGCCATGGCCGCCGCCAACCCCAACCTGCGCGTTGCCTATGCCGTCGAGTCGAATCCGGTCGACGGGGCACGCGTCGGCTATCCGACGGACCTTCTCCCCGAATTGGGGCTGTCGGAAGCGGAGCGCGTGTACGTCTGCGGACCGCCCCCGATGGTGGAAGCCGTCAAGAAATCGTTGAGCGGCATCGGCCTGGACAAGGCTGCTGCGCTCTACGAACGATTCAACTAAAAAGCCAACGGATGAACCGCCGTTCGGCCGTCACATAAACCAGGAGGCATAAATGACGATCGCAGCCGACTACAACAAGTTGATCGACCTGAAAAATGGGCTCATTCAACGTGAAATCTTTTCCGATCCCGGCATTTTCCAGGCCGAACTCGAGCAGATCTTCACCCGTGCATGGCTGTTCGTCGGCCATGAAAGCCAGATTCCCAGACTTGGCGACTACTTCACCTCGCGCATGGGGAACGAATCCGTCATCGTCGTGCGCGACAAGAAAAACAAGATCCACGCTTTCCTGAATTCGTGCCGCCACCGCGGCATGAAGGTCTGCACCTCCGATTGCGGCAACACCCAGCTCTTCACGTGCCCCTACCACAGTTGGAGCTTCACTACCGATGGCAAGCTTTTCGGCGTTCCCCAGCATAAGGCGCTGTATGAGGGCGTTCTCGACAGGGAGCAATGGCCGCTGATCGAGGTTGCGCAGCTGACCACCTACAAAGGATCGATCTGGGCGACCTGGGACAAGGATGCGCCGGACCTGATGACCTATCTGGGCGATGCCAGATTCCATCTCGACATGGCGCTGGACCACCGCGACGGCCGCGAGGGCGGCTCCGAAGTGCTGCTCGGCGTACATAAATGGATCATCCCGTGCAACTGGAAGATCGCCGCCGAAAACTTCCTCGGAGATTCGTACCACAATCCGAGCCACCGTTCCGTTGATCTCATCGGCATCGGCCCCAGCGCCGAGCATGGCAAGAAAGGGCGCCGCGACCTCGAACTGGAACACGCCAAGCACCTCTGGATCAGTTTTCCACAGGGGCATGGCGTACACAGCGCGGAGATGCCGGACGGCGTGCCACAGCTCGATACTTTCCAGAACGACCCCGTCGTCGCCGAGTATTTCAAGGAACTCAATGCCAAACGCAAGGAGCGGCTGGGCGACATGGACAAATTCATGCCGTTCGTCGGAACGCTTTACCCCAATACCTCTTACCATGGCCGCCAGCCGCGCAATATCTGCGTCTGGCATCCCCACGGCCCGGAGCAGACCGAAGCGTGGCGTTTCTTCATGGTCGATGCGGATGCGCCTCAGGAAGTAAAAGACTTCCTGCGGATCTACTACATGCGCTACTCCGGCCCGGCCGGCATGACCGAGCAGGACGATATGGAGAACTGGAACTACGCTACCGCCGCCAGCCGCGGTCCGATCGCCCGCCGCCACCCCTACAACTATCAGCAATCCATGGGAAAGGCGACGCACCAAGGTCCGACACCGGGGCTGACGAGCCTGCAAATGTCCGAGGAAAACGCACGCGGCTACTACCGCCGCTGGGCGGACTACATGGACGGCGCAGACTGGGAAGTTCTGCTCGGGCGCCGGGATGCGGCCTGACTGTCGGCACGACGCGCGCGCTCATTTCATCCATTTGACGGATACCTTGCCATCATGAAAAAAAAGACACCTGTCACCATCGTCACCGGCGGGACGTTCGGACTCGGAAAGGACATAACCGTCGAACTGGCGCGGCGCGGCCATCATGTCGTCGCCTTCGGCCTGTCGCAGCCGCAGATGTCGAGCGTTGCCGAAGGCCTGGAGGCCCTGCACGCCGGCCTTGCACAGGCCGGGGTGAGCGCCGAGGTGATGGAGGCCGACGTCTCCCTGGCGGGCGATGTCGAGCGGGTCGTCGAATTCGCGCTGGAGCAATTCGGCCGGATCGACAATCTCGTCAATAACGCCGCGATCGGTCCCCTCGGAACCGTTCTCGACACCGACGAGGCCGTCTGGGACCGCATCCTGGACGTCAATCTGAAGGGTGCCTACCTCTGCAGCCGGGCTGTTATCCGACACATGGAGAAACAAGGGGGAGGCGCCATCGTGAACGTCGGGTCCGGCGCTGGATGGGGCAAGCCGAACATGGCGGCCTACTCGGCCAGCAAGGGCGGAATGGCTGCACTGACAATGTCGATGGCATACGACCATTTCCATGCGCGCATCCGGGTCAACATGGTGATTCCAGGCGGAGGGGGGATCATCTCCGGCATGTCCGTGGGACGCATGGGCGGCAACGTCGAACAACTGCTGGCGCGGCCGGCGCTCGGGACGGTGGCCGGCCGTCCGGCTACCGGGCTCGATCTGGCCAACGCCATTGCGTTTCTGCTTTCGGACGAAGCGCTGGCAATCTCCGGAACCGTCATCGACGTCGGTTGCTTTGCCCACCAGGGCGGTCCTCTGGGCCCCAAGCCCTGAGTCCGCCGCAGGTATGCCAACGGAGCGCGAAACGACGCATCAGCTCAATCAAGGAGACATCTATGGAAAACACTGCAGCCACCACAGCACAAGCCATCACGCGCAACAGGCACTACTATGAATTGCGGGGGGAAGTCGAAGAATTTCTGTACGACGAGGCCGAACTTCTCGACCAGCGGAAATTCACCGAATGGCTCGATCTGTTCACACCCGATCTGCAGTACTTCATGCCCATCACCTTCAACGTCAAATTCGGCGAACACGCCGCCGGCGAGCGCACCCACCGGGAAAAGGACATGAGCTGGTTCAACGAAGGGAAATGGTCCATCACCAAGCGGGTGGAGCAGATTCTCACCGGGGTGCATTGGGCGGAAGAACCTCTCTCCCGGTGCACCCGCATGGTCAGCAACGTACAGATCGAGAGCGTGCAGGAGAGTAGCGACAAGGGGCAGGAAATCTCGGTCCGCAGCCGGACGCTGCTGTATCAGAACCGCTGCGAGCACGAGCAGACCTACTTCGTCGTCAGGCGCTACGACGTGCTGCGCCGGGTCGACGGCCAACTGAAAATCGCCTCGCGAAAGATCATTCTCGAGAACACGGTACTGCTGGCCAAAAACCTGACCGTATTCTTTTAAGCACATTTAAGGAGGCATTGACATGTTCGTTCAACTGCTGGAACTGGAAGTGGGCCAGAAAGTCTTGCTGCGCGACGGAACTGAAGTCGTGATCGTGGGCAATCCCGGCGACGGAATCTGGGTGGAAACGCGGCTGCTCGACGCGCCCGCCGACGCCGAGCCGACGATGACGCATTGCGAGGAGATCAAGGAACGGCTCTGACCCCTCGGCACGGCGTTGGTGACGAAAACCGTCGCAGGGCCGGTCGCGGACCAATATCGAGGAGATATCGATGAAGACAGCAAGAAGTTTTATGACCGTAGTTGCCGGCCTTGTCCTCTTGGCCGCGACCGCGTTCGCCAACGCGGCTCCTCCCGTCAAGGTCGGCCTCATTCTGCCGATGACGGGACCTTACGCGATCTACGGCAAGAGCATGGAAAACGGCGCCCGGCTGTATCTGCAGGAGAATGGCAAGACCTTCGGCGGACGCGACGTCGAGATCATCGTGGCGGACGATACCGGCGTGGCGCCCGAGATCGCCAAGCGGGCGGCACAGTCGCTGATCGTCAAGGAGAAGGTCGACATCCTCGCCGGCTTCGGCATGACGCCTTCCGCCTTGACGGTCGTTCCCCTGGTGAACCAGGCAAAGGTCCCGATGATCATCATGAACGCGGCGACGACCGGTATCACGACGAAGTCGCCCTACGTGATGCGGACTTCGCTGACCCAGCCGCAGGCCGCCGCCCCGATGGCGATCTGGGCCGCGGAGAACAATATCAAGAAGGTCTATACGCTGGTCGCCGACTACAGCCCGGGCATCGATTCCGAAAAACAATTCAAGAGCACCTTCGCGGAGAACGGCGGCAAGGTTGTCGGGGAAATCCGCTATCCGCTCAACACGACCGACCCCTCGCCTTATCTGCAGCGGATCAAGAACGCCAAACCCGACGGCGTGTTCGTGTTCCTTCCCCCCGGCGAACTGTCCATCGCGCTTATTCGCGGGTTTGTCGACCGGGGGCTGGCGGCGGACGGCATCAAGCTGATCGGCAGCAGCATCACGGAGGAAGGGGTGCTGGATGCGACCGGCGACAAGGCGATCGGCGTGATCACCTCGCTGAACTGGTCGGAATCCCATCCCTCGCTGGAGAACAAGGCCTTTGTCGCGGCTTACCGCAAAGCCCATCCGAACGAACGGCCCAACTACATGGCCATCGGCGCATATGACGGCATGGGGCTGATCGCGAGGGTGCTGGAGAAGACCAAGGGCGACGCCTCGGGGGATGCCTTCGTCGCCGCCGCCAAAGGCCTGAAATGGATGAGCCCGCGAGGCCCGATACAAATCGACGAGAAGAACGGGGACATCATTCAATCGATGTATATCCGCAAGACGGAAAAAGTCGATGGCGTGCTGCAGAACGTCGAGTTCTTCGAGTACCCGGAACGCAAGGACCCGCAGCTCAAATGACGCGGCAATCGGCTCCGCGCCGGTGCCAGGGGTGCGGAGCCATCGGAGGAGGACATTATCGTGATCATCCTGTTCGACGGCATCGCCATGGGAATGCTGCTGTTTCTGATCAGCGTCGGCTTGTCAGTCACGCTGGGATTGATGAATTTCGTCAACCTCGCTCATGGCGCCTTTGCCATGCTTGGGGGGTACGTCTGCATCACGCTGTTCAGCCGGCAAGGTTTCCCATTTTTTCTTTCGCTGTTGTTGGCCGCGCTCGTGGCCGGCCTCGTCGGTGCCGTGCTTGAACGGACGCTCTACCGATGGTTATACCGTTCCTCCCACATGGACCATGTGTTGTTCTCGGTCGGGCTGATCTTCGTCTCCATTTCGGTGGCCAGCTACTTTTTCGGATCGAGCGTGCAGTCGATCGAGCTGCCTGACTACTTGCAGGGGAATTTTTCCGTCGGCGGCCACGAGGCCAGCAAGTACCGCGTGTTCCTGACCGTCCTGGCCGTATTGGTCGCCATCGTTCTGGAATTCACCGTCCGCCGCACCCGGTTCGGCGCCCAGCTGCGTGCGGCGGTCGATAACCCGAGGGCAGCGCGCGGGCTGGGCATCGAAGTCGATCGCATCTTCACCGTCACGTTCGCCGTGGGTTCCGCGCTGGCCGGGCTGGGCGGGGCGCTGGGTCTGGATCTGCTGGGCGTCGATCCGGTTTATTCCATCAAGTACATCGTCTACTTTCTCATCGTGGTGATCGTCGGCGGTGCCGGAAATATCCGCGGGACCATCATCGCTTCCGTCGTCATCGGCATCGTCGACATGCTCGGCAAGTATTACTTGCCGCAGCTGGGATCTTTCATCATCTATGTGCTGATGATCGCCATGCTCATCGCCAGGACGCACGGCCTGCTGCCCAACTTTTCAGGACGAAACCAATGAAGACCGACAATCACGAAGACGTGTTGAGCACCTCTACGGGGCGGGGCTGGCATCCGGTCGAGTTCGTCGCGTGGAGCATTCCCGTCTTTGCCTATTTCCTGTTTCCCGACGACCGTCTGCTCATCTCGCAGATCGCCATCATCGCCATGTTCTGCCTCTCCCTCGACCTGATCATGGGGTATGCCGGGATATTGTCCCTGGGGCAGGCGGCGTTTTTCGGCGTCGGCGCGTATACGGCAGGGCTGCTGGCGATTCACGTTTCCGGCGACCCGCTGTTCGGACTGGTCGCCGGCGGCGCGGTTGCCGGACTCATCGGCTTGCTCAGTGCGCCGCTGCTGCTGGGAGGGCGCGACCTTACGCGGCTCTTGATCACGCTTGGCGTGGCGGCGATCCTGTTCGAAACCGCCAACAAGTGGTCGTCCATCACCGGCGGCTTCGACGGCCTGCAAGGCATCGTCGTGAATCCGATCTTCGGCATGTTCGAATTCGACATTGCCGGGAAGACGGCCTACTGGTATTCCATGATCGTTCTCTTCGCCCTGTTCTGGTTTGCCCGCCGCCTGTCCGAAAGTCCTTTCGGCCTGAGCCTCAAGGGCATCCGCCTGAACAGTTTCCGCATGCCCGCCATCGGCGCGCCCGTCAATCGCCGTCTGATGACGATCTACGTGATCGGCGCCGTCTATGCCGGTATTGCCGGGGCGATGCTGGCGCAAACCAACCAGTTCGTGTCGCTCGACGTGCTTTCCTTCCACCGCTCGGCCGAACTGGTGCTGATCCTCGTGCTGGGAGGCGCATGCACCTTGTACGGCCCGATTCTCGGGGCCATTACATTCACCATCGTCCATCACCTGCTGTCGGAGATCAATCCCCAGTACTGGCAATTCTGGATGGGGATCCTCCTGATCGTGATCGTGCTGTTTGCCAAGGACGGAATCATGGGCGGCATCGACCGCCTCAAGCGGCTGATTCGCGTTCCAGGAGACGCAAAATGAGCCATGTACTCCAGACGCGGAACCTGTCGAAGAAATTCGGCGGATTCGTCGCCACCGACAACGTGTCGCTGAACATCGAGTTCGGTGCGCGGCATGCCCTGATCGGACCCAATGGCGCCGGGAAGACCACGCTCGTAAACCTGCTGGCGGGGTTTCTGGTGCCGACGTCCGGCGACGTGCTGCTGGAAGACGAGGTCATCACCACGCGGCCCCAGCACCAGCGGGTCAAGGACGGCCTGGTCCGCACCTTTCAAATCAATCGGCTTTTCCTGGAGCTGACCGTCTTCGAGTCGGTGGTCATGGCCGTCAACGAGCATCTGGGAATCGGGCACAAGATGTGGCGTCCCACGGACGCTTACCTGGAGTCCTTGCGGGCGGCCACCGATCTTCTGAAATCCCTGCATCTGATCGATGTTGCCCATAGGCAGACGCGAGACCTTGCCTACGGAAAACAGCGCCTTCTCGAAATTGCCCTGGCGCTTGCCGCCAAGCCCAAGGTGCTTTTGCTGGATGAACCCGCGGCGGGGGTTCCCGCGGAGGAAAGCGCCGAACTCATCCAGACGATCAAGGAACTGCCGCAGGACGTGACCGTGCTGCTGATCGAGCACGACATGCGCCTGGTTTTCGATTTCGCCGACCGGATCACCGTACTCGTCAACGGCGCCATCCTGACCGAGGATACGCCGGAGGTGATCGCCAAGGACAGGCGGGTCAAGGAAGTCTATCTCGGGGAGGCCATCAGTGTCTGAGCTGTTACGATTCGAAGGGGTCTACGGCGGCTACGGCGACGCTACGGTGCTGGAGGACGTGTCCTTCCAATTGCAGCCGGGCGAGTGCCTTGCCCTGCTGGGGCGCAACGGCGTCGGGAAGACCACCCTGCTTTCGGTCCTGGCCGGAGCGGCCGACTGCAGCTCCGGTTCGATCAATTTCGTGGGGAAGAACCTGGCAACCGTGCCCTCCCAGCAGCGGGCAAGACTCGGGCTCGGATGGGTTCCGCAGGAGCGCGACATCTTCGCGTCGCTGACGGTCGAGGAGAATCTGACCGTGACGGCCCGGCCCGGTCCCTGGGACCTGCAGAAAGTCTACGGGATATTCCCGCGGCTCAGGGAACGGCGCCAAAACCTCGGCAACCAGCTTTCCGGCGGCGAGCAGCAGATGCTGTCCATCGGGCGGGCGCTCATGCTCAACCCGAAACTGCTGCTGCTCGACGAACCGCTGGAAGGACTTGCACCCATCATCGTCCAGGAATTGTTGCGGATCATTCGGGGGTTGGTCGATCAGGGAGACATGGGCGTCATCCTTGTCGAGCAGCATGCGACCAAAATATTGCCGTTGTCGCGCAAGGCGCTTGTTCTGGAACGGGGGAGGGTCGTCTATTGGGGAGACAGCCAGCCGCTCATCGAGGACGAGTCCATGCTCGATCAATGGCTCAGCGTTGACATTCATTGAGGCGACCATGAAGGCAATCGAAATCATCCACGACGAACATCTCTCGATGGCGGCGGTATATCAGGCCATGGACCGGCTGCTCGACGGCGTCGCCAGCAAGAAGATCGCTCCGGACTTTCAGCTCTTGGCGAACATGCTCGACTACATCATCCGCGAGCCCGAGCAGCTGCACCATCCGAAGGAAGAAAAGAGCCTGTTCCCCAGGCTGCTCAATAGGGACGGGGACTGCCGCGAACTGCTGGAGAGGCTGGGGCGCCAGCATCATGAGAGCTACAACCAGAGCAGGGACCTGTGCGCGGCATTCATCCGCTACCTGAGCCAGGGCGAAGCGGGTTTCGGGTTCTTCGAGAAGGCCGCGAGAAGCTATACCTACTTCGGAATGAAACACATCGAACTGGAGGAGCGGGAACTGCTTCCCGCGCTGCGCACCAGGCTGACCGAAGCCGACTGGCGCGACATCGACGCCGAATTCTCAACCAGCCTGTGCGGCAAGAGCGGCGAGTTTTCCTCGCTATTCACCAGGGTGGTGAGCATGCTCCCCGCCCCGTTGGGTGTCGGCGGTGCCATATAGGCTGAGCGATTCAAGCGGGGCGGTGCTGATAAAAGTCCGGGAAGCGGCCGCGAGGCGGCCGGCATCCCGGTCAACCATTGCCGGGCCACGACAGCCCGTAAAAAACTACTGCTGCAGTACCTCGGTAACCCAGCGATTGACAAGGCGGCTCTTGTCGGCGGCGGCTTTCACCCTGTCGTAGTCAACCAGCTTGATGTCGGAAAGCTTGGGTAGCCCCGGCCCGGCCGGCACTTCGGTGCGAATGGGGAAGAAATAGGCGCGCGCGTCCACAACCGCCTGCTGCCCTTCTTTCGTCAGGATCCAGTCCACCAGCGCCTTGGATTGATCGAGATTTTTCGCGCCCTTGACAATGGATACGGCGGCGGCTTCAAAACCCACGCCTTCGGTGGGGAACACTACTTCAATGGGGTATTTCTGATCGAGCAGCTTCAGGAGAGCCGGGGTGTACTGGATGGCAATCTGAGTTTCGCCGATGCCGAGGTTTTGCGCCGGAGCCGTGCCGCTCTGAGTGTAGGTCTGGATGTTGGGGTTGAGATCCTTCATGTATTTGAACGTTGCGTCTTCCCCCATGATCTGGATCAGGGTAAGCATCATGCCGTAGGAGGTTCCGGAAGACTGCGGGGAAGGCATCTGGATCATGCCTTTGTAGGCTGGATTCAGCAGATCCTTCCACGTTTTCGGGGCAGGCTTGCCGGTTTTTTGCAGCTCCTGCGTGCGCAGGCCGAAGCCGAGCGGGTTCATGTAAAAGGCGTGCCAATATCCTTCGGGATCCTTGAACACCGCGGGGAGATCCTTGGCTTCCTTGGCAACGTACGGCTGGGTAAGACCGTTGTTTTTGGCAAGAATGTGGTTTTCATTGGGAGCGCCAAACCAGACATCCGCCTGAGGATTGTTCTTTTCCGCCGCGATCCGGCTCATGGCCGGACCGGAAGAGAGAAAAATCATGTTGGTCTTGATACCCGTGGACTTGGTGAAGGCGGCGAGGATGGCCTTGCTGTTTTCTTCATCGACGCTGGAATAGACGACGAGGTCCGCCGCCAGGGAGCCCTGGGCCAGCAGCAAGGTCAGGGATGCCAGCAAAAAAGTGCAGAGCTTTTTCATCGCAAAATCTCCTTCATGAATGGACAAAGCATGTGATGACCCAATATAGTTGTGGCCGCTATCGCTCAAGCGGGCTAGAGAAAACGGATTTTGCCGGTTTTTTTTGCTGCGAAATATATGTCGTGCGGCAGGCATTTCAAGCGCAAAAGGCTATCACAGATTATGTCCGGCGCAGCTAAAGAAACGCGCTGCCCGGGAGGATGGGGCTACCATGCAGGCGGGATTGTTCAAAAAATACGGACGGGAGTTCAGGCTGCTTTTCCGCGATCCCCTGCTCGCCGCGCTGATCGCGCTGGTCGGCGTCAGCCTCCTTATCTTTGTGATTTATCCTCTCGCTTCGGTGCTTTTGAAAAGCTTCACCAATGCCGAGGGCAACTTTGCCCTTGAAAATTATTCCCGGTTCCTGCGTTTCAGCTATCTGCGGAACGCGCTCTGGAACAGCCTGTATTCCGGCTTGACCGTCGCGGTGATCTCCATCCTCGTTGGATATGCCGCCGCCTTTACGCTGGTGCGCACGTCGATTCCCGCCAAGCGTTTGCTGCACATCCTGTTCATTCTGCTCATCATATCGCCGCCCTTTACCAGCGCGCTTGCCATCCTGATGCTTTTCGGGGCCAACGGGATGATTACGAAATGGCTTCTCGGCATCCAGGGCTATAACATCTACGGATTCAAAGGCGTGGTGATATCGCAGATAGTCACTTATGCGCCGGTGGCCTACCTCACCTTGCGCGGGGTGATGGAATCGCTCAACCCGACCTTGGAAGACGCCGCGATGAACATCGGCGCGAGCCGCTGGCAAGCCTTTTGCAAAGTGACCCTGCCTCTCTCGCTCCCCGGGATAGCCAGCGCATTCCTGATCGTTCTGATCGAAGCCCTTTCGGACTTCGGCAATCCGCTGGTGCTTTCCGGCAGCCGCTTCCCCATGCTTTCCACCCAGGCGTATCTTGAAATAACGGGTTCCTTCAACCTGCCGCTTGGTGCGGCGCTTTCCGTGGTTTTGCTGATACCTTCCATCACGGCTTTCATCATCCAGCGCTATTACCTGGCGAAAAGGCAGTATGTAACGGTTACCGGCAAACCCACATCTTCCACCTCAAAACTCGTCAGCCGGGGGATGTACTTCGCGCTCGCCGCGTTTGTGGCGCTTTTCGCCCTGTTCGTGCTGCTCTTTTACGGCGTTATCGCCGCCAGCGCGGTAACCCGGGTCTGGGGGCATGATTTCACGCTCACCCTGGATCACTTCGCCTATGCCTTCAGCGTCGGGGCGGATACCATCTTCTCCACATTGAAAGTGGCATTCCTGGCCACGCCCATATCGGGCCTGCTGGGCATGTTCATCGCCTTTGTGGTGGTGCGCACGCGCTTTGTTGGCAAAAGCGCGCTGGAGTTTTCTTCCATCCTGAACTTCGCCGTTCCGGGGACGGTTCTTGGCATAGGGTACGTGCTGGCTTTCAACGAACCGCCCTTTTTGCTGGTGGGCACGCTGGCGATACTGGTGCTCAACTTCGTGTTCCGTTACGTTCCCGTGGGTATCCAATCCGGCATCGCGGTGCTGCGGCAGATCGACCCGGCCATCGAGGAGGCCGCGCAAAACCTCGGCGCGGACCGGATCACCGTTTTCCGTAAAGTGACTTTGCCCATTATTGCCCCGGCTTTTTTCTCCGGCCTCGTGTTCGCTTTCGTGCGGGCGATGACGGCCATCAGCTCCGCCATTTTCCTCGTTTCCGCACAGCATAATCTCCTGACGGTGCAGATTCTCGCCCAGGTGGGTTCCGGCAGGCTCGGCGTGGCGGCGGCGTTCAGCATTATTCTGATCGGCATCGTGCTTGCCGCGATATGGCTCATAGCCGTGCTGATTCCCGGGCGGGCCGGAGGCCTTAGCGCTGTGAAGGTAAAGGATTGATCCCATGAAGATAGAGCTGCGAAACATCGTCAAGGAATTCGAGAGCCATGGCGCCGAGGGAGGAGTTTTCCGCGCCGTGGATCGGGTCTCTTTCCGGGTGGAGGAGGGCGAGCTGGTGACGCTCCTCGGCCCTTCCGGCTGCGGAAAAACCACGCTGCTACGCATGGTGGCCGGGTTCGAAGACCCCACGAGCGGCGATATCCTTTTCGGCGAGGCGAAAATGAACGATGTGCCGCCCAACAAGCGCGATGCGGCCATGGTGTTTCAAAGCTATGCGCTTTTCCCGCATCTTTCGATCAGGGAGAATATCGCTTTCGGCCTCAGGCTGCGAAGGCCCGTGCCCAACGATATCGAAAAACGCATCGACAGCGCTTTCGAACTGGTGGAGCTGGGCGGGCTTGGAGACCGCCGCCCCGACCAGCTTTCAGGCGGCCAGCAGCAGCGTGTGGCGCTGGCGCGAGCCATCATCATGGAGCCGCAGGTGCTGCTTTTCGATGAGCCTCT
>JAVBSG010000046.1:0-4812 GCA_031547245.1 Propionivibrio sp.
GCCATGAGGGGGTTGAAGTTGCGCGCGGCGCGTTGGTAGACGAGATTGCCGAGGGTGTCGGCAACATGCGCCTGCAGGATGGCGATGTCGGCGCGCAGCGGCCGTTCGAGGAGGTAGTCGCGCCCGTCGAGGTTGATGCGCGTCTTGCCTTCTTCGACGACGGTGCCGACGCCGGTGGGGGTGAGGAATCCGCCGAGGCCCGCGCCACCGCAGCGCACCCGTTCGGCGAGCGTGCCTTGCGGGACAAGCTCCACTTCAAGCTCGCCGGCCAGCATCTGGCGGCCCGTCTCGGGGTTGGTGCCGATGTGCGAGGCGATGACTTTGGCCACCCGCTTTTGCACGATCAGCGGCCCCACGCCGGTTTCGGGAAACGCGGTGTCGTTGCCGATGATCGTCAGGTGCTTCACCCCCGATTCCAGCAGCGCAGCAACCAGACCACAAGGCGTGCCTACGCCCATGAAACCACCGTACATGATGGTCAGACCGTCGCGGAACATTCCGCCGACGTCGGGCCAGGGTAAAAATTTATTCTTCATCGTTCGGCATCCATTCTCGCTAAGCGGTGGCGTTAGTGGTCGAAGGCAAGGTGACGAGGTCGAACTGCTTCGGCGCGTCGCGATTGCCGTAGAAGCGGTTCAGCAGCAGCGCCACGAAGGTATTGCCGAAAACGTTGATGACGGTGCGCCCCATGTCCATCAGCCGGTCCACGCCGGCCAGAATGGCGATCGCTTCGACCGGCAGGCCGATCGTCGTCAGGATGACGGACATGACTACCAGGGAGGAGGACGGAACGTTCGCCGTTCCCTTGTTGGCGATCAGCGCCGTCAGGAGAATGGTGGCCAGCGTCGGCAGCGACAGGTGCACGCCGTAGGCCTCGGCGATGAAGCAGATGGCCAGCGCCTGGTACATGGCCGAACCGTCGAGATTGAAGGTGTAGGAGAGCGGCAGGCAGAAAGCGGGAATCCGCGGCGGGATGCCCATCTTTTCCAGCTTTTCGAGCAGCACTGGCAGGGTCGGTTCGCAGGAGCATGTGGCGAACCCGAGCAGCAGCGCCTCTGCGATGTATTTCATCATCCTGATCGGATGATAGCCAAGCAGCCACACCATGACCAGGAAGATCACCATAACCACCGCGAGGCCGATGTAGAGCGAGAGGATCAGCTTGGATAGCGCAAGGATCATCGAGGCGCCCTGCGTCGCGAACACCCAGGCCATGATTCCGGCCACGGCGAACGGCGTGATGACGAGAATGCCGTTGACGATGCGTATCGTGGTTTCGAAAACGACTTGCAGCATATCGATGAAGGACGCGCATCTATCCTTGATGCCGGCAAGCGCAATGCCGAAGCAGACGCAGAAAAACAGGAACGGCAGAATCTTCCCGGCAGCGGCGACGCCGACCACGTTATCGGGAATCATGTCCAGAAAGAATTTCACCCAGTCGATGGACGTGGCGATGTCCTTCGGAATCGTCCCCGTCGCGGCCAGGGACACGCCGACGCCGGGATGCATTATCTGGTTGATGCCTATGCCGATCAGCGCGCAGACGAACGTCGCGAGATAAAACCAGCCGAAAGTCAGCAGGGCTATCCTGCCCAGATTCTTCATGTCGCTGGCCATGTGGTAGATGCCCAGCACCACTGACGAGAATATCAAGGGGATGATGATCATCTTGATGCATTTTATGAAGGCGGTGCCTATCGGCTGGAGGTGTTTTCCGAATTCCGGCCAGAACACCCCGATCAACGCCCCCACGATCAAACCTATGACCATTTGTTGCCAGAGTGGGAATTTTTTTCCGGCACGGGGTTTTTGGACGTTTTCCATTTAGTTTTCCCTCATTCGTTCGGCGGCCTCGCCGTATCATTCGATGTAAGGCTCTGGGAGCGGCAACTGCATGCGGAACTGCTTCAAATCGCATCAAGACCGTTCCAGCGGCGTCATGGATTCAGCTATATACCTCCTTGCAATTATTCCGATGCTAATGGACCGACAGCGATGCGGCCAATCAACGCTCATTCATTCCAGCGTATGACATAAGCACCCGCATTGCCACAACCTACTCCCGACGAAACGGAAACAAACGCACTATTTAATTATTTTCGGTAACATCTGTTCTAACGTATTTTAAGCAACACATGGATCATGTCAACAAAAACAGGAAACATATGTTTCATTCGCATCGACCGTTCCATGGAAAACGCAGGCTTCGAATGCTTGCACGACGGAACGGCCGAGTGCTGCGCGGACCACGGTACGGGACATGGACGGCAGTATCTGGCCTTCACACAAAAAGTCCCCGGAATCAGCACCAAAAAATCAATGGCGTAGGCCCGCCGAACCCGCAGCGCTGAATAGCCGCGTCGGCATGGAGAACAAAATTGCGGGTTGCGGCTACTCGGATTTTCTGTGCGGTCGTGCGTGCAAATAAACGCCGGATTCGTACAACTGCCGTTCGGCCTGTTCGAGTTTCTTCACCCCGCCCTGGCCGGCCTCGACGGCCAGCAGTTCGAGGATCCCCTCCGCCAGGGCCACGCCGGAAATGATCGACGGAAAAAACGACGGGCTGGCGATGGAAAACAGGAGAACCACGTCGGCAACCAGCGCCAGGGGAGAGGCTTCGCTGTCCGTTATGGCGATGATGCGCGCGCCGGTATCCTTGACGGCGTTGATGACGAGCATCGCCTCGCGCGAATAAGGCGCAAAGCTGGTAACGACGATGGCATCTTTTTTGCCGACGCTGCGCAATTGCATTTCGAGTCCGCCGCTGTTCCCGTCGACGAGCTGAACGGAATTTCGGAAAAGGCGATAACCGTAGAACAGCGTATAGGCAATGGGGAAGCTGGCGCGAAAACCGGCGATGTGGACATTCTGCGCGTTCTTCAGCGCCGTGACCGCCGAGCGCAGGGCATCCGCGCACCTTTCCCTGGTCGTGTTCAGGTTGTCCTGCTGCGCGAAAAAAAGCTCGTCGAGCAACTGCGTCTTCTTGCTGCGCGTGGCGAGATTCTTGGCCCGCGACCCGTAATTCTCCGACTGCAGGCCGAGATCCTCGGTAAACGCGGCCTTCAGATCCGGCCAGCCGGAATACCCCAGCTGCTGCGCCAGACGGACGAAGGTTGCCGGCTGCACGCCGGCCCGTTCGGCCACGGCGCGCATCGAAGCAATGACGACCTCATTGGGATGATCGACGATGAAGCGCGCCGCTTCCTGCATTTTCGGGGACAGCGACGGGAACTGTTCCAGTATGAGCTCTTTGGTCTGCATCTCGGGTTCTATGATTTACCTCCCCGTATTATGCGCCAAGTATGCCATCTTCAGAACAGCTCCGCCCTTCTAACTGCCGCTAGATACCCCAGATGCGTTTCACGTCGTCCGGCGTAGCCAATTCGCGGCCGAATGCCTTGGCGATGGCGGCGATCCGCTCGACCAGGGACGCATTCGTGGCGAGGACGCCTTTGGACATGTAGACGTTGTCCTCCAGGCCGACGCGAACATGGCCGCCCAGCGCCAGGGCGATCGTCGACAGTGGAACGTGCTGCGGGCCGATGACCGAAACGCTCCATACGGCATCGGGAGGCAGGCTTTCCACCAGGAAGAACAGGTTTTTCGCCGTTGCCGGCAAGGAACCCTTGACGCCGAGCACGAGATTGAAAAGCAGCGGCGCCTTGATCAGATTCTTTTTGTACAGGTCGAGTGCGCCGCCGATCATCGCCGTGTCGAAAACCTCGATTTCGGGTTTGATGTTGCGCTCGAGCATGACGCCCGCCATGTATTCGATCAGTTTCGGATCGTTGGCGTTCACGCTCGTCGGAAAGTTCGACGACCCCGTGGCCAGGCTCGCCGATTCGGGATTCAGCGCCAGCGCCTCGCAGCGCGCTTCGCCCGACTTGCCGCCCCGCGCGCCCGTGGAAATCTGCTTGATGACCGGGCAGCCCATTTCGTCGAGCAAACGCACGGTACCGGCGAAATACTTGATGTCCGTCGTCGGCATCTGCTGCTCGTCCCGCGCGTGGATGTGCGCAACCGACGCCCCAAGACGATGGCATTCCGCGACGTCTTTGGCGATTTCCTCCGCCGTTATCGGAACATGGGGCGTCATCGCCTTCGTTGGAACATTGCCGGTGGGCGCCAGGGTAATGATCAGTTTTTCCACAGCCTGTCCTCCTCTGTTATAGAAACACCAGAAACCTTTTCCAAGCATATTGAAACAATTGTTACTATAACATAGTATATTAACCGTTCGTTGCAACATCCATGGCAATCCCCCGTAAAACGAAGACGCGGAAAATTGACGACGCATCCGTTCGATGGGGCTCCGGCCATGCAAGGGAGGATTGGCACATCTCTCGAAAAAAAGGCTCTTTGTCCATCATCCGAAGCATCCACCAATAAAGGAAAACAGCCATGAGCAACATCATTCACCGCTCCCTGCTCTCAACGCCGCCGGTGGCGCAAACGGCAAAAGGCATGTACATCTTCGACAAGCAAGGCAAGCGCTACATCGACGGCAGCGGCGGCGCCGCGGTGTCCTGCCTGGGCCATGCCCAGCCCGACGTGCTGGCCGCCATGCACGCGCAGATCGACCAGCTGGCCTATGCCCACACCAGCTTTTTCACGAGCGAGGTGGCCGAAGAGCTGGCGGACTATCTGGCGAAAGTTTCCCCGGGCGATCTGAACAAAACCTATTTCGTTTCCGGCGGATCGGAAGCGGTCGAGACCGCGCTGAAAATCGCGCGGCAATACTTCGTCGAAATCGGGCAGCCGCAACGCACCATCTTCGTGGCGCGCCGCCAGAGCTACCACGGCAACACC
>JAVBSG010000068.1:0-16811 GCA_031547245.1 Propionivibrio sp.
CTTTGCTACAGATTTTTTCGCTCACCTTGTTCGAGAAAATGCCCATCCAGCAAGCCTTTGCGGGCAATGCACCTTTCCAAAAACAGGACCAAAGCAACAACCAACTGAATCTATTCGATTTTTAACCGGACACTACTGATATTAGATATTCACAATTTCGCATAACCCGGCATGCCCTGTATTGGCAAGTGCTGCAAGGCAGCGAGCGACTGAAAAGGAGTTCACGGACGGGAGGTCATCGCCCTCCTTGCCCTCCGACTCATCAGGCTTTCTGTTTATGATATTTATATATTTAGAAAGCCTGGCCCTGATGCGCGATGAACGGGGCGACGCCGCGGAGGGCACGGGCGATAAAAAGAAGCGCAACGGTGCGGACAATGCGAGCGAACGCAAAACGGCTGCCCCGTGCGGCAGCGAATACGTCGCCACGGACCGGATTTGGCTGGCGGCCCCGGTTCCGATCGGCACGTCCAAGACGATCATTGACGCGGCGAAACAGAGCGTTTAGGATTTCAACACATACCAATACGCACTTAACAATATACGTTACCGGCCAGGCATTTCCGTGGTAACGTACCATCTTCAGTTTGGAAAAAACCGGCAGCCGGCGCGTCGAAACACTGCCCCCAGCAAGTAAACGCCCGGCTGCCGCCTCCGGCGGTAAAAACGTTGCATTTTTAGATGTGGTGATTTCTCAGGGGACACCAAAAATGAAACGCGCCAGAATAAAAAGGATATTTCCCGGTGTGCCGCGCATCAGCCTTCTGGCCCGGCGCATCAAGAAAGAATTCTGCATCGTGGTATCGGACTGCGGCGAAGCCACCGATTCCTTGTGGTTCCCGCCCGTTCCTCCCCGCGAAATCGAAGCCTACTGGAGCGGGCAGCCGAGCGCGGAGACCGGGAAACTGCCCGGCCATCTGGGCGGCGAATGGATCGACCAGTGGGAATACTGGGATGTCGGCCGGAAGGCTTACGATAAATTCGGCGCACTGGTGAGCCATCTCGGCAGCCAGGAACGCTACTCGGCGGTCGCCTGCTGCGACGACGACTCCTACCTGATCACGCCCGACGACCGGGTGATCGTTCATGCCGCCTGCACCGAACAGTTCCGCAATCACCGGATAAAAGACATCGAGTGGGCCGTCGCGCAATGGCGGAGCGGCTACTTTACGGGCCGATCCCCATGCGGGAAAAAACCGGAAAACCCCGATTTCCCCAATACCGACAAACGAAAGGAGCAAAGGCTTGCGCGCCGCGCCGCAGCCAAACCGCCCGAACCGCAAACGCCTTGAAAAGTCCGCCACGCCGCCCGCCGGCACATGAATAGGGAGATCGGATCGACAAGGAGGGAACATGTACCACGTCTATGCGGTAAGAATGAACGGGGAAACAAAAACCCATACCTTCATACGCGCATTCGAGTCGATAGAGAATGCCAAAAACATGCTCGATCGCAGCAAATGCGGCGACGCCGACTACTTCTACATCGAGGATTCGCGAACTGCCGCCAGGGAGTTCTATCTGCCCTACCCGATCCCGAAAAACAAGCTGATCCTGGTCCAGAAAGACTGGGAGGCATCGGTGGCGATACACGACGGCAAGAATCCTTTGGGGCCTGTCTGACAGGCGGCGTTTTATCGGCCTCGCCTCGCTGCGCCGGTTACACAGGAGCCAAAGGTGGGCAAAGCGCAACGTGCCCACGCGTGAAGAACGATGATTTGCGGTTGAGATTGAAGAAACAGACCACCTGGGCACGCTTCGCCTACCCTACGCGCACTTTTATTCCTGATGCAAATGCCGCCGCCATTCACCTAAGAAAACGGTACTCAAAAATTCATCGAGTTCCCCGTTTTCTACGGTGCCAGCGGAATCGCCGTCCAATTCAAATTCGATTTCCAGCGATAAGTCACGCGATAGCTTCTGAACCGCCTGCACAATCCGCTCGACCTCGTCCAACATGATCAAATCCACTTCACGGGGCAGAGAAACCCGCAAAGCGGAATAAATCTCATGTACCCCGCCGACCAGCCTGTAGGACTCATCGTCGACTTGATTCACGTATTCGGGAGGACCAATCATCCACGCCCCGCTCCTGGCCAGATTCTCGATGGTGGTCTCCACGGCCGTGCAAATCGCATCATCCAAATCCTCCCGATGATCCTCCTGCACAACCCAGAACAGCAATTGTTGTTTTGGGTGGTTGGCGGTAATGCTAGCCATGGCGTTTACCTTTTTTGGTTCGAGATAGAAGGGAGCGGTAATCCCCGAGCACTTTACACCATATCGTCCTCCAATCTATTCGTTATTGTCTTATAGGATATGCGTTGTCTGTGCGGTCCACGGCTGTAAGTTCGCTATCATTTTTCGACAGAACTTCCCAAGGGACAACAAGAGTTCGCCACCAGCGGCAACTGTTTCGTCTTCCGATCCAGCACCGTAGTGTTTATCAGTGTGCCGATAGACGTGCAGTAACAATTTCGACGGATGAAACGAAACAGTCGTTGACGAGAGAAAAAGCAACGCTTAGGATTGGACACGTATACAAATACGCACTTTAATAAATACGTTATCGACTACGCTTTTCCTTGCGTATCGATTCAAAAATTCAGGGAATAACAAAAATGAAACGCGCCAGAATAAAAAGGATGTTTTTCGAATCACCTCGCGTCAGCCTCCTGGCCCAGCGCGCCAAAAAGGAATTTTGCATCGCCGCCTACGAGGATCCGGCAGTCAATTCCCTATGGTTCCCGCCTGTTCCGCCCCATGAGATCGAAGCCTACTGGGCTGGCCAGCCGAGCGTCGGCATCGGGAAACTGCCGGCTCAACTGGGCGGCAAATGGATCGATGAACGGGAATACTGGGGCTGTGACAGGGCTCGCAGGCAGTTCCGCACGCTGGTGCTCCGGCTTCAAACCAAGGAACGCTATTGGGCAATGGCCTGCTGCGATGACGACTCCTACCTGGCCACGCCGGATGGCCGGTTGATCTTTCATGCAGCCAGCACCGAGGAATGCCGTCGCCACGAAACTAATGAGCATGAAAGACGTACTGCGTTATTGAAGAGCGGGTACTTCAAGAATATGTTCAGGAGAAAGCCGAATAGGCGCGGTTTCTGCCTGAGAGATAAAAGAAAAGAGCGAAAGTATGCGCGCCGCGCTGAGTTGGGGCAGCATGCAATGAACGACACAACTACCGGCGTATCTGCCCAACGCGAACCCGCTTGAAGCGTTTGACTTACCACCCCGCAGTGTATAAAATTTTATACATAGCATCGTGACGAGCGATGAAAAGGAGATCCGCTGGGTAGGTTCCGCCTACAATGACCTGTTGGCGTTTCCGGACGCCCCGCGTCGTACTGCAGGATTCCAGCTGGGCAAGGTCCAGGTAGGTTTGGACCCGGATGACTGGAAGCCGTTTGACGAATTAGGCCCTGGTACCAGGGAAATCCGCATTCGGGAAGCGAACGGAATCTACCGGGTGATGTACGTCGCCAAGTTTGAGGAAGCCGTGTATGTCCTGCACTGTTTCCAGAAGAAAACGCAAGCGACCAGCAAGCTGGATAAGGGCATTGCCGAGGCGCGCTACCGGGCCGTGGTCAACGCGAGAAAGTGACGGAAATGAAGATCGACACCGAAATCCGCCATGTAACGAAACCGGGAGCGAATCTCTTCCTGGAGCTTGGATTCGCCCCCGCTGAAGCCAGGCGTTTGCAGGCGGCCTCTCGCAAACAGATCAACGACACCCAATTGCTGAAGCAGCAACTGATGGAAGAACTATCGGCCTGGATCATCGAGCATCACCTGAAGCAGACCGAAGCGGCAGAGATTCTCATGGTTTCGCGTCCGCGCGTATCCGACGTGGTGAACAAGAAAACGGCCAAGTTCACCATCGACGCGCTTGTGGAAATGCTTAGTCGCATCGGCAAGCCGGTCAAGCTGGCCATCGGTTGAGGCCGAGCCGCCATGGCGCTATAGCATGGCCGTATCGAACGGCCGTAACGGGCGACATCGGGGGAAAATCATCGCATGTCGAAGGATTCGATGATGGCCGATAACGCGGCGCGGTAGGCCGGTTCGTGTTCGGCTTTGGTTTCCACGAGCATTCTGAACAAGCGGTCTTTGCCGTAGAAGATGAAGAGATGCTGGATCGTCAATCCTTCGGATGAGGAAAAAATATGGGTAATTTTGAGCGCCTTGTGCCTGCCGACGGCGATTTTCTTGATCGGCTCCCAGGAAACAATCTTTTGTCCATAGTGATCGTGCCCTTTCTCCAGCGTTTCCCGCGCCAAGGCTTCAAAGGATTTGAGATCCGCCTCAGAAGCATTGAGCAGGTCGCCGGGTGATATTTCCGCCATGGCCGTTGTCTCGATCAGGAAGAAAACTTCCATCGAAGGATCGGGGCCGACAGCTATGACCAGGGGATCGAAGCCCAGGCTCACAACGCCATCGAGCTCGCCCTCCCCAAAGAGTTCCTTTAAGTCCTCGCCCACGACCGCTTCCCATGTCGCGGGGATGCTTACGCTAACGCCATACGGAAGTGCGTACGAGAAGGACTGCTGTCCTTTACCGGCGGCTTGCGTAAAGGTGCAGGTCAGGGCTAGGGCGAGCAGGCATAGAATGCGGCGCATGGAGGATCCTTATCGATTGTGTCATGGAACGGAAGGCGTTGAAGAATCGCGGCAGCGTTTGGCGGCGATCAGGGGAAAACGATGGAGGCGAGAATTCTTTTTATGATGACGCTATTGGCCTCCTCGTCCTTCGTGTTCGTCGAAACAAGGATGTCGAACAGCCGTCCTCTACCGGAATACTTGTAGTTGTGCAGCCTGTGCGGACCATATTTCGATGATACGAGATAGCTGGTGTGAAGGACCATGTATTTCCCGATTTTTGTCTTTCTAAGAGGCGACCAACCCCATACGTTGACGCCAGCTGCGCCGTTGAACTTTGTTACGTACCGTCGATTCTTGGCCTGCATTTCTTTCAGGTCGGCGTCGGTGGCCGAAACAAGCGCTTCGGGAGTGATGGCATGATGAGCAGTCGATGAAATCGCGATGCTGGCGTATCGATCCGGATCGGGGAAATTGGCGGCAATCAACGTATCGAAACCGCCAGGCGGGCTGGGATTACCGACAAGGTCGCCTACCTTGGCGGCGTCCGTCTCGATGGCTTGCAGTTCGGTCCCGCGGATAATGTCCCAGGTTTCCGGAATGCCGACGCTGGCGCCATGGGCAAGTTTCGTGGTGATGAGCTGCGGCTCCACGTCGGCTGCCGTGGAAAAAGTACAGGTCACGGCGAGCATCAGGAGGACGAAAAGGCGGCGCATGGTTTTCCCTGTCGGTTTTGGTTTTATAAGGCGATCTTCGTTTGATCGTGTTCTTGCGAGTCGCTGTTTTTCACGATAACACAGCTTTTTTTGTATGCCGTATTATGTTATATAAGTATCGGAACCCCAGGTTTCGGCATGGCTTTCCGGGTACTTGAATAAGCGCCGTTTCATTTTTTATGACGTTTTGCGAGAGCGCGCGGTGAAGGGCAGATGGTAAACGGCGTTTATTTCCATACGAACAATAATGTATGCGTTAAAGGAAGCTGTAATGAGCGTTCGTATGGGCAAAGCGAAGCGTGCCCACGCGTAGAGATCAACGATCAAGGAGAAAAACCGAAAAACGCAGTGTTGAACCGACACCGAGGCGAGTCTGCCGATCTTGCCGCGATTACAATCCGCGTGGGTACGCTGCGCTTTGCCCATAAAAATACCAAATGCATACCGTAGGGCGAATGAGCGAAGCGCAATCCGCCGAATGGGACGAGCGAAGCGTTATCCGCCGGAAAGGAAAAGCGTAGCGCTTTCCACCTAATGTCGTATTCATAACATCATGTGAAGTGGGAAATACATTCGGTGGAAGGCGCTACGCTTTTCCCTACGGTTGCTGAGGCGCTTTTGCCAGTCCCGGCGTCGATCACAATTGCGCGTGTGCGCGCTTCGGATTGCGCCGCGATACGGCAAGCTTACTCGGGCCGCAAACCTTCGCCCGTTCTCACCCAACCGCGGCTTTCAGCCCAATTCTCAAAACATGCCCGTTGTTCCGCGACCGTCCCCACCTGATCGATCGTCGCCGGAACAAAAACATTGACCAAGTCCTTCTTCTCCGGAGACTTTCCAAGCTCCAGCAAATAAACCGCCCGCCCTCCACCCATGTCCCGGCACATTCCAGATGGATACGAACCCTTACGCGCCGCGCAGCATAGCAAGTAGTACCCGTCCCTCTCCAGGCGCAGACGGAATTCCACCAATGCGCTAAACGTGTTATCGCCGGTAAACACCAAATCTCCGAAACGTGGCAGGAGACCTTCATTTCAGTGGGATGGGAGCGTTTCGACAACTCGATTTGACACGTCTCCCGATCTCCTGCTGCGGTCATGATATCCACTTGAAAAGTGCTCAAGACTACTCTCTTTTATAGCGGAAATTTTTGACGAAAGGCCCGGCGAATCTACCACTATCCGATAATATTTGGCGATTTCGAAGCCGCTAAACGCATGGCAGAAAGAATAACCGTTGACGCGATGAATTGCAGCGCTTAGGATTTTCACCTATACCAATGCGTACTAAAACAGATACGTAATTGGCTTCATATTCATGCTTCGTTTTCAAAGCGTAAACACCGGACGATGGCGTAACGAGACAACGCCGGGAAGTGCCGCAGGTAGGTAAAACGCCATCGTTCTCGGATAAATTTCTCAGGGGAAAGAAATGAAACGCGCAAGAATACAAAGAATATTTCCCGGGGTACCGCGCGTCAGCCTTCTGGCTCAGCGCGTCAAGAAAGAATTTTGCATCGTGGTATCGGACAGAGGGGGCGTTGTCGACTCGTTATGGTTTCCGCCCGTTTCTCGCCAGGAGATCGAAGCCTACTGGGCCGGGCAGCCGAGCGCCGACGTGGGAAAAATGCCGGAGCATCTGGGCGGCGAATGGATCGATGAGCAGGAGTACGGGGGAGCTTATGGCCAGTTCAGCGCGCTAGCGCGCCGCCTTCGTATTCTGGAACGCTATAGGGCGGTGGCCTGCTGCGATGACGACTCCTATCTGGCCACACCCGATGGCCGGGTGGTCGTTCACACGGGCTGCAGCGAAGAATTCCGTAATTACGAAATGAAACAGACTGAGGCGTATATTGCGCGGTGGAAGAGCGGATACTTTTGGAAACGACATAAGAGAAAACCGAACAGGCACGGCGCTCTCCAACCCGACAAAAGAAAAGAACAAAGGCAGGGGCGTATGGCGGCAAAGCCGTCTGGCCCCTGCTAAATAAGCTGTGACAAAGCGATCTATTTCTTTCTGCCACCACATCCTCTGAAAACCAGAGTATAGATAGGATGACCATCCCACCCCCACCGGAGCAGCACCTGCGGATTGAAGAGAGGACAATCCGTAAATTTCGTTTCATTGAGCAAGCCGATCAGCAAATCATTTTTAGCCCTCCAAGAAACTCAGAAACTCTTTTAAATACGCTTTTATACGCATAATATTCAACGTGTTAGACTTGTTTTTTCTACAATAGATTCTTGAAAAATCGACAAGGGAACGCTATGCTTTTATCTCGTAATCCTCCCATTGAAGGTATTAGAAACATCATTGCTGCTTCGAAACAGAAAGCCGCAAAATGGATCAAAGACAACAAAACAGGAGATGTCTGGTATTGGCCTGCTGAGGAAGCAACGCATCACGATTTGGCGGTAACAATGGGAATTGAAGATTACGACAAAGGAATTTCCATTCCTACGGAGCAATGAGTCCATGCTTCGTAAAGTTTGGATCGAGTTTTAATAACGCCCCAACATCGTCGTGCAATGCTGCATCTGCTGGCCACGCATAGAGTGCGCCGGTTTTTGTGTCTTTAATTGTTCGCAATGTGTCGTAGGCTGATTTGGCTTGCTTATCTCCAAGCAGCTCAATAGCTTCATCCATTACCAACTTGCCGTCATCCCACTCCGCCATCGGAAATGTTTTTCTCTTGCTGTTCCAGACCGGCGCTTTCACGTGTTTTATTACGCCGCCCAAGCCAAGAAGCCCCAGTCCGCCTTTGGCGAGAATCGCCTTGGTAACAGCTCCACCGCCCGGCACAAACCCCAAGGCGTCCAGAGCCGCGTCGCCGTACCGGCCCTCTTTCACCGATTTTGCCGTCCTGTACGCATTGATCGGCCCTCCAATCACCGGGAGGTTCAACCCGACTTCTTCCCACACCTCAAAAGGCGGCGGCTTGCTGGCGCTCCCGTACATCTCCGCCGCCGGCCCGATGAATTCGCCGATCCGGTCCGCGAGGCCCGATACCTGCTGTTTTACGTTGTTAAAGGTCTGGCCCCAGCCGCCCGCTGGCGAGCCGGCGCCTTCCGGAATATCCGGCTGGCCGCCGTCGCTGAAGCGCGGCGTCTTCATGCCCCACCCCGTGCCGCTGGCCGCTTCCGGTCTGCGGCGTCGGCCAGCCGTGCGGGAAAGCGGTCCGCCGCCGGGCCGCGGCACCGGTATCCTCTCGCGCGCCAGCGCCAGGCGCTCGTCGCTGTAGCGGCCGGCGAGCGCGGCGTCCGGGTCGTACAGGGATTGCAGGGTGCGCCTGACGTTCTGTTTGGGCATCTCGGCCCGGCTGCCGTCATGGCGCTCGAAGACCACATTGTCCTGGTCGGAATAGATGCGCTTCGGGGAATCTCCGTTCGGAAACAGCCCGTAGAACTTGGCGAAGGTGGCGTCGTCGCCGCCCTCCAGGGCGAACATGGCCCGGCCGGCGGCCCTGCGGGTTGCCATGTCCTCGAATTGCATGGCGGCGTTCGGGTTGATTTTGCGCAACTCCTGCGCCTGGCGCATCTGCATGTTATACAGGGCGGTCGGGTCGGTGGCCTGTTCGTAGCGCTTGGTGAGCGCCTCGCGCTCGCTGTTCAACTCCTCGCCGTTGAAAGCCCGGGTGGCGATGTAGGCGTCGACGCCGCCGGCATCTTTGACCTGCCGCCCGAACGCCTGATCGGCGTCATAGCCGGTCTGGATATTATTGACGTTTTGCATCGCTTCCTGGTGCAGGCGGGCGTTCTCCGTCTCGAGGTTCGAACGCGCGGTCTCGCGCGCCTGCCGTTCCTGGTTCATCTGCAGCTGCTGGTCGGCGCGTGCGTTCTCGGCGCGCTGTTGGCGCACCTGGTTGAAGGTCTGCACTCCCGCGCCCAGCGCGATGCCGAGCTGCCCGCCGTTGAAGAGGCCGCCCACTTTCATGCGCGCCCTGATCTCGCGCGAGCGGTGGCCTTTTTTGCCGTAGCGTTTCTCCAGCCCCTTGTCGTTGATCTTTTTGAGCAGCGCCTTGGCGCCGCCCCGCCCGCGCTTCCATTCGTCGACGAGCGCCAGCGTCTCGGCGCGGGAGAGGCGCACGGCTTCGGCGTTGGCGACGAATTCTTCGTCCGATAGCCAGGCCGGAATGGAGTCGGATGTCTCCGTTCCCGGTCCGTCGACCCGGCCGCCGGGGCGCATGTCGAGCCGCCGTTTCGGTTCGCCGCCCTGCGCGAAGAACATGGCGCCGATGGGGTCGCCGGCGAGCGAGGCGATTTTCTGCGCGTCGTTCATGTCGCCGGTATCCTTGCCCGCCAAGTGCATGGTGAATGCGCCGGGGCCTTTGAGGAAATCATCCATCAAGCCGCCGTTGCCAAACTTGACGGCTTTCTTTTTCGCTTCGCCGCCGTCGGAAAAGTCGTCCGCCATCATCATGCCCAAACCAATCGCCGCGCCGATCGCCGCTCCCATCGGCCCACCGGCCACCGTTGCCCCTTCGGCCGCAGCCGCCGTACCCAGGCTCGATCCCAGGGTCGTCCCGAGGGCTGTTTCGGTGCCGGCCGTGATGCCCGTAGACAAGGCCGCACCCGGACTCGCCAGCAAACCGCTGCTTGACGCTCCGGAAGTCAGGCCGGACAGCGCGTTCGTTCCCGCTCCCGTCATGATGTTCGCCCCCGCCCCGCCCGTCAGGTTCGTTGTGATGCCCTCCCCGAGTGCTGTCGTGATCCCATTGCCGAGGCCCGATTCCGCCGCCGTGGTGGCGGTTTCAGCAACTTTTGTCGCAGCCGTATCGGTAACCGCGTCGGTTGCCACCTTCGCCGCGGCATCGGCAGCCTTGTCGGGGCCGATGAAGTGTTCGGCGACATTCTTCAACCCCTTGGCCGCTCCGTCCTTCATCGCGTTCCAGCCCGACTTCATGAGCGGCTTCATGGCCTCGGCGCCCATTTTCATGGCGATCGGCGTAGCCACCGACGACAACGCGTCTCCCGCGGATATCCTGGAGCCCCTGAATTTCCCCGTGGCCTGATTCTGCCAGTTGACCGGCGACATCGTCACCGGGCCGCCGACGGCGAAACGGTTCCGCTTTTTGCGCACCTGGCCGCCATCGCGGAACAGGGCGCCGGCGAGCGCGCCGCCGAACTGCCCGAAGCCGGCCGCCGCCGCGTTCTGGTTGGAATTCATCGCATTGGCCATGTTGCCGTAGCCCGCTGCCGCGCTCGCCGTGCCCGACATCGCCCCCGTGCCCATGCCGGCGAGTTGCCCGTAGGCGCCGGCATTGCGGTTCCACTTCATGTCCTCGGCGGCCGTCGCCGCCTGGTTCATGGCCCCGGCTTTCGTGGCCGCGCCGAGGATCGCGTTGCGGTTGCCTTCCGCGAGCAGCTTGTCGCCGGAAAACTGCATGCCGTAGCGCTGCATGTTGCGGTTGTTGGCGTCCAGCGCCGCGCCGGTCGCCGCCGTCGCCTCCGCGCCGGCCTGTTCGCGCATCTGCCTGCCGAGCGAGCCGTTCATCGACTCGTTAACCATTTGCGTCGAATTGTTCAGGTACTGCGGAGCCAGCTGCGCATAGGTGTTGTACATATTCTGCGCGATGTCGGCCTGCGTGCCGAGCAGCTTGTCCTGGTTGGCGTAGTAGTTGTCGCCGCTGCTGCCGCCGCCCTTGTGGAGCGGCATTCTCATGTCATTACCGCGCGGCGGCGTGAAGAAGATCGGGTTCATCAGGGGGTTGTCGATAAATCGGGACATAAGTCAGATCTCCAAAATGGGTACGCAGTACCCGATGTCAAAACCATGTTTTCTGAAAAGGCGGGCAACGGAAGCGCGGCACCACACCTCGATGCGTGTTATGCCCTGTTCATGGCAGAAAGATTTGATCGACGGCAGCAGCCGCGCCACGCCCCGCCCCGCGCCGTAGGCGATGCGCAGCGCGCGCAGGCGCGGGTAGGCGATGACCTGCACGACGACGATGGACCGCAGTTCGAAATCGGCGACTTCGCCGAAGGCCAGCATTTCCATGCCGTTGAGTTTTTCCAGCACGTCGCCGAGGGCGTACTCGCCGCGCCCTTTTTCGATGGCTTGTTCGATCAGGGCTTCGGCGCGGCCGCCGAAGAGCGGGAAGGTGCCGGCGGGCAGCATGCCGACATGGCGATAGGTGGTTTCACTCGACATGCACCCGATTTTATGGAGCCGCCCGGATCATTTCCACCGTGCTTTTTTCGTTGCGGTTATTCCACGGAATCCCCGTATTTACGGGCTTTTACGGCACAATGGTTTTCACCGCAAAAGAAGTCGACGATGGGCGCTACGGAACGACGAGCCGACCGTGCGGCCTTCAGGCGAACCGAAAGTATCCCGCGCCGCCTCAGCGGGCGAACGGCGCAGCACTGCCGCTAGTCCTTCTTTGCTGGATACAAGTTGTACCGACCGACTGAGAACGTTTTCCAGTAGTCCGGGTTTTTCGCCGCTCTCGCTTGATATAAGGGATTGGAGGAGTATTCCGCGACGCAGACTTGCCTCACCCGCTCGCGATGCTCGAGCGCCTGCTGTGCTTTCTGCAAATTCCAATCGGGCGGCATCAAGGGGTCGCCCTCGGCGATCAACAAATCGATTTCTTCCTGCGTCATAGCGGTAGCCTTTGATTCCCGGAAACAGGTTGTGCAATGTTTTGGCGGGCTCGCCGCCAGCCTACGCCGCGAGGCGGCAAGCGCAGGCTAAGAAGCCCGGAACTCTTGCCGACGTTTCCATTCCGCCCGTCGGCGCCCAGATCTCGCCTATTCTCGCCACGGCGGAGTACGGCCGCTAGTCCTTCTTTGCTGGATACAAGTTGTACTGACCGACTGAGAACGTTTTCCAGTAGTCCGGGTTTTTCGCCGCTCTCGCTTGATATAAGGGATTGGAGGAGTATTCCGCGACGCAGACTTGCCTCACCCGCTCGAGATGCTCGAGCTCCTGCTGTGCCTTTTCCAAATTCCAATCGGGCGGCATCAAGGGGTCGCCCTCGGCGATCAACAAATCGATTTCTTCCTGCGTCATAACGGTAGCCTTTGATTCCCGGAAACAGGTTGTGCAATGTCGTGACAAAAGTATGAAGCAGCGCCTTGGTTTTGGCAACGTCGTCGCCGCGCCAATCGAGCGGAGCGATCCCCTTCTCCGGCACGCCGTCGATCTGCTCCTGCGCCGCCTCGATATGCTTCGTCGTGCCGAAGCGCAGCGCCGAAGAAAGCATGGCGCTCGTCCGCCGCACGATCGCATCCTCGGAGACGCCATTGGGGTCGCCGACAAGCACGCGGCCCGTGTTATAGGCGTAATTGGCCACGCCATGATAGACCGCCGATCCCCGGTCCCCCGGCTTTAAGCGCGACAGGTCCATCCAGATTTTCTTGCCGCGCGTATAGACATAGAACATCGTGCCGTTCGGCATGGCGAAGACATAACGGTTGTCCGCCTGCGATTCCTCGCGCTCATCGGTTCGCGTATCTTCACCGAGGTATTTCACTCCGGGGAGCGCATCGCCAAGACACCCTTCGAGCGTCGTCGATCGGCTCACGCCGTAGCGGAATGCGGCATCCTCTGCGGCCAGTTCAACCAGGAATTCGTGGGCGAAATCCAGGCCGGCGTCCCAATCCCCGGCAGTCGAATCGCCTGGCTTGCGGCTCGTCACCCCCGGCGCCGTTTTTTCAACCGACCCATAGGCTTCCCGCTCGCGCAATCCTTTTCTCGCCCGGTTCAGCAGGTGCAGGATATCCGTTTCGCCGTAGCCGGCGAAATACTATTCGCCGCCGCCAAACACTATGTAGCCGTCGAGAGACACCGACGCATTGATTTCGGCCAGAAACGCTATTTGCTCGCTCGACAGCGTGATTACCGGTCTCTCCATCGGTGTTCTCGAGTTAATGTTAATCACGAAGTCGGCTCCTACCGACGGCTTTTGGCTCACCTCGGCAAGCACCGCCCGATTGTTTCGCAATTCCTCGAAAAGACGCCTGGTATGCCGCTTGAACGATTGGTAGCTGGGATATTTTGGCAGAGAATAACCTATCGACACCATCGAGAAAGGTTTGAAAAGAACAGATCCTTTCCCAACACCGCCGCCATGGATATCGCCAGCGCCGCCACCGCCTTGCGCTTCTCCACGGCTACGGCTTCCTGGCCGGGCAATCGTCGGTCGAACAGGGCGAAGCCCCCTGCCGGCGCAGCATCCGCCGCAGCACGGCCACGATCTGGCAAAGGGTGTAAACTGCCGTAAGCACCAGCACCCAATCGGACAAAGGGAACCCCAGCAACTCCATCCCTGTCACTGTCAACGGCGGCGCGGCCTTGGCCACCTCGGCGGCTGTGTGGGTATTCGTCATATCGGAACCTCATCGGCAGCGGCACGCGCCAAATGTGCAAAAGGAGTATTTGTGTATCGCGGCGAAAGATTCAACGGCTACAGCCACCTCGTCGGCGCCCTGCTGGCCCTCTTCGGCGGCATCGTGCTCATCGTCCAGGGGGCCGGCACCGGCAACGTGTGGAAAATCGTCAGCTTCGCCGTCTACGGCGCAACGCTGCTCATGCTCTACAGCTTTTCCACCCTGTACCACAGCACCCGCGGCCGGGCCAAAGCGGTTTTCCAAAAGCTCGACCACAGCGCCATCTACCTGCTGATCGCCGGCACCTACACCCCGTTCACCCTGGTCAGCCTGCACGGCGCGCTCGGCTGGTCGCTGTTCGGCGTCATCTGGGGCCTCGCGCTCTTCGGCATCGTCCAGGAATGCTGGCCCGGACGGCGGACGCGGAAGCTCTCGCTCGCCATCTACGTACTCATGGGCTGGGCCGCCGTCATCGCCATCTTCCCGCTGATCAAAGCCCTGTCGCTCGCCGGCTTCTTCTGGATACTGGCTGGCGGACTCGTCTACACCCTCGGCATCGTCTTCTACCTGTACGACCACCGTGCCCACTGGCACGGCATCTGGCACCTCTTCGTGATCGCCGGCAGCCTCCTGCATTACGCCGCCATCGTCCTCTACGTCCTCTGATTCCGTTTATAAATCGCGAGTGCCTTTGTCGCCTTCGCCTTGCCGTGCTACAGCACTGTCTGCGGCTCGGCTTCGCGCCACTCGCGATTTATAAACGGAATGACGAGCGGACGAGCGGAGCCGTCGCCTATAGTCGTCGCACTGCGGTGTCGTTATCGTCCCCGCCCCGGCCTACGCAATTACGCACCCCGCTCAAGATCGCGGGCAAATCGGCCGAAACGCCCCGGCGCAGGACTCATCTTGAACGCCGGTTGTTTCCATCTCTTGGGACCGCATTTTATGGAGATCGCCCGGAAAATCAATTTGGACTTTCGCGCCGCGTTTTATGCTTTTTGACTACTCATATTCCCTGCGCCCCTATCGGAAACACCCCCGGCGTAGGGCGGATGAGCGAAGCGTTATCCGCCGAATGGGCATCCGCCGAATGGAGACTCGTCGGATTCTTAGTGGCATGAAACCATACGGCGGATGGCGCTACGCTTATCCGCCCTACGCCCCGCTCACGCCCCTGCGCGCCCGCCGATCGGCAACTTCGGCGCATTCACCGCGGCAAAAGCCAGCGCCAGCCAAAGAACGAGCCACAGCCAGGGCGACTCGACTTCATCGAGGCTCCCCACCACCCGCAGGCTGATGTCGTCCGCCTTGCGGAACAGCACGTTGATCCCCGCCTTCGTTCTTGCCGCATCGAGCTGCCGGTTCGTCAGAAACGCCCGGGTGGTGACTTCCTCCCCGGACGGGAGCTTCAGCCGTACGGCGGAGCCATGCGCGGCAATATAGGCCAGCTGCTTCATCTCGTCCTGCGGCCCATTTATCGGCGCCTCGGGCAAGGCGAACAGGACGGCCGGCTGCGCGAAAAAACGATACTGAACCCACGAAATCGAACGGGTAACGAAAACCACGAAACTGGCAAACGCCATCAGATACAACACCGTCAGAAAAATAAGTCGCCTGGATTTCATTCACTCGCTCGCCAGCCAATCGGTTCGAGATGCTAACGCATCATTCCGCGCGCGATTGTGAACAACCTCTCGAAACCCGCCAATCTTTTTCCAGACCGCCCTGCCGCCGAACCGTCTACACCCAGCTGCGCATCGTCCGCATGGCGCTCCGAAAGCCTTGCCGCTCGTACAGCCGAACGGCTTCGCCATTGTTCTCCAGCACATTCAGCTCCACGTACCTCAACCCGCGCTCCGCCGCCCAGCCGCGGGCCGTTTCGATGAGCTGCGTGCCGATGCCCTGGCCGCGGCAATCCGGCACGACCACTATGTCCATCAAGTACGCATAATCGTACGGAACCACGCAACTGTAGGGCGGCGTCTTCTTCTCGAGAAGCACGGCGTAACCGACGATACGGCCGTTCAGCTCGGCCACGAAAACATCGTAGAGTGAGGAAGCGATGCAGTCGAGGACGAAATCCTCCTCATACACGCCCCCGCGAATATACTGCGGCTGCAGGACAGCCTCGTCCGCAAACAATATCCGCGACAGCGCCATGATCTGCGGCACATCGTTCTGTGTTGCCTTTCGCACGTTCATTTTTTCTCCCCTCCTTATCCATCAGCACAGACATTATTGTAGGGCGGATGAGCGAAGCGTTATCCGCCGTATGGGATGAGCGAAGCGTTATCCGCCGTATGGGATGAGCGTAGCGCCATCCGCCGTATGGGATGAGCGAACCGTTATCCCCCGCATGTTCTGGCACGCGCATACGTGTCGATATCCCGGCGACGCCCCGCTCACCCGGATTATATGTTCCCAAAACGCCGCAACGGGAGATCGGTTGAATCTCCCATACGGCGGATGGCGCTTCGCTTATCCGCCCTACGGGGGGTGTCATCGGCGGCGCATTGGAATCATAAAACAGGCGGCACGGGTTCGGATGGGAACGGAGAATTTTGCCGGGCCGACTATAGTTAGGCGCCGCATCGATCTGCGGTCTGCGGCCGCGGCGCGGCAAATCCGCCGCAATCGCCACGTTGCCGCCTTGAGCAAATCGGTTTCGCCACACAATGACCCGATCAGAACTGCCACGAGACGCCGAGGCGCAGCCCCCATCCCTCGCGGCCGTTGCCGTCGATGGAGTGGCTGTAGCTGCCGGTGCCGAACAGGTTGGCCTGCTTCCCTATCGGGCCGGCCACCCCCACCCCGATCTCGCCCCAGCTGCCGCCGAGCGAGGAAGTCACGCTTGCCTTGTCGCCCGCTCCGTCCAGCGTCCCCACTGTGGTTTTGCTGTCGCCCTGGAACTCGTGCCAGACGTTGGCCCGGATCCAGGCGCTGCCCGGCCGTTGCGTCCCGCCCACATCGCTCGTCCAGCTACGGCTTAAACGCAGCCCCAGCCGCCCGCGCAAGGAATCGTCTTCGTCGAAGCGGAAAACGCCGTAGGCGTCCCGTGTGTTGTCCAGCGAGATCCTCTGGTAGATCATCTGCGCCTGCGGTTCGAGCGTCACCCGCTCGTTGAGCGGCACCGCGTAGCCGCCCTCGAGCGAGGCC
>JAVBSG010000043.1:0-53417 GCA_031547245.1 Propionivibrio sp.
TCCGCTTCTCGCGTTTTCACAAAGATATTCGGCGGCACTATCGCTGGGCCAAAAAAGAAAAGGGCCGTTTGACGGCCCTTGGTTACGATCCGGAGTTGATCCGGCTATATGCGCTGTATCTCAAAGCGCCGGGGAACGAAAAGCGACAGAAGCCGTCTGGCGGTAAGCGTTCTACCCGCTCACCTTGCTGGGCGATGGTTGTGTAGGCGAGGATTGTGTCCACGCTATTTTTGGTGGACACATGGACACAAAGACAAGAGTGATGCTTCCGGCGAGGCGGACCCGGCGACGGCATAGCGCCGAATTCAAAGCGCAAGTGATCGCTGCCTGCCTGCAACCGGGCGTATCGATCGCGGCGGTGGCGCAAGCCAATGGACTCAACGCCAATTTTCTACGCACTTGGGTCAAGGCGCACCGCGAAGAACGCTCAAGGAGTCTGACGGCGAACGGGGCCGGCGACGCCTTACCCGCCGTGGTGCCGACGCTGGTCCCGGTGGCGGTTCAGACAACGGGCGACATCCAGATCGAAATCCGGCGCCAGCAGACGGTCTTTCAGATCACCTGGCCAGTATCGCAAGCCATGGCCTGCGCGCACTGGCTACGCGAAGTGCTCAAATGATCCGTGCCGAAAGCGTCTGGCTGGCTGTCGAAGCGGTCGACATGCGCCAAGGCATTGACGGACTCTCGCTCCGGATACAGCAGGCGCTCGGACATACCCCCTGCGACGGTTCCCTCTACGCCTTCCGCAACCGCGCCGGCACCCGCATCAAGCTGCTGGTCTGGGATGGTACGGGCGTCTGGCTCTGTGTGCGGCGTCTTCACCACGGGCGCTTCACCTGGCCGCAGAGTAGCGAGGCGACGTGTGTCCTGAGCGAGGCCGAATGGCGGTGGCTCACCATGGGAATCGACTGGCGCCGACTGTCGGCCAGACCCTCGGCGCAATGGCAGGTGTAGAAGCCATGGCCATTGCCCTTAAAACCCTGGTTTGGCGAGCCTTTCACTGGCTTCGATGTTATGTTAATGGTATTATTTATGCCATGAACTTGAGCGCATCATGGGCCTTGCGAAACGCCGATCCGACCTCTCCAGAGGGGCTACAGGCGCAACTGGCCGCCCTGCAAATGCAGCTTGCCGAGCGCGATGCCCGACTGATGGAGAAAGAAGCCGAACTCAAGCGGCGCGCACTGAAGATTCAGCAACTGACGCTGGAACTCGCGCAGCACAAACGCCTGCGTTTCGGCCGCAGCAGCGAAGCCTTCGCGGGCGAACAGCGCGACCTGTTCATCGACACCCGCGAAGAAGACGGCGCCGCCATCGCTGCCGAATTGGAAGAACAACGCCAACCCGCGGGCGAACCCCGTGCGCACGCGCGCCCCGGCCATAACCCGCTGCCAGCGGAACTGCCGCGCATCGAACACCGGCACGAGCCGCCATCCTGCACCTGTGGCGACTGCGGGCGCGATCTCGTCAAGATCGGTGAAGACATCAGCGAACAACTCGATGTCGAACCGGCGCGCTTCTTCGTGCATCGCCATATTCGTCCGCAGTACGCCTGCCGGCACTGCGAAACCGTCACGGCGGCACCGGTGCCGGCGGCGAACATCGATGGCGGCCTGGCCGCGCCCGGCTTGCATGCCTGGGTGTTGATCCAGAAATACCTTGACCACCAGCCGCTGTATCGCATCGAGAAGATCTGCGAGCGCCAAGGCGTGCCGATTGCCCGCTCGACGCTGGCGCAGTGGGTGGGGCAACTGGGGGTCGCCTTGCAACCACTGGTCGATCGGTTGGCCGAATTACTCAGGAAGGGGCTGGTGCTACACGCCGACGAAACCCCGGTGCAGCAACTCGCCCCCGGTCAGGGCAAGACACAACGGGCCTATCTGTGGGCGTATCGGAGCAACGATCTGGAAGGGGCGCCGCGCATTGTGGTGTTCGACTATCGCACGAGCCGCAGCGGCCAGCATGCGCGAGACTTTCTCGACAAGTGGCGTGGCCACTTGATGGTCGATGATTACGGCGGGTACAAAGCGAGTTTCGCGCAAGGCGTGACCGAATTGGCGTGTCTGGCGCATTGCCGACGAAAGTTCTTTGATCTTCATGCCGCTGGCGGACACCCGGTGGCAGTAGAAGCCTTGCGGCGAATCGGCGAACTCTATGCCCTCGAGGATCGCGTTCGCGAGGCGGATGCCATCGCGCGTCTTGCCCTGCGGCAACAGGAGAGTCTGCCAAGGCTGAACGCATGGCACGAATGGCTCATCGCTCAGCGCGTGAAGACGGCGGACGGCACGGGACTAGCGCGGGCAATCGACTACACGCTCAAGAGGTGGCCGGCGCTTCTTCGCTATGTCGGCGACGGCCGATTGCCGATCGACAACAATCCGGTGGAAAACGCCATCCGTCCGATTGCCCTCGGGAAGAATTATGTTCAGTCGGCGATTATGTTGAGTTTCCGGTAGCGGGCCGCACTATCTGGGGCAACCCGGCCTGGACGTCTGTACATAATCAAAGGGCTTGCAGGAACTTCAACAGTGCGTCGGTTGGGCGGTAGCGCGTGCGCCGGGTTTCTGGCGGCGCGATCGCAGCCAAGGCGCGCTCTTTCATGGCCAGGTCAGCCTCGACATAGCCGTGGGTCGTCACCGGACTCTCGTGTCCGAGCCACAGGGCAATGACAGTGAGATCGACGCCAGCCTGCAGCAGGTGCATGGCGGTCGTATGACGCAACGTATGCGGGGAAATGGTCCGCCCTTGAAGCGTTGGGCACTGCGATGTCGCCACGCTCACGGCCCGGGCGAGTCGTTCGGCGACGTTGGAGCGGGTCATGGGCTTTCCCCAGCGGTTGGGCAGCACGGGTTGATTCTTCTGCAAACCGGCGGATTGGAGCCAGCGGCGGATTTCCACAACGGTTTCCTTCCACAGCGGCACGGTGCGCTGCTTGCGTCCCTTGCCGTGCAAGCGCACCGATGGCGTGACATCGAGCTCCAGATCGTGGACACGGATGCCAACGAGTTCGGAGACCCGCGCACCGGTGTTGTAGAGCAACTGAAGCATTACCCGATCCCGGCGGCCGCACCAGGTCATGGCGTCTGGCGCCATCAGGAGAGCCTGCACCTCATCGCGAGAGAGGAAGCCGAGCAAGGGCTTGTCAAAGCGTTTCATCGGGATGGCCAGGATACGTTGGACGAGGAGCAGCGCCGGCGGGCATTGCACGGCGACGTATCGGGCAAAGGCCCGTACTGCAGCGAGCCGCGCATTGCGGCTGCGCACCGCATTGTGGCGCTCGGCTTCGAGGTACGCCAGAAAGCCCAGAATCAATTGCGCATCGAAATCACCCAAGACCAACTTGGCAGGCGGCTTGCCGAGCTGATGCTCAGCATAGCCCAGCAGGAGCCGGAAGGTATCTCGGTACGCCGCCACGGTCCGGGAACTGGCAGCCTGCTGCTGGAGGAGACGCTCGGCAAAGAAGCGCTGGACCAAGGTGGAGAATTCGACAGGATCAGCGAGTAGTGGGCTCATGTCGATCCTCCCTGGGCATAACGATGGAAACGCTCGGCGGCGATGGCCATCAATTCAGGAATCCCCGTGAGGTACCAGTAGGTATCGACTACCTTGGCATGCCCCACATAGATCGAGAGTATCGGCAGACCTTGCTCAATGTCGCCACCCTGCTCATAGAGGCGCAGTACGCTACGGACGATGAAGGTATGGCGCAGATCATGCAACCGGTGATGGGTATGATCCCCGCGTACTGTCCAGCCCAACTGGCGACACACCCAATGCAGCGCGTACAAGATGCTCCGCCGATCAACGGCCCGGCCGTCGTCGCGCAGGAAGAAGTAATCACAACGCGGGTATGGGACGAGCTGATCCCGCAACTGCGCATACGTCTGCAAGTGCGGGGTAACACTTGCATGCAGGGGAACAAAGCGGCGCTGGCGACACTTGGTGTCCCGGATATCGAGCACACCCGCCTCGAGATCCACATCGTCCCGGGTCAGCTTGAGCGCTTCGGAGATGCGCAGTCCGGTTGCCGCCAGCAGCCCGAAGACGGTCCGGCAGGTGGCCGGACGCAGGCTGCCGGGTGGCCCCAGGCGATCGGTCGCATCCAGGAGGCTTCGCAATTCCTCGTCAGTATAGATATGCGGCACCAGGCGGCGGTGGGCCGGGCCGAAGAGCCCCTGCGGGGGCACGACCGTGTCCGGGTCGGTGCGCTGGCAGAAAGCGGCAAAGCCACGCAGCACCTCGATGCGGCGTGCCCAACTGATCGGACGGGGATAGCGTGAGGCGCGTGCCCAGTCTGCGGCCAGTGCCAGTGTAAGCCGTTCGGCTCCGCATTGGTCAGCAAAGCGGGCAAACGAGGCGAGCTGGCCGCCTTCGATCGAGAGATCGAAGCCGAAGCTACGCCGATAGGCAAGGTAGGCTTCCACCTGAGCCGCCCAGGTTGTAGCGGCACTCATGATGATGCGCTCGCCGGCCAAGGCAGGGCAACCGTCCGCAGGCGTTCCAGGTCGACGCGGGCATACACCCTGGCGGTGTTCACATCCCGGTGACGGAGCACATCGGCGATTTCCTTGATCGACACTCCCTTCCTCTGCAACCGGGTAGCCATTGAGCGCCGAAGCACATGGGTACTACAGAACCGATCGGCCAGGCCGCAACGGGCGAAAGCACGAGTCATCGCGTTGCGAATGGCCGCTACACTGAGGGGGACGCCGAAAGGAGCGCGGTGCCGTATGAACAAGGCCCGACTGTCGGTCTGTGGACGTCCTTCCCGCAGGTAACGGGCCAGCGCTTCGCCGGTCTGCACCGGCAAGGGCAGATGTTGCTCGCGCTGGCTCTTGGTGCGGTGGAGTGTCACGATGCCGTTTCCCCAATCCACGGCATCGAGCGTCAAGTAAGCGGTCTCGTCTCCGCGCAGGCCCAGATCCAGCAGGCAGCGGGCAATGGCATAGTCACGCAGACCGACCGGAACAATTAACACAGTTGGCCGTATTGCGTCACGATCTCGAGTTAGCTAAAAACACGGCAAACGACCTGCAACAAAAACTAGCGGAAATCTCAGTAGTTCGCAGACCGAGACGGGCAGTGCATTCTTCCGGTGAAAAAACGAGTTGATTGGGGCCTTGCATGCAGGATCTGCGAACATTTGAGGTCACAGGGGAAAATTTGTGGCCACTTTTGGCCAAATCTGCAGGACAGAATTGTGACACCCGAGTGTGTTGTTCAACCTCGCACATTTTTACTTCCATTGATTGACACATTTTTACTTCGCCGGAAGGCAATTTAAGGTACCGCATCAGCTGTCTTTGTTTTGATCTGACTTTACATAATACAAATTATGCGTCTTACCAACGTGTGATTTGAGCTTACTCCATCAGCAGCACCAAAGCCTGTAGGTGCTGGCTACCCTACAATCAAACTAGCGCTCGGAACTAATTTTCATAAATTTTCGGAACTAAATTTACGAAATCACTCATTCGCATCTATTTCACAAATTTAGTTCTACGTTAAATACGTCCGACAATTCGCTTTTCCGGTTTTTTCCTGACCGCTGCGGTCGACTGTTTCAGTACATCTTCAAGCCGGCTCTCCGCACTATTAGCCCTGTGTTCCAACGATTCTATCTGTTTCGTCTGGCTATCGAGCTTACCAGTCAACATGGCGATCTGCTGAATCAGCGTTTCTCGTTCGACCCGCAATTGATCTGCCGTCCGTAGCAACTTAGCCAGCTCATTTTTGCCTGTTTCGTTGACTTGTGTCTGAATGGACAGTTGAACGCTAAGCCGTTGCGTTTCAGCCGACAACCCTTCGTTTTTTTGTTGAGCCTTGGCCAGCAACGCTTCGGTGCGTTTGGTGGTCTCTCTGGCTTCGGCAACCTGCAGCATAACGTGTTTTTGTACTCCCTCAAGCCGCTCGGTTGCTTTGGCAATCTCGGCACGGTAAGTCTGCTCTTGTTTCGTCATGGCTGCTTGTATTTGAGCCAGTTGCTGTTTATGCTCATTTATCAGCGCCGCCAAGCGATTTTCGGCCTCGGTGCGTGATGACTCAATCTGTCGTTCCGTCGCCTGCGCATGCCTTCGCGCCGCTTCGGTCGCTGTCCGTTCACGTACGACTTCATTTTGCAGTGCTTCAGCCTCTGCTTGTCGAGCAGCTAGCTGGACTCGCAACGCCGCGCCTTCTTCTCTTTCCCGAGCTAAGTCAACTCCGAGGAGTTGTGTCTGCTGTAACGCAGTAGTCAGTTCACTTTCGACTTCGTCCTGGCGCTTTAGGAACACTTTCTCACCCTGCTCCACCGCCATGGCCCAGACGTTCAACATGGCGTTGGCTACCTCCGGCGGTAGTGAAGCATTTAGCGCGTCCGCCTTCGCCTGTTCATCCTTCCAAAGCTTCAGTTCTTCATTGATTGTGGTGCGGCTACCCTGGCGAATCTCCGCATAAATCAGGTCGACGGTCAGTTCATGTGGCCTGCGGCCAGCCGCGACCAAGCGTGCTGCCGCTTCTCTCGTGCGAATTCTGGTATCGCTGACACGGCTCATTTCGATTTTCTCCAAAAAATCGGCAGTACAGCTAGGAAAAGTGGTATTTTACAAATGTATATTACTGTATAACGTTATATATGTAATCTTAAAATCGTGAAATTTATGATAACTCTTATAATCAAAACTAAATGTAGAGTATGAGGTAAACTGTCAACCAAAAAACGTGCGAGATCTTCTATCTATGTCCAATCTGGTTCCCACCGCTGATTTACTGCCTTCACAGGTTTTGCCGCGCCATTTGGACGGCAGCCAAGGGACTAATCGCGCTCAAGAAAGCCCAAGCAAGCAAATTTCGGCCACAACTGATTTGGAAGCCATTCGGCTCTGGCTAGCTGAGTATGAAGACTCCCCTCACACGCTGCGCAGCTACCGCAAGGAAGTCACACGCCTGCTGCTCTGGGCGACAGGCGTGCTGGGCAAACCCATCTCGAGTCTCACCCGCGAAGATTTGTTGGCATATGAGGCTTTTCTGGCCAGCCCTGCTCCGGAATGGATAAATCCCGCTCAACCGCGACACGGAAAAGACAGGAGGCTTTTTGATGGCCCTCTTTCGCCACGTAGCATTCGACAGGCAATGGGGATTTTGTCAGGGCTTTTCAGTTATCTGGTTGAAGCGGGATATCTGGCAGGGAATCCGTTGGCGTTACGCCGGCGTCGCAATCGCGACAAAAACCACCGCAGAATGAGTGTCGAACGTTACCTGGACCAGGAATTATGGCAATTTGTCCTCGGCTTCATTGAGACGTTGCCACAGGCCAGCCAGCGCGATTGCCAGCATTTCGAGCGGGTGCGCTGGCTGTTTCGGTTGCTTTATGGGACAGCGTTGCGTGTCTCTGAAGTGGCTGCTGCCAAATCCTCGGATTTGGTGCTACGGCGTGGGAAATGGTGGTTGCAAGTTGTTGGCAAGGGCGATATCGGTGGAGATGTTCCCATTGGTACGGAATTATTGGTGGATTTATCTCGTTATCGCCAGTTCAACGGGCTATCGGCGTTGCCTGATGCTGGCGAGACCACACCGCTGATCCTGCCTATTACAGGACGCACGGATCACCTCCTCACCCCGACAGCCGTCTACCTGATTGTCAAGGAAGTCTTCAGGCGCGCAGCGGAGGCTATGGGTAAAAGTAGTCTGACTACAGCAGACCGGTTACGCCGAGCTTCCCCCCACTGGCTACGGCATACTTCGGCAACACACCAGGCCGATGCTGGGAACGACATTCGCTTCATTCAGAAAAATCTGCGGCATGCTTCGATTGAAACCACAGCGATTTATCTTCACGCTGAAGACGATCTGCGTCACGAGAAAACAACAAATACCTCGCACGCATAACCTCCTGGGCGCTGGCCAATGCCCTGCTCAACCACCAGTTGGCCATTTTCGGACAGTGCGGCACTGGGCGGCGATCTCGTCTACCAGTGCGGCAAGTTGGGATCGCTTTCCGACGTTGGCCTTACCGCGGCCTAGGACATCATCGGCAATGCCAACTTCGGTACCAAGGCTCAGGCCTTAAAATCCTTGGCCGACTTGCAGACCGGGGAGCTCCGCTTGAGGTCAGCCATGGAACGCCTGTCTTTGGTTGCTTCTGCCTTCCGAATCATCTTTCCGATGGCACCCAATACATCGAAAAAAGTTACGTACTCATACAAAAAAATCGATTAGTCAGAACATATGCCATGTGGTCAAATATCCCGGATTGAATAATCACAAAGAATAAATATCATTTCATCACAATGGATAACTACAGTAGCAAGGTGTGCAAAAACATACTAGGTGAATCCTGGAAACGGGGAACTCCCTGTTCTCCGCGGACGCTTGTTGTTCTGCGACACAAATTCAAGCGCCATTACCGGAATGCCCGCTGGCGGAGGGAAGTCACGAACATCCGGCGAAAGACGCTTTGCCGTTTCTCCCTGCACAGGCTGTGAAAAAATCAAACAAAAATCACGAAAAAATTCTCATGACCTCATACCCCCCGAAGATAGCCTCTGTGCTGCTAATCGTGTTCCTGTTCTCAGGCCTATGTTTCCCCCCCGGGACATTCGCAGCCGACCCCGCGCCGGTCAAGCGCTTGAAACGCTTGAATCCCGGTCCGCTTTGCGGCATCGATGACCACCCCTGCATACGCGAGATCGTCTATCGGCAGGAGGACTATCTGGCTGCCCTCACCGAAAAGGAAATCGCTGACTACGAAAAGAAAGCCAAACTAGGCGACGCGGACGCGATGTACCTTCTATCGCAGATTCCCAAAGAGTTGCCCGACGGGAAACGGGAATACCTCTATCGGACTTGGCTACAAAAAGCCGCCGATGCTGGCCACCTGGTAGCCAATTACCTGCTGGCAAAAGAAGCCCACATCAAACGGATGCATATCGCCCTCGTCGAAAAGCGGGCCAAAATCGAAAAAGATCCTTCCTCCATCTACCTTTACGCCCTGATTACCGGCGCGCCTCTACCAGAAACCGAGCCACCCTACGTTGACAAACTGCAAGCCCGCGCTAAGGAGCTCACAGCCGAGGACTACTACACCGGCAAACCGCTGACGGACGAAAGCTACCTTGCCATCATCGAAGCAGCCGCCTTGGCGCAAGGCAACGGCGAGATCGCTTGGCGGCTGGCGATTTCTCATGCCAGTCCCACAATCGACACGGACATTCGCTGTTCCGGCGATATCGACCGGCACTTCGGCTTCGTGGAAAAAAGCCCCCAAAAAGCGCTCCACTGGGCACGTATCGCTGCCAGCAAGGGCAATATCGCCACAGCAGAGTTCCTCTGCAACTCCTTCTCCCTGAAAAGTGGCGATTCTGCGTTCGATATTCCCGGACGCGATGCGGCAGAAGCGGTGCGTTGGTGCACGCTTGCTGCTCAGGCAACGTGTTCTTCAGCCGCTGCATTGAACTTGTCCGCGTTATATCACGAAGGAATCGGAGTGTCCCAAAGCGCTATTGACGCGCTCTATTGGAAACGCATCTGGCGAGAGCACAGAAGAATGAACTACATGCCAATTAATAAATGGGAATATTTTGGAGGATCAAGCAATGAGTTGAACCATCAATGAATTTACTTTACCAAGTAAAGAAAAAATTGAAGCAGCAATAGTTTCGCAAGACAAACCGGCGTTCGCCCCCCCACAACCCGGATCAGAAGTCACCATCAAGATCTGGTTTCTGGAACAATCGCCATATACCGGCATCAAGGATGGCAGTTATCAGGAATGGGTCGATACAAGCTTTGCGGCGATTCCCTTCGACTTGCAGGATGAAATCATCGAATTGGCCTTCAAGCCTTTTGCCGATGTCGCTAACCTCCGGATTGAACTGGCCACCTCGGCAGCCGAAGCCGATGTGCGCATCGGCATGTACTCGCACGGCGCCGACTCAACGACCCGCAATGGCGTGATGCTGCCCGGAAAGCCACGTGACGTCTTCATCAACCTGCCCAGCGGCGTTGCCCCCGACGCGTCTTTGGGCAGTGAGGACATCCTGACGCTCATGCACGAATTCGGCCATGCACTGGGATTGGAGCATCCTTCCCAGAAGGATACCTCGGCCCAGGGGAAAGGCGGCCCTTTGGACGAAGAGTATTCTTCCTATCGCTATTCCGTCGAGAGCTATAACCAATACGTCGACCAATACCGTTGGAGCAAGGTGCAGCGTCCCACGACCCCGATGCTGTTCGACCTCGTGGGACTGGAAACCATCTATGGCTTGCGCGGCTCGGCCAATGCCACCGACACCACCTACTTCATCCCGCAAAACACCGGGATGACCATTTACGACACAAGCGGCGATGACACGATCAGCGCGGCGGGGCTCGATACTCGAGCCTGGATCGACCTGCGGCCGGGATATTTCAGCTCGATAAATTCGGCCGACTCGCAAATTGGCAACGTCGGCATCTGGTACGACAGCGTTATCGAAAACGCTACCGGGGGGAACAAGGCGGATGTCATCATCGGCAACGACGTTGCCAACCGACTCGAAGGCGGCGCTGGCAACGACGTGTTGCGCGGCGGCGCTGGCAAAGACACCTACGTGATTGGTGAAGGCAAAGACACCATCATCGACACCGACGGCATGGGCGGCAACGACCTGCTTTATGGCGGTGACAATAACGACGTGCTCTATGGCGACGAGGCGGACACGCCTGAAGAAGCCATAGGCGACGATTATCTTGATGGTGGTGCAGGTGATGATTACCTCGACGGCGGTGGGGGGGACGACACACTGGTCGGAGGCACCGGCCTCGATATTATGGACGGCGGCGCTGGCGACGATACCTACGTCTTCAATGCCGGCGACGAGTGTGACCGCATTATCGACCTGACAGGCAATAACCGGGTCCGCTTCGGTGCGGGGCTCGATTTTGCGACCATGGCGGTCGAACAGAGCATCGCCGACGATGGCGAGCTTTACCTCGATTTGATCTTTTCGGAAAGCGATGTATTGCGCATCCGCAAAGGAGAACTCGGCAAGGTTTCGGAATACGAATTCGCCGATGGCCAGATACGGAGCTACCAGGACATTCTAGCCAAACTCCCGGAAATCGTTTCCCTCGGATCGGACGGTGACGACGTCATCCACGGCGGCGTTGGCAACGATACGCTGCGTGGCGCACTGGGCAACGACCTGATCTTCGGCGGCGCCGGCAACGACGATCTGAATGGGGAGAGGGGCGACGATACGCTGGCTGGCGGCGCCGGATTCGATACCTACCACATGAACTACGGCTCGGGCTGGGATACGATCATTGAAGCACCGGGGGAAACCAACCTACTACGCCTCGACAGTGCGTTTACGGAAGAGGCGTTGAACCACTGGCAGGAGGGAGACGATCTGCTGATTGGACTGATCGACGGTTCCGGCGGCGTGCGAATCAAGGACTATTATGCCGGCGGCCAGACGTGGCAGATTGGCAGTAAAGGCGGCGAGGCCCAGGACATGGCTGCCTTCCTGGCAACCTCGGGGGCATCGCCTGTCAGCTACTACAACTCGCTGACTTCTCTATGGTCGCGGTATCGGCAGCAAGTGGCTAGCAACTTCGCTAGCCAGTTATCCATACAGGGATTCTATGGTAGCGAAGACGGCAAAATGTATCGCGACTCAATATCCATAACCGAGTACACCAAGACTGAAGACCACTGCGTGGCGCAGCTTTCCTTTGCCGAGTACACGGGGACGTCCTGGTTCAATGGCAGCATCGTGAAGCAGTCCACATTGGTGTCGCGCACGACGGAGGCATCGATATCCTCGGCCTGTGGCTAAATGAGCGATGGCGGCACGTTTTTCCCTTGTTCGAACAGCACGATCAAAATGCTTTTCCAGGACTGAGGCCATGTACTTTTGAATCGATCGGATGCCAACATACTTTGTACAAAAAGGCCAGTCACTAGTTTTTTGCCCAAGTGATTTTAAGCACGTAAGGAAAATGGAGTGTAAATCCTTTGGTCGTATCTTGTTTTCTGGAATCTCATGCTGTTTAGCTTTTTTGAGAATCAAAGATTTGAGTATTTCTTCGATATCGGGATATTTTTCTATTGTTGCACTTAATGCTCCCGACATTCCCCCTCGCTGTTCTCCACGCTTGAATCCAATTTCCTTTGTTCGGGTATACCCATAGAGGTGTGTATTTGGTGATAGAGCGCGAAACCCCATGATTCGCCCATCACTCGCAAGTTCCAAGCACCGCTGGAGTGTGTGAGGCAAAATACTTGGCGGTACTCCCGTTTGCCGTCTAATTTCGGAAAGGGGAAGCCCCATAACGTATAGTTTTATGGCTTCTATCTTTCGCCGAATTCGCTCTTTTTTCCCCTCTCTCAGCAGATCAATGCTTAGCTCTGGCCAGCTATCGAGCGGAGGAGCGTCTGCTACCGCTTGGTCTCGTCTCCATGGAGCCTTTTTATCAGTCTCGCGCATCGTATGACCACCTCGTGCGCGGTCCGAATGGGGCACTATGCAAATCAAGGGTGAGTGCGCCATTGATCACAAGTCTGGTAAAAACACCTAGAAGAGTTGGCGTGTCAAACATCCGTAAATCTGACAGCAGTGGTGCAATGGTGCCACTTCGACGGTCTGAGCAATAAGCAATCAGGGCTGTTCGATGTGGAATACATTCCTCATCTCTAATGACTTCTGCATAAGCAATAGGTTTTAACCAACGCAACGCAACCCTGGCTGGAGTACCCTCAAAATCATCGTCATCGAACCTTCGATAGGCAACTACCTTCTCCGGCGTTATTGAATAAATCGGTGTTTCCTGTTGCGAACGAAGCAGTTTGTTGGCTTTTACGACGTGCCATTCAATATTGCCGTTTTCGTAAACAGCAATAGCATCTGGTTTAATATCATTGGCTCCTGCTATCCCAGGCGAAACCACGTGGTCGGGATCTAAATCAAAGGAGGCGATGCTTGGATTGGTTTCCAGATAATACAGCCAGTGAACAAGCCGCCGGTCGCTGGAAAGAACCCAGTCCCGATTCGTCTTTACACTGTAAACTAGCCACAAATTTGCAACACGATGCCCTCTTGCTCGGTAGGTGCTCAGTAATGATCCACGCGCCGCAGATTTTGGTGAAATCCCCGAAGAAGACATGATTCCCCCTTACGCTAATTTTTCTAGATCTCCTTAAATAATTCGGCACTTATTTTATAAATTTAGTTCGTTTGCGACATTTTTCAAGAAATTACTTCTCAAAAATCGAACTAAATTTGCAAAAAATATATCTTTGCTAGTTCAACTGGTCACTATGAATCCAGTAAACACGGGGAATGAGACAGCTAATTGATTTCGTAAAATTAGTTCCGAGCGCTCAAACTGAAGCAGCATTATCCGCTACACGCGCAAGTAGTGGGCTCTGCGCAGGTACGCCGCTCTCGTCGACATGTTCTTTCTAGTCCACTCTTGTCTCTCAATGTCGGCCTAACTGCTTTAAAAATTTTGATAAACGCCACGAAAACGGCTATAACACTACATTAGGAATGCTTATTTGCACCAATAATCATCGGGTTCAATGACACAGGCGCAACAAGATTTGCTTGCGCCATCCACCGTCTAAAAGCGCGTTTTGTGCACAGAATGTGCAATTTCTCTTCTCATTTTGGGAGAAACACCTATGAAAACTCTGCTTTCTGCTCTGGTCATGGGTTTGACGTTTGCTGCCGCTGGCACAGCCATCGCGGATGATTCGAAATGGGTCGTCAAATTTGGCGTTGCGGATGTCGAACCGAAATCCAACAACGGGGACCTGGCCAACGGCACGCTGAATACGGATATCGGCAACAGTGTGCGTCCATCCGTCACTCTTGAATATATGTTCACCCCCAACCTTGGGCTGGAAGTGCTAGGTGCCTGGCCGTTCCGTAACGACATTCGGTTGAATGGCGTGAAATCCGGTTCTGTCAACGTGCTCCCGCCAACCCTCAGCCTGCAGTACCATTTCTTGCCCGAGAAAACCATCTCGCCGTTCATCGGTGTCGGGATCAACTATGCGTACATGTACCGAGAAAGAACCAAAGGCCCGATCGACGGTGCCAAGCTCAGGATCGACAACTCCTGGGGGGTTGCCGCCCACTTCGGCGTCGATTTCAAACTCGACAAAAGCTGGCTGATGACAGTCGATGCCCGCTGGATCGATATGGATTCGGATGTCAAGGTCAACGGCAGTAAAGTGGGGACCGTTCATGTGGATCCCTGGGTTTGGGGCATCGCTATCGGCTATCGCTTTTAAATATACTACAGACCTCGTTTACTTTTTTCTGCTTAGATACAACATAGATACGACGCAAATACCACGGATGGCACCAGCCATCCGTTTTTTATCGAGGCTTACTGTCGCTTACCAACAAGATCATTTTCAACAGACGGACCAACTGGTCGAACAACTGAAAGACATTCTGGTCTCTTTGACCCCTTGTTCTTCGCAAGGTTGATCGGCAAGAATTTTCTTGCCGTTTTTCATGCAATGGTAAAAAGCGGATTGCGATAGCGCGGTAGCACTATAAAGCACAAAAAACAAAAAATTTATCCTTTTCATATGCTTATTGTAGTTATTTGAAGTAATTTGTACTTTTAATTTCCAGCGGTTAGTCTATTTATCAACAGCAAGACCCGCAATTTCTTAAAGCTATCCGCGTTTTTTCCTGCTCCTCATCTACTGATCGCCGGCTAGTCCACTACTACCCATCTTGCCACAAGGTTGATCCATTATCTGTTCCGACAGCATATGGAAAATTTCTATAAATTACAATTTATACAATGTATTATAAGTATAACTTAATGTGATTTGTTTTTTTAAATCAGCAAAAGTTATCGGCATTGACGCCAACCCCCATGGCAAATGCGACAATTGGAGCCGTAACCAACTCTTCAAGGAATTCATGGGCATGGAAATGGAGTCCGGTTCCCTCTTCTTTCGGGTTCTCTTCGCCTGGGCTGTTATCAGCGCAGTCATTTACGCTATCGTTTGGTATGCCGTCGAAACATGGAAACCTCCCAGCGGCGAAGAAAACGAGCGCACGGAGTACAGAAAAACAATCAACCGCAGAGCACTTGGCGTATGGGTGATCTGGACGCTTGGAGCTCTGGGATACATTTACTTCAAATCCACGTCTTGATTTCGTCCCAGCAAATATTGGACAACGAACGAAACCAAGATCGATGGATTTTTTTACAACCTACTGTTTTATTGCGAAAACATTGTAGCTTGTCATCAGATTGCGGTAATCCGGGATATGGTTGGAGAACAACGCAGCAAGGCCTTCAACATCATTGCGCCAGTCACGGTGCAGTTCGCATGCTACGGCAAACCATGTCATGAGTTGAGCGCCTGCCTGTGACATGCGGTCCCATGCCGAATGGCGCGTCACGTCGTTGAAGGTGCCCGAGGCGTCTGTAACCACAAATACGTCGTAGCCTTCTTCCAGAGCGGATAACGCAGGAAATGCCACGCACACTTCCGTAACGACGCCGGCGACGATGAGCTGTTTTTTCCCAGTAGCCTTGACGGCTTTGACAAAATCTTCGTTGTCCCAGGCGTTGATGTTTCCCGGGCGTGCGATATAGGGCGCATCGGGAAATTGTTCCTTCAGCTCGGGAATCAATGGACCGTTCGGACCAGTTTCGAAGCTGGTGGTCAGAATGGTCGGCAGCTTGAAGTATTTCGCCAGGTCACCCAGCGCCAACACGTTGTTTTTGAATTTATCCGGCTCGATGTCTCGCACCAGAGACAGCAGCCCCGCTTGATGGTCAACGAGAAGAACTGCGGCGTTGTCTTTGTCGAGGCGCACATATGGTTTGCTCATGATTTTCCTATCGATCAAATCGTCAAGAAAAACATGACAATATCGTTGCTATTCAGTTCAATCACGGCAAGAATCAAGGCATGGCGATTTACTCGCTGTATGCGACCAAATCTGCCATTTAGGCAACCACAGCCAGATGAAAGAGGGACGATTCCGGCTGGAGGCTGGAGGCTGGATGATCCGCTAAGTTTTTTCCCCAGCGTCGGAAACACGCGGCAGGCCGGCTCCCGCCGCATGGTCGATCACATAGAGCCATCGGCCGTCCGGCTGCTTTCTTACAACCTCGGCTGAACTACCTGACACAATCACATTGCCGTCGGATGCCACCAACTTCCAATCGGCGCGAAGAAGGGCAACATCGCCATGAATGACACAAAAATTGTTGAGCGATGTCATGACGCCAGGAGCCTCCAAGAGTTTCGCCAGTTCCAAGGCGATAGCTGATAGACCCCGCTCCCATCTGTCAGAAGTACGGCCTCCGGCTCGTAAAGGCTAAGCAGGTTATCTATCTTCCGTGTATTGAAAGCCCGCGCAAAGATTTCGTTCATGTGCTTGGGGTTGGTCACGCTGATCGACATGATCTTGCTCCTTATCCATTAAAAGGGACCATTGACTCCTAATCGAGTTCCCCAGATTCGCCCTGATCGTTTCCCACGTTTTTAAATAGCTGTACTGGTGGCGATGCTGAGGAAAATTGTGGCTGCCGTTAAGTCCCTCTTGGAAGCTGGGCAGCACCCCTGCCCCAAATAAGGGCAATTGCGGGTGGCTAGGCACCGCGATGGCGCACCTCAAGGCCAGGCGTTGCATGGATTCCCCCGCCCTCCTCTCATACAGGCAGATTTCTTTTTTGGCACATACATTGCTTGACGCATTGCGGGGGCAGCACTGCGCTGTACCTTCAATGGCTGGCTAGGGTTCCGTTCCGCTACATGTTGTGGATGTCTGGTCCGAGAGCTGGCGACCTCCAGTCGAGGTTACACGGCGGGACAAAAGCCCGGGAGAGAGCTGCACTCAGTGTGCTGCGTTGTTCCCCGCCTTTTGTTCAACCTTGACTGGAGAATACACATGACCAATCGCCGCAGCTTCGGCATCATTGCTTTCTGCCTCTTCAGCCTGTTTGGCATTCAAGCCCACGCCGCCCCCAAGACGCAATTCAACATCTGCTGGACCATCTATGCCGGATGGATGCCCTGGGGCTATGTCCAGGCGCAGGGAATCGTCGATAAGTGGGCAAAAAAGAACGGCATTCAGATCAAGGTCACTCAGCTTAACGATTACATCGAGTCCATCAACCAGTACACGGCGGGTCAGTTCGACGGCTGCACCATGACCAACATGGATGCACTGACAGTCCCTGCCGCCGGCGGTGTGGATAGCACGGCACTGATTCCCGGCAGCTATTCCAATGGCAACGACGGCATCGTGCTAAAAGGAACCGGCAAGACCGTCAAGGATCTCAAGGGCCAGAGCGTCAATCTGGTGCAGTTCTCGGTTTCGCACTATCTGCTGGCGCGTGCTCTTGACAACGCCGGTCTGCGCGAGCGTGACATAAAAGTGGTCAACACTTCAGACGCCGACATTGCCGCCGCCTTTGCCACACCCAAGGTACAGGCCGTGGTCACCTGGAACCCTCAACTCGCTGTCGTGACTGCCACGCCGGGCAGCACCAAAGTCTTCGACTCCAGCCAGACCCCAGGCGAACTTATCGACCTGCTTATCGTGAACACCGCGACGTTGAAGGATAACCCGGCCCTGGGCAAGGCGCTGACTGGCGCCTGGTTCGAGGTGATGTCGCTCATGAAAACAGGCGACAGCGCCGCACTCACGCAAATGGCAAAAGCGGCAGGAACCACGCTGGACGACTACCGTGCCCAGCTCAAGACCACGGCCCTGCACTACACTCCAGCGGAGGCTCTGGCCTTTGTCACCAGCCCAAAACTGCCAGATACCATGCAGCGTGTGGCACGGTTTTCGTTCGACAAAGGCCTTCTGGGCGAAGGGGCGCGTAGCGCTGACGCCATTGGCGTGGCCTTCCCGGACGGCAAGGTCAACGGCAATGCGAAAAACATCAAGCTGCGCTTTGACGCAAGCTATCTGCAATTGGCGATTGACGGCAAACTCTGATTGGCGGAAAGGTAGCCGTGCGTTTCATCAATCGCATCCCCACGCCGGGCGGCAGGTGGCTGCTCGCGCTGCTGCCGCTGGTGCTGCTGTTGGCGCTCTATGCCTTCGGCTCGCACCTGCGTTTGGCTGAAAACCCGGACGACAGGCTGCTGCCGGGCCTGGCGCAGATGGCTGGCGCCGTGGAGCGCCTGGCCTTCACCGAGGATGAACGCACCGGCGAGTACTTGTGGTGGAGCGATACGTGGGCCAGTCTCCTGCGACTGGCGATGGGATTGTCCATCGCTGCGCTTGGTGGTCTATGGCTGGGCATTGCTGCCGGCGTATTCCCGCTGCTGGGTGCTGCGCTGTCACCGCTGATGGCCGTGCTGTCCATGGTGCCGCCGCTGGCGATCCTGCCCATTCTGTTCATCGTGTTCGGGCTGGAAGAACTATCCAAAGTCATGCTCATCGTTATCGGCGTGACGCCGCTGTTGGCGCGTGATCTGGAGCAACGTGCCCGCGAGATTCCGCAGGAGATGCTGATCAAGGCCCAGACGCTGGGTGCCAACAGTTGGACGCTCGTGCTGCGCGTGGTACTGCCACCGCTGTTCTCGCGCCTGCTCGTGTCGATACGGCTGATGCTGGGCACAGCCTGGCTGTTCCTGATCTCCGCCGAAGCCATTTCGGCCACGGCCGGGCTGGGTTACCGCATCTTCCTCGTTCGCCGCTACATGGCGATGGACGTAATACTGCCCTACGTGGTGTGGATCACGCTGCTGGCCTGGGCCATGGACGCATGCCTGCGCGTACTTAACCGGCGCCTGTTTCCATGGTCGGAGGGGGCCAAGGCATGAGCGCATGAGCTACATCGACATTCGCCACGTCTGGCAAATCTATGGTGACCATGTGGTGCTGGAGAATCTGAACCTCTCGGTGGATAAGGGCGAATTCTGCACGCTGGTGGGCGCCTCGGGCTGCGGCAAGTCCACCTTCCTGCGCCTGCTGCTGGGCCAGGAACGGCCTAGCAAGGGCCAATTGCTGCTGGATGGCAGGCCGCTGCCGGCCGAACCCGATGCCAGCCGTGGCGTGGTATTCCAGCGCTATTCGGTGTTCCCGCATCTGAGCGCGCTGGACAATGTAACCATCGCCCTGGAACTGCCTCGCGCCCGCTGGCTGGGCCGGCTGTCCGGTACCGAAAAGCGCAAGGCGCGTGACGAGGCTGCCCGATTACTCGACCGTGTGGGGTTGGGCCATGCGTTGGACAAATACCCGAACCAGCTCTCGGGCGGCATGCAGCAGCGCCTGGCAATCGCTCAGGCATTGATCGCCCGGCCGCGCATGCTGCTGCTCGATGAGCCTTTCTGCGCCCTCGATCCGGGCATCCGCAAGGACATGCAGGCGCTCATGCTTGAATTGTGGCGCGAAACGCGGCTGACCGTGTTCATGGTTACCCACGATCTGTCCGAGGGATTCAACCTCGGCACGCGGCTGCTCGTCTTCGACAAGCTCCGCATCGACCCGCAAGCCCCGCAGGCCTATGGCGCGCGCATCACCTACGACATCCCGCTAAACCAGGAACGAATCAACGCCCGGGCAGAAGTAACGGAGTTCCCTCCGCATCTCCTGGGCATTCCCCATCCTCTTATCCAGGAGAGCCGCTATGACTCGTGTGCCAACAATCAAGCGCCAGGAACGGCTGACGATCGCCCTACCCGCTAACCGCAGCTTTTTGACTCACGAGGATCATCATGCCCACTAAATCCCTGGCATTGCCAACCGTACTGTACGAAGAAACCGTTCCCGGCGGCGGCCACATCTCGTTCATCCTCAAGCGCGGCCAGATGCTGCGCGTTACCGATCTGGAAGGCGGCGGCAATATCAGCATGATGCTGCTCAACGCGCACCAGCCCAGCGAGCGGCTGAACCTGCCCGACACGCTCAAGGGCCAGTATACCGCGCGGCTCACCGCGGGCTATTGCCTGTACTCCGATATGGGTCGGGTGCTGGCCGCGATCACCGCCGATACCTGCGGCTGGCACGACAGCTTCGGCGGCGTGCTCAATGCCGCCGAAGCAAGCGAGAAGTACGGCCAGGGCCGCTACCAGGAACTGCGCGACGGCTTTTACCGCAACGGCACGGACAACCTGTTGGTGGAGATGGGCAAGTGGAACCTGGATCTGCAGGACTTGCTGATGGTGATCAACCTGTTCAGCAAGGTTACGGTGGATGCCGAAGGAGGCTTTCACTTCGTGCAGGGCAACAGCAAGGCGGGCGCCCACGTCGAGTTGTACGCTGCGATGGACGCGCTGGTGATTCTGACGGCGCTGCAACACCCGATGGATCCGAACCCGGACTATGCGCCGCGCCCTGTCCGGCTGGAATGGCTTCAGCCGCAGCAGGGCGACAGTGCTGTGCTGGCTTGCCGGGTGTCACGGCTGGAGAACTCCCGCGCCTTTCACAACACCGAACGCTTCTTCCTGTAAGGACACACCATGACCCTGACAGCCAGTTCCCTTTCACCGGAAAACGCCATCTTCCGGCATGTCATTCCCGCAGGCGAGCCTTATCTGTTCGAAGTCAAGGCCGGGCAGACCCTGCGGCTGCTCGACCTGGAAGGCAACCAGGCCGTCGACACCCTGTTCTACAGCGTGGCCAATCCTCGCGAACGCTACGACCCGCAGCGCACGCTACGGCGCCAGAACAACGCCTATCTGACGACAGGCAGCGTGCTGTACTCCAACCTGGGGAACCCGCTGCTGACCATCGTTGCCGACACCTGCGGCCGCCATGACACGCTGGGCGGCGCCTGCGCCCAGGAAAGCAATACGGTGCGCTACGCGCTGGACAGGCGCTACATGCACAGTTGCCGCGATAACTTTCTGTGCGCCTGCCTGCATGACGGCCGGTTGACGAAGCGTGACATCGGCGCCAACATCAACTTCTTCATGAATGTGCCGATCACACCCGAAGGCAAGCTGACCTTTGAGGACGGCATTTCGGCGCCGGGCAAATACGTGGAACTGTACGCCCACCAGGATGTGATCGTACTGATCTCCAATTGCCCGCAGCTCAACAACCCATGCAATGGCTGGAACCCAACGCCCGCCGAGGTGCTGGTGTGGAACTGAAACCCGCCGCCGAGGGAGATGGCAAGCCCAAACGCCAAAGCTTCTGGTACGGGATGGCGTATGCCCTGCTCGCACTTTTCGAGGCGCGAGTAAATCGCTATGCGATGAAGGCCAAGTTTCCCGAGAACCCGGAGCGTCCCGACAGACGCAAATGAACGAGGGCGTTTCGGCCGCCCTTCTGCCGCGGACGACCACGGTGCGCATCTGCCAAGCGGGACGGCCCGCATCGGAGAACCGTTGAATGTTTGACAAACTCCTCATCGCCAATCGTGGCGCCATCGCCTGCCGCGTGCTGCGAACCTTGCGCACGCTGGGTGTCAGGCGCGTTGCCGTGTATTCGGAAACGGACCTTGCAAGCCTGCATGTGCAACAGGCCGAACAGGCCATTAGCCTGGGCGATGGCACAGCCGCCCAAACCTATCTTGCCATCGACAAAATTCTTGCAGCCGCCCGAGACAGCGGCGTGCAAGCCATTCATCCCGGCTACGGTTTCCTGTCCGAGAACGCAGCCTTCGCCGAAGCCTGCGAAGCGGCGGGTATGGTTTTCGTTGGCCCTACTCCAGAACAACTGCGTGTCTTCGGGCTAAAGCACACTGCTCGCGCGCTGGCCGGAAAGCAAGGCTTGCCCATGCTCGAAGGCACGGCACTGCTGGAGAGCATCGACGCCGCCCTTACGGCAGGCGAGCAGATTGGCTACCCCGTCATGCTCAAGAGCACCGCTGGCGGTGGCGGCATCGGCATGCGCGTGTGCCGCTCGCTGGCAGAGTTGGCGGACGCTTTCGAAACCGTGCGGCGCCTGGGCCATAACAATTTCGGCGATGCTAGCGTGTTCATCGAGAAATACATCGAGCGAGCACGCCATCTGGAGGTGCAGATATTCGGCGATGGCCGGGGGGAAGTCATAGCCCTCGGCGTGCGCGACTGCTCAGTGCAGCGGCGCAACCAGAAGGTGCTGGAGGAAACTCCGGCGCCGAACCTGCCCACCGGCATTGCCGACGCGTTGTGTGCCGCTGCGATCAGATTGGCCAAGGCGGTGAACTACCGCAGCGCCGGCACCGTGGAATTCGTCTACGACAGCGAGGCTGAGCGCTTCTACTTCCTGGAAGTCAATACCCGCCTGCAGGTCGAGCATGGCGTGACCGAGCAGGTATGGGGCGTGGATCTGGTGCGCTGGATGATCGAACTGGCAGCGGGCGATTTGCCGCCGCTGATCGAGTTGGCGCATGGGCTGCAACCCTCCGGGCATGCCATCCAGGCGCGGCTGTATGCCGAGGACCCGGCCAGGGACTTCCAGCCCAGCCCGGGCCTGCTCACTGCCGTGGCTTTCCCCGAAGCGGATGGCAAGAGGCTGCGTATCGACACCTGGGTCGAGGCCGGCAGCGAAATCCCGCCGTACTTCGACCCGATGATCGCCAAGATCATCGCCTGGGCGCCGACGCGTGACGAAGCACGCGCCGGCCTGGACAGCGCCCTGGCCGCCAGCCTGCTGTACGGGGTGGAAACCAATCGCGATTACCTGCGCCAGATTGTAGCCGACACGCCCTTCGCCAACGGCTCGCCCTGGACGCGCTGCCTGGAAGGGCTGGCCTATCACGCCCATACGGCAGAGGTCGTTGCCGCCGGCACACAGACCTCGGTGCAGGACTGGCCCGGCCGCCAAGGGTACTGGGCGGTTGGCGTGCCGCCGTCAGGGCCGATGGACGATCGCGCTCTGCGCCTGGGCAATCGGCTGCTGGGCAATGCCGAAGACGCGGCCGGGCTGGAGATCACCATGAGCGGGCCGACGCTGCACTTTCGCACCGATGCGGTGGCAGCGGTAACGGGCGCCGTCATTCCGGTTCGCCTCGACGGCGTGGAGCAGCCGATGAATACGACCCTGTTCATCGCCGCCGGCAGCATTTTGGCCCTGGGGACCATTGCCGGGGCCGGCGCCCGCAGTTATCTGACGCTACGTGGCGGGCTACAGGTGCCGGAGTACCTGGGCAGCAAGAGCACCTTCACGCTGGGACAGTTCGGCGGTCATGGCGGTCGGGCATTGCGTGCCGGCGACGTGCTGCATCTGGCTCCGTTGGCCGATGCCGACATCGGGGCGAAGCTGCCGCCCGAGCTATGCCCGCCCCTGCCGGCGCAGCGCGAACTGCGTGTGATCTATGGCCCGCAGGGCGCGCCGGAATACTTCACGCCGGTCTATATCGACACCTTCTTCGCCACCGATTGGGAAGTGCATTTCAATTCCAGCCGCACCGGCGTGCGCCTGCTCGGGCCGAAACCAGAATGGGCGCGGAACAGCGGCGGTGAAGCCGGCCTGCACCCGTCCAACATCCACGACAACCCTTATGCCGTGGGCGCGGTGGACTTCACCGGCGACATGCCGGTCATCCTTGGTCCCGACGGCCCTAGTCTGGGAGGATTCGTCTGTCCTGTGACCGTCATCGAAGCCGATCTGTGGCAACTTGGCCAGCTCAAAGCGGGAGACAAAGTACGCTTCGTGCCGGTGGATATCCCCACCGCCCGCCGGCTGGCGCTGGCCTATGCGCAGGAAGTGCAGGCGCTGGCTCCGGCCCCAGTGGCCTGGCAGCCCTCCCCGCCGGCATCGCCCGTCGTCCTCGATCTCGGCGCGAACGACAAACGTCTGGTAGCGCGGCTTTCCGGCGATACCCACCTGCTGTTGGAAATCGGCGCGCCGGAACTGGATCTGGTGCTGCGCTTCCGCGCCCATGCACTGATGCAGTCGCTGGAAGCCCGTGCGCTGGACGGCATTGTCGACCTGACGCCGGGCGTCCGTTCGTTGCAAGTCCACTACCGGCCGCAGATCCTGCCGTTGGACACGCTGCTGGCAGTTGTCTCCGATCTATGGAACGGCGTCTGCGCTGCCGCCGACCTGACCGTCCCCTCGCGCATAGTGCATCTGCCCTTGTCCTGGGACGATCCGGCCTGCCAACTCGCCATCCGGAAATACATGACCACGGTGCGCAAGGACGCTCCCTGGTGTCCGAGCAACCTGGAGTTCATCCGCCGCATCAACGATCTGCCCGACCTGGACGCCGTACGGCGCACCGTGTTCGAGGCCAGCTACCTGGTGATGGGGCTGGGGGACGTCTACCTCGGCGCGCCGGTGGCCACGCCGCTGGACCCACGCCATCGCCTCGTCACGACCAAGTACAACCCGGCCCGCACCTGGACCGCGGAAAACTCGGTCGGCATCGGCGGCGCCTATCTGTGCGTCTATGGCATGGAAGGACCGGGCGGCTATCAGTTCGTCGGCCGCACGCTCCAGATGTGGAACCGCTATCGAAACGTCGATGCCTTCGAAGGCAAGCCCTGGCTATTGCGCTTTTTCGACCAGATCCGCTTCTATCTGGTTTCCGCCGCCGAATTGCAGCAAATCCGGCGTGATTTTCCGCTAAACCGCTACCCGCTGCGTATCGAGGAAAGCACGCTGAATCTGGCCGAATACCGAGCTTTTCTAGTTCGCGAAACGGGTGGTATCGACGCTTTCCGTACACGTCAAAGGGCCGCGTTCGACGCTGAAAGGCAGCGCTGGATTGCCACCGGCCAGGCGCATTTCGAGAGCGAGGAAGTCGCTCCCGACATCGGTGAAGACGTACCCCTGGGTTCCGGCAAGCATGCTGTTGAAAGCCATATCGCCGGCAGTCTGTGGCAAGTTCAGGTGGAGGTGGGCCAGCGCGTGGCGGCAGGCGAATCGCTGGTGATCCTGGAGTCGATGAAGATGGAAATCGCCCTGGATTCACCCTGCGACGGCATCGTTTGCGAAGTGCGCGCACAGCCCGGTTCGCCTGTGCGTGCCGGGCAGTGCGTGGTCGTCATCGAAGAGACTTGAGGAAAAAAGCGATGAACCATTCCATCGCCATCCGATAGCCGTTGTTGTCTGTATCAGTCCTACAGTTTTCGAACGGGCATTTTCTGCTTGCGGCGCATGTCTTCCAACATCGCGTCGATGTCACGAACCGCCGCTTTTGCCCTGGCCCTGCCCCAGAGAATTGCCGGTAAGTTCAGCAAGGGAACCAGAAACATTCCATAGAACAGCAGTTGAACACCGCCGGCCAGTTCCATGCCTCTAAGGGTTCGCGGCCGCATTACGCCAGGGAAAAACGAGTTTTCCACGGCCTCCTCGCACAAGTTCAGTTGGCGGCAGACCATGATGAATCCGACAATCGCGAATAAAGAGCTCACTGCATTGAAGAACCAGTAAACCTTGATGGGTGGTGTCCAACTGAAGACAAAAAACCGGACCACCATGACAACGACAAGCGGCAGTTGCGCCAGTACGGCGGCGAGCAAAAGCATGCTTGCAAGGTTCAGAGCGCCTTGTATGCGGCGCAATTCCTGATCCGCCGTCATGGAAGCTTAGTGTCGGTGTTTTCTACTGCAGGCTTCCCCGAAACCGCTTCGGAATTTCCCCAAGGGCGTCCACAACCGATACAGCGCCCAGTTTCCGGATTTTCGCGGCAGATTCCGGCACAGAAATAAAGCTGGTCTTCGGCTTCGTTAGTCCGACCTGCATTTTCATCATTGATCGACAAAACGACTCCTCCGCTTTATTCGGCACTGCTCGGGCTTTTACTTTGACACGTCGATCGTCACGGATTTCCCCGATCGGCCACCTGCACGGCGCAAAATATCTTCGATATCCGTATTTTTCCCCTTCACAGCCCAATCCACGGCGGTTTCGTCGTTCTCATTCTCGATGTTAGGCTCGGCTCCGTATTTGAGGAGCATTTTGACCGTGTCGATATGGCCAAAACGTGCGGCGACGAACAAGGCTGTCGAGCCGTTTTCCGTCACGCCATCCACTTCGGCGCCGTGTTTGAGCAGGTATTCGGCAATGGCTGTATGGCCGTTATAGGCAGCGTAGGCCAGCGGCGCCCAGCCGTAGAAGTTGATCTCGGCCCCCGCCTCGACCAGGCGCTTTACGTAGGTATCCTTGCCCTGGTACGCCGCGAGGCTGAGGGCGGATTCGCCGTTCTTGTTGCGCGTATTGAACCGGGCCCGCTGCTTCAGCAGAAAATCGAAAAACGGCAGAAGATCGCGCTGGACGGCTTGGATCAGCAAGGTATTGCCTTGTTGCCGATCCACGGAATTGACATCTATGCCCCGCTTGACGAGCGCGATCGCCGCATCGGAGTCGCCACGGATGAGCGCCTCCTCGAGATCCTCGTAGGCGCCCGCTACAGCCAGCAGGGGAAACAGCAAAGCAAGAAGGAACGAAAGGAATTTACGGGTCATGGCAGTACACCTGTTTGAGCACTGGGAAACAGTCGAAAAAAGTTGCCGGTTGTCGCTGCCGCCACTTCTTCATAGGAAATGCCACGCAGCCTGGCGATTTCTTCCGCCACATATCTGACATAGGCTGGCTGGTTGATTTTTCCCCGGAACGGCACCGGCGCGAGATAAGGCGCGTCGGTTTCGACCAGCAGGCGGTCAAGCGGCACGCGGCGGGCCACGTCATGGACGATCCTGGCGTTTTTGAAAGTCACGATCCCCGAGAGCGATATGTAAAACCCGAGATCCAGCGCCTTTTGGGCGATCTCCCAGGTCTCCGTGAAGCAGTGCAGAACACCGCCCGTTTCGCCGGCATTTTCCTCGGCAAGTATGCGCAGGGTGTCCGCGGACGCCTCGCGATTATGGACGACCACCGGCCTGCCGATGGCACGCGCGGCGCGCAGGTGGGTGCGAAAGCGCTCCCGCTGCCACTCCGGTGCATCCTTGTGCCAGTAGTAATCCAGCCCGGTCTCGCCGATGCCGATCACCTTCGGATGTGCGGCAAGTTCGGCCAGTCTGTCGGCCGTCGGTTCTTCTCCACCGGTATTTTCAGGGTGGACGCCGACTGTCGCGAAGAGGTTCGGATGCCCTTCAACCAACGCCAGAATACGCGGAAAGTCTTCCAGCGTGACGCCGATGCAGACCGCGTAACCTACGCCGTTGCGCTGCATTGTTTCGAGAATCTGCGGGAAATCGGAGGCTAAGCCTTGAAAATCAAGGTGGCAATGCGAATCGATGAGCATCAATTACTTTACGGATTGTTTTCCAGAAGATGGATTACATGGTATGCGTGGGACGCGTAGACTGCATGACGCCGCCCAACAGGGCTTCGATCTTGCGCCGGGCTTCCGAGCCGCTTTCGTCGTTCTTGAAATGCACGCCAATCCCCTGCGCCTTGCTGTTCTGGGCGCCATGCGGCGTGATCCAGACGACAGTCCCGGCAATGGGCAGCTTGGCAGGATCTTCCATCAGGGAAAGAAGCATGAAAACTTCGTCGCCGACGTTGTAAGCGCGCGTTGTCGGAATGAAAATTCCGCCGTGGCGCAGGAATGGCATGTAGGCTGCATAGAGCGCAGATTTTGAATTGATATTCAGCGACAAAACGCTGGGGCGCGGTGTCGTAGGTCTGTTTGCAGCAGCTTCAGCCATTGCCTTCTCGGGAGGGTTGGAACAATGTCATGTATTCCAGGAAAAAATCCTCAAAAAACAATCGTGTGTTCAGGGGTTGCTCGGATTGCCGCCGATATTGTAGCGCTTTCCGGCTAAATGCCAACAACTGCGCTTGACTGGACGTTTTTGCCAATCCTTGAATCTTGGCGCCATATGACAAGAAATAGCGAGGCGCCTGATCCGCGCCAGCCCGTATCAGATCGGCCAGCCACTTCTGCGCCCACTCGACAACGCGCTTCAGCGGCACAGGCGGTTTTCCGGCTTTGACAGTCCGATCCAGCGCGGCGGCGGCGGCCAACGGGTCCAGCCCGCGCCCCTTGATCAGTTCGCCAAGCAGTATCTCCAGAATCTGCTGCTCGCCGCCGGACGCCAATTCGACCGCCAGCAGGGGCGAACCGCCAGCCAGCGCCAGCCAGTATGCAGCATCCTTGATGCCGGCCTGCTTTATCCAGGCTTCCGATAAACCGCGATCCGGCATGGGAACTGGGAGCTGCTGGCAGCGGCTGCGGATGGTAGGAAGTAGGCGGTCGTGTTCGTTAGATACCAATATAAATAAAGTACTTGCGGATGGTTCTTCCAGTGATTTAAGAAGAGAGTTGGCCGTCGCGCGATTCATCGCTTCGGCGGGATGAATCAATACGATGCGCAGGCCTTGGCGGTGGGTTCCCACGTGCAGAAAATCGTCGAGCGCGCGGATCTGGTCGATGGTGATCTGCTGGCTCGGTTTTTTCTTGCTGGAACTCTCCGCTTCCTCTTCCCCGTCCGCCATGGCCTCCGGCTGGATCAGCCGGAAATCCGGATGATTGCCCTGTGCAAGCCAGCCGCAGGAAAGACAGGCACCGCATGCCTCTTGCGACGGCAGAGGATTTTCGCAGAGGAGCGAATAGGCAAAAGCGAGTGCCAGATCCCGCTTGCCGACGCCGCGCTGTCCTGTCATCAGCAGAGCATGAGGTAGTTGGGAACGCCGAGCCCCCAACTGCTTCCACATCTTGTCGTGAAGATTTAATATATTCATAAACAGCGTGATAAAATAACTTCTTCAATCTGTTTATTAACTTCTTCCTGGGTATTGTTGGCATTGATGACGCAAATTCTGTGAGGAGCGCTCCTCGCCCGTTCCAGGTATGCTTGCCTCACACGCCAATGAAAATCCGCCCGCTCCTGCTCGAATTTATCCAGTTCTCTCCCCTGGCGGGCAATCCGCTCGCAGGCAACGTCCGGGGCCAGATCGAAGAGAAAGGTCAGGTCAGGTTGCAGATGGCCAAGTACCCAGCGTTCGAGGTCCAGGAACTTGGCTTTGTCCAGGCCGCGCCCCCCGCCTTGGTAAGCGTAGGTCGCGTCACTGAAACGGTCGCAAACGACCCAGTCGCCGCGCGCCAGTGCCGGATCGATGACCTGCGCCACGTGTTCGCGGCGCGCTGCAAACATCAGCAGCGCCTCAGTTTCCAGGTGCATAGGCTCATGCAGGAGCAATTCGCGCAATTTTTCGCCGAGCGCCGTACCGCCGGGTTCGCGAGTGGAAATCACGTTCAAGCCGCGGACACGCAGCAAATCGACCACGGAGGCGATGTGCGTGCTTTTGCCGGCGCCATCGATCCCTTCGAAGGTAATGAATTTTCCCCGCCGGCCGGTTTTGTCTTCCGTCAATCTGTTCTCCTTATCGATTACCGCGCTGATACCGGTTGACTGCCCGATTATGCTCTTCCAGCGTTCCCGAGAAATGGCTGCTGCCGTCTCCGCGCGACACGAAGTACAGCATCTGCCCGGGAGCCGGATGCAATGCCGCCTGCAACGATGCGAGACCCGGCATGGCAATAGGCGTTGGCGGCAGCCCGGCGCGCGTGTAAGTATTGTAAGGCGTGTCGGCGAGAAGATCGCGTTTGCGCAGATTGCCGTCGAAACGTTCGCCCAGGCCATAGATGACCGTCGGGTCGGTCTGCAGTAGCATGCCTCGCCGTAGCCGGTTAACGAACACGGAGGCGACCGTGGCTCGGTCCTGTTCCTGCCCGGTTTCCTTTTCGATGATCGATGCCAGAATCAGCGCCTGGTATGGCGTTGCCAGCGGCAGTTGAGTATCCCTGCCCTCCCATTCGCGCGCCAGATGGCGTTGCATCGCCCGATGCGCGCGAGCCAGGATGTTGATATCGCTATCCCTTTTCGGGAAAAGATAGGTGTCCGGGAAAAAAAACCCCTCGGACGAAGCGGTGTCGGAACCGATTTTCTGCATGATCTCCGCATCGGACAGTTTTTGGCTGTCATGCCGAACATCCGGATGGGAATTCAATTTCTCGCGCATCTGGCGAAAAGTCCAGCCCTCGATGAAAGCGATTTCAGCCTGGGTGACATCTCCGCGCGTCAGCTTGCGCAGCAACTCCAGCATCGTAGCCCCGCGGGCGATTTCGTAGCTTCCCGCCTTGATCGAGGATTCCACGCGCTGCAAACGGGCAAGAGCGATAAGCGCCCAGGGATTCATGTTTATGCCCGAGGCAACGATTTCGCGAGCTGCCGTCCGCATGCCGCTCCCTGGCGCAATATGGAACTCAACCCGATCAGCATTGATTGCCAGCGGTTCTGATACATACCAGTAGAATCCGCCGCTTATCCCGATCGCGAGCAGGAAAACAATGATCAAAATCTTTACCAGGAATCGGAACATGGCGCTGTTGATGGAATTAACATGAACCCAGGGAGTCGTATGATAGCCGACAAAGAGCGGCATCGAAAAACTTGCTGCAAAACCGGAACAAAGGCTTTTCCCGCCTTGAGTCCTCTCGACTATAATTGCCGGGAAACTGATATTTTTGAAGACATTTGCAGCAGGCCCCGCAATCTGTCCAATTGTCCGCTCTAACGCATGGCACCGAGCAAGGCACTTAACTACGCATTAGCTGTGGTGGTTATTGGAATCGCCGCCATCCCTTTATGGTACTTCGATCCGCTTCATGGCGACATCGAAGAGATCGAAGATTTGATCGGCAAGAACCTTGACTACGCAATCAAGTCTTACTTCCACGCAGCGCCCAACACTTCAACGACATTCGATGTCAGCAACGGCATCACGGAATTCAGGATCGGCGTGCTGCAGAGAGAAACCATGCTGAAGGACAATACCATTAGTGAATATACCTGGGTGTTTCTGAACCACAAGGAAACCGTCTGGACAGGAAAAATAAACGACTCGGAAGATGAAATTATCGATGCCATCCGCTATAAGAACCGTGTCGTTTTTTGACGCGAAGCTGCAAGCGGCTATTTGCATGGTTGCGACGGAATACTACAAACCTTAGGACAATAAAACATGAACTCCGACTGGCAAGAATTCTTGGGCGCGAACGGCGCCCGCATTGACGGCTGCACGATTTCCGATTTTGGCGATGCACAGGCCGAACTCGCCGCGGCGCGCGACGGCACGGTCATTGCCCCGCTCACGCATCTTGGCCTGATTGAGTGCTCCGGCGACGACGCCAGAACCTTTCTTCAGAATCAGCTGACCAGCGACGTCAATCACCTTGCCGCCCACGCCGCGCAGTATTCAGCCTGGTGCTCGCCCAAGGGGCGGATGCTGGCCAGTTTTGTCCTCTGCCGCGGCAATCTGGGCTACCTTGCACTGCTTTCTGCCGATTTGCAGGAATTCGTCCAAAAACGATTGCAGATGTATGTATTGCGCTCCAAAGTGGAAATTACCAATCGCACGGAAGACTGCGAACTCATCGGCCTTTCGGGAGCGCAGGCGGAAGCGGCCTTGCAGCACGCCGGCCTGCCGGTTCCGAGCGCCCCCATGCAAACCGAGGGTTTCGCCCACGGCACGGTAATTCGCCTGGACGCTTTGCGTTACATTGCTATAGTCGTTCGCGAGATGGCAGCATCCGTTTGGAAAAACCTCTCCCTCAAAGCACTGCCGGCCGGAACGCCCGCCTGGCTCTGGCTGGACATTCGGGAAGGAATTCCGCGGATCGCCGAGGCAACGAAGGAAGCTTTCGTGCCGCAGATGGCCAACATCGACAAAATCGGCGGCGTCAGTTTCCACAAGGGCTGCTACCCCGGCCAGGAGATCGTGGCGCGCACGCAATACTTGGGCAAGGTCAAGCGGCATCTTTATCGCTTTCATTCCAGCGAACCGGCGGCGGCCGGCATGCCGATCCACACCCGGGAAAACCCGGAACAGCCCTGCGGCGTGGTGGCCAATGCGGCGCCGGCTCCCGGCGGTGGCTACGACGGGCTGGCCGTGATCCTGGAAGAAACGGCCGCAGGTGCGGCGCTCCGAGTGGGGACTGGCGAGTTGACGGATATCGTTGCCGTCGGCCCGCCTCAAAGCGAAGCCGGCAACGCGACCCAATAGAGGTCGGAATCAAGCTTCGGCGATGTCGACCTGCGTATAGACAGGCACGAGGTCGAACAGCTCGAGGATGTCGGCATTGCGCATCCGGACACAGCCGTGCGATTTCGGCACACCCATAGGTTCGCTGTCCGGACAGCCGTGTATGTAGATATAGCGCCGCATGCTGTCGACGTCGCCAAGTCGGTTGAAGCCCGGTTCGCAGCCCGACAGCCAGAGAATGCGCGTCAAAATCCAGTCGCGCTGCGGATAACGCACGGCCAGTTCGGCGGAATAGATTTCGCCAGTCGGGCGGCGTGCGATGAAAACCGTATTCTCCGGACAAATGCCGCCTACCTTAGCGCGGATCACATGCTTTCCGCGCGGCGTGCAATTACTCCCCCGTTGTTCCCCCACGCCGTATAACGCCGTCGAAACCTGGTAGGAACGCAACGCTTGCCCGGCATCGTCCAGCAGATCTAGTCGCTGGCGCGCGATGGAAATCCGGATGCGCATCTCAAGCTTCCTTCCGGGCGCGCCTTGCCGCAAAAAAGTCGGACAGGAGCTGTCCGCATTCTTCAGCCAGCACGCCTCCCACCACATCAGTATGATGATTCAGCCGTTGCTCGGCAAAGAGATCGATAACGCTGCCATGCGCCCCGGTTTTCAGATCGCGCGCGCCATATACCACCCGCGCAATCCGCGAATGGATGATCGCCCCGGCACACATGACGCAGGGCTCCAGCGTGACGAAGAGTTCACAGCCGGGAAGACGATAATTATCGAGATGCCGAGCCGCGTCACGCAAGGCTGCGATTTCGGCGTGTGCCGTCGGATCCGATTCGCCGATCGGCGAATTGAAACCGCGCCCGATGATCTGCCCTTCCCTGACCACGACGGCGCCGACCGGGACCTCGCCCAGGCACTCCGCTGCGTGCGCCATGGAGAGCGCCTCGCGCATGTAGAATTCGTCGGTCATCATAGGAAAACCGGGCCTTTGGATCGTATGCGCCTCTTGCCTGTATTCACTGGCAGGCGGCCATTCTCCGGCATTCAGCGAAGCACCGCCCTATCCTCGAACAATCTGAGCATCAGCTTTTCACTTACGCCGGCTCCCAGGCGTTTGGCAAAGCGTTCGGCTATGTTTTCCTTCACCGAGTAGTCAAGGATGTTCTCGGCCTTGATGACATCCCTGGCGACCGAGTCCACCGTGCCGTATTCGTCGGCTAGGCCCAGCGTGATGCTCTGGGAACCCGTCCACATCAGGCCCGAGAACGTTTCCGGAGTTTCCTTGAGGCGATCGCCCCGCCCTTTGCGCACAACGTCAATGAATTGCCGATGGATCTCCCCGAGAAGACTCTGCGCGTGCTCCTTCTGTTTCATGTCTTCTGGAGAGAACGGATCGAGAAAGCCCTTGTTCTCACCGGAAGTCAGAAGGCGGCGTTCGACACCCAGCTTTTCCATCACACCGGTAAAACCAAAACCATCCATCAACACACCAATAGAACCGACGATGCTGGCCTTGTCGACATAAATCTTGTCTGCCGCCGAGGCGATGTAGTAACCGCCGGAAGCACAAACATCCTCCACCACGGCATACAGCGCAATATTCGGATACTTGGCGCGCAGGCGCCGGATTTCGTCATAGACGATGCCTGCCTGCACAGGGCTGCCGCCCGGACTGTTGATGCGCACGATGATGCCGACCGTCCCCTTGTCCTCGAACGCCGACTGCAGGGCACCATTGATTTTATCCGCACTGGCCTCGCCGGCGGCCTCGATCGTTCCCCGAACGTTGATCAGCGCCGTATGCTTGCTGTCCGCCAGTTTATCCGCTCCGCCCCAGTCGACGACGAGAACCAGGACGGCAATGAGATAAGCCAGACCAGCGAGCTTGAAAAAAATCCCCCAACGACGCTTCGCCTTGAGTTCCTTCAGCGACGCCAGGGCGATCTTTTCAAGCATCTGCCTTTCCCAGCGCGGGCCATTGTCGGCATTTTCGGTTGCTTTTGGGGTATTTTCAAAATTTTCCACAGAGGCGCTCAGTCCTTGAGATATGACATTGATTCTTCACAAATACTCTACTTTACAAGTATAACCGCTTGCCTTTGGCCAGTACATTATTGTCGATCACTCGAGGCGCCCGTCTTCACCATATTGTTGCATTATGCGTTCCGGAGCAGCCATTGGCTGAGTTCTTCGACGCTGGACAAGCAGGCCAGCGGGTTCAGGCGATGCAGTTCATCGGCAGGGTGCGCGCCGTAGCTGACTGCCAGGCCGGCAGTGCCGGCATTGACCGCCATCTGCATATCGTGCGAGGTATCGCCGACCATCAGTGCTCTTTCTCTGGGCACGTCGAATTCGTCCATCAATTCCTCAAGCATTTGCGGATGAGGTTTCGAAAAACACTCGTCGCCGCACCGCGACGCCGTGAAAAAACGCTTCATGTTCAGATTGGAGAATGCACGGTTCAATCCACGCCGGTTCTTCCCGGTAGCAACCGCCAAGTGAAATCCATTTTCATGTAAATTATTAAGCAAATCCTCTATCCCATTGAAAAGTCGTATATCACTATCGTGGGTGAGATAATTGTAACGGTATCGTTCAATCAGTGTGGGGAGACGTTCCTCGGGAAAATCGGGCAGCATGTGCTTCAACGCTTTCGACAGTTCCAGTCCAATCACATGGTTGGCCTCTTCGTCGGAAGGCTCGGGCAGCCCCAATTCCCGGCAAGAGGTTTGCAACGATTGCACGATGACGGCAGTTGAATCGGATAGCGTACCGTCCCAGTCGAACACCAGTAAATCAAATTTCTTTCCCATAATCCTGTTTCTCTTTACTTGAAAGTTTTTGCAGATACCCGGCCAACGCATCCGGCAGAGGCGACTCCAGCTGCATTTGCTCGCCGCTCGACGGGTGCGGAAAACTCATCTTCCAGGCGTGCAGGAACATGCGTTTCAAACCGTCCCGCGCCAGTTCGCGATTGCAGGAAAAATCTCCATATTTCTCGTCTCCAGCAATCGGAAAGCCCAGATGTGCGCAATGCACGCGGATTTGATGCGTCCGGCCGGTTCTGAGTTCGGCCTCGAGCAAACTTAAATTTTCCCAACGCGCTTGCAGGCGAAATACCGTATGTGACGGTTTGCCGTCGGGGGCAACCCGGACACGGCGTTCACCCGAATCGAGCAAATACTTGAACAAAGGCAGCTTGACGTGGCGCACTGGATCCATCCAGCGCCCCTTGACCAGCAGCAGGTAGCGTTTGTCGCTGCCGCGGCCGGCGCCGCCAATCCCGCCTTCCCTGAACATATTGTGCAGCGCCGTCAACGCCGATCGTTTCTTGCCAATCAGCAAAATCCCCGACGTCTCCCGATCCAGCCGATGCGCCAGCTCCAGAAAGCGTGCCTGCGGCCGCTGCCGGCGCAACGCCTCGATAACGCCGAAGCTGACGCCGCTGCCGCCGTGCACGGCGATTCCCGCCGGCTTGTCGACAACGAGCATGGCGTCGTCCTCGTAAATAATGGGCAGCTCGGCTTTGATCTCGGCCCCGGCGACGATGTCCTCCTGCCGGCGGGCAATCCGGATCGGCGGGATGCGTAGCGTGTCTCCCGCCTGGATGCGATCGGAAACGGCAACGCGCTTCCCATTCAGGCGGACTTCACCGCCGCGGATAATCCGGTAGATGTGGCTTTTAGGCACGCCTTTGCAGATCCGCAACAGGTAATTATCGAGCCGCTGCCCCTCATCTTCTTCGGAAATCACGGATTGGGTGACATTGCCTTTGCTTACTTCGGCCATTTTGAATATACTGGATGCGATTTGCGCCTTGGATCGAAAGAGGCGCTGACCCGTAAGACCATCAAGCAAGCGGCGCCATTCCTTATATTGCGACGCACTTTCCGGCAGGCATCAGCTCTTCTCCTGCACCAACCTGTGCAGGGTCGATCCACGCAGATCACCTGGTTAAGTACGCTCACCAAAAGTAGCGATACTACTTGATTTACGCACGCCAAGCACGTTCGGATCGCCCCAAGCAGATTTTCGTCTCCTGGTTTTTTAGGACCTGAAAAAGAATAAACTCAGCGAAAGCACTCATTAGTTGCCTTAACGGGAAAAATACATGATTTGTCAAAACAACTAATCAATCCCTCGCTGCCTGCATAAGGCGCTCCCTACGTACTTGCACGCGGGAGCCCACTATGAAGCGAATGCTTTTCAATGCGACACAGGCCGAAGAACTCCGTGTCGCCATTGTCGATGGTCAGAAACTGATTGATCTCGACATTGAATCGGCCGCCAAAGAGCAGAAAAAGAGCAACATCTACAAGGCTGTCATTACGCGTATTGAGCCCAGCCTGGAGGCGGCTTTTGTAGACTACGGTTCCGAGCGGCATGGTTTTTTGCCGTTCAAGGAAATTTCCCGTTCCTATTTTGAGCCGGGCGTCGAGGCCAGCCGTGCCACCATCAAGGAGGCGCTGCACGAAGGCCAGGAACTCATTGTTCAGGTTGATAAGGACGAGCGCGGCAACAAAGGGGCGGCGCTGACCACATTCATCAGTCTGGCCGGCCGTTATCTGGTGTTGATGCCCAACAACCCGCGCGGCGGTGGTGTTTCACGCCGCGTCGAGGGCGATGAGCGCGCCGAACTGCGCGACGTCATGGATAATCTGGAGGTTCCCCAGGGCATGAGCCTGATCGCCCGCACGGCGGCCATCGGACGTTCCGCCGAGGAGCTGCAGTGGGACCTCAATTACCTGCTCAAGCTGTGGGAAGCCATCGTCGACGCTGATAGGCCTATGTATCAGTTGGAAGTGAACGATCCCGAGCGGCCCGGGAAGAAAAAAATCCAGCTAGTCGATACTCCGACCGGGGCCAACGGACAAAAGCTCCCCTACCACAATCCGGCCCCCTTCCTGATTTTCGAAGAATCCAGCCTGGTAATCCGCGCCATCCGCGACTACTTCCAGCCGGATATCGGCGAAATTCTCATCGACACCGATGAAAAGCATGAGCAGGCATCGCAGTTCATCAGCTACGTGATGCCGAATTACGCCAACCGCATCAAACGCTACCGCGACGACGTTCCCCTGTTCTCGCGCTTCCAGATAGAACACCAGATCGAGTCTGCCTACTCCCGTCAGGTCACTCTCCCGTCGGGGGGAGCGATCGTCATCGACCACACCGAAGCGCTGGTTTCGGTCGACGTCAACTCGGGGCGTGCCACCCGCGGTTCGGATATTGAAGAAACGGCTTACAAGACCAATCTGGAAGCCGCCGATGAAATCACCCGCCAGCTGCGCCTGCGCGACCTGGGCGGGCTGATCATCATCGATTTCATCGACATGGAGAATCAGCGCAACCAGCGCGAAGTGGAAAACCGCCTGCGCGATGGCCTTCGCCTTGACCGCGCACGCGTGCAGATGGGCAAAATCAGCCGTTTCGGCCTGATGGAGCTCTCACGGCAGCGCTTGCGCCCTGCTCTGGCGGAAACCAGCTATATTCCCTGCCCACGCTGCTCGGGCACGGGACACATCCGCAGCGCCGAATCGGCCGCCCTGCATATCCTGCGCATCCTTGAAGAAAAGGCCATGAAGGAAAACACGGCGGCGGTTCGCGTACAGGTGCCGGTCGATGTCGCCACCTTCCTGCTGAACGAAAAACGGCACGACATTCAGGCCGTCGAATTGCGGCATAAAGTCAGTATCCTTGTCATCCCCAACATCCATCTGGAAACGCCGCAACACGAGATTCTCCGTCTGCGCCACGACGAAATGAACCAGGATGGGATGCTGCAGCCTTCTTATAAAATGGCGGAAATCCCTGCCGAAGAGGAAAAACAGGCTGCCGCCGGAAATGAACCCAAGGCTACGCGCCAGGAAGCGGCCATCAAGGGAATCATGCCCGAACAGCCTGCCCCGGTTGTTGCCGAAAAAAGCCGGGAGGAAACCGAGAAAAAAGCTACTGGATTTCTCTCCCGCATCATCTCCTGGTTCCGCGGAACTCCGGAACCGGCTCCGGAAGCCCGGCCCGAGCGGCGCTCCAGAAACAACAATCAACGCGATCGTGATAACCGGCGCGGCGGCGGCAGCAAATACAACCGCCGTAGCGAGGACCGCGAAAATCGGGAGTCGCGCAATACGAAGGATGCAGGCAAGGATAACCGCGAGCAGAAAGAGCCAAAATTGCAGTCGCCTGCACGCGAGGAGCAAGCGCAGAAGCCCCGCGAGCAACGCCGTCAACGTGGTGAGCGCGGTGAGCGTGGAGAACCCCGCGAGCCCCGCCAGGATCGGGAGCGCAAGGACAAGGAGCAGCAGGTTCTGGTCGCTCCTGTAGAAACCATGAACGCGTCGCTTCCCGAAGGCGCTGGAAAGCCGACGGAAGATGGCGCCAATGGGAACTCTCGCCGCCGCGGCCGCCGCAACGGCCGCCGCGACCGCGGAGAACGCGTGGAAAGGCCTGCTGAAGGTGTAGCGGGCGAAGCGGTTGCCGCCACCGCTGTCGTAGCGCTAGCAAGTGATGAAAACATGCCGCCCGCAGCGACGGTGGAGGAAAGCCGTGTTGTGGAAGCCTTGACCGTGGAAACGGTTTCTCCAGCGATCTCCGTTGAAGAAACGCCGGTTCAACCCGTTGCCGATACACCCGCAGTTCAACAGGAAATTGAACCGGTAGTTGACACTGCCACTGCAGCTGCAGCCCAGCCTGTAATCGAAACGGAGCCGACTGTTGCTCCCGCTCCAGCAATTCCGCGAGTCTCGGAGGCAACATTGGCGCAGTTGGGCACTATCGCCGCTGCCATGGAAGGGATGTCGGGCAACGTCGATCCGGAGCAGGAAAAGAAAGCATCGGCTGAAACCCCGCAGGCCGTACAGGTAGACTCACCGGCCGATGCGGAAACAACGGTGGAAATCGTGCCGGTTTTCGAGGAATCGGTAGCTCCGCCCGCGCCCGCCGTCATTGAATTGCCGCCGCCGCTTGCCAGCGAACAAAAGGCCGAGGATATCGGCAAGGCACTGGAAACATCTGGCTTGACGATGATCGAGACGCGTAGCGACAAGATCCAGGTATGGCAACCCGAGGCAGAGGAAGAGCAGGCCGTGCGCCCCCGCCGCAGACGGCCGGCGCCTGTTGCCGCTTCCAGCGAACCGATGGTCATGATCGAAACCCGGCAACCGTAATTATTCAGACAGGGATCCAATGCGGGGCGCTTCGGCGCCCCGTTTTCTTGTCACCGATCAGAACGCAAACCTCATGAGAGCTAGACGGTAGCCATACAACCGAAAGGCTATGTCTGTCCGTCGTGTTTGGCAGCCCCAAACAGCTGTTCCTTGAGCCGGAACAACTCGTCGCGCGCCGTTGCTGCTTTTTCGAATTCGAGATTTCTGGCGTATTCTGTCATCTCCTTCTCAAGCCGCTTAACCTCGCGCGTCAACTGCTTCTCGTTCATCACCGAATAGCTGGCCTGTTGTTGCGCGGCCTTGAGTTCCTTCTGTGCGTTTTCCGAATCGTAGACGCCGTCGATAATGTCCTTGATGCGTTTGGACACGCCTTTTGGCGTGATGCCATGCGTTTCGTTGTATTGCGTCTGCTTGGTGCGGCGCCGTTCCGTTTCCTGGATGGCACGCTGCATCGAATCGGTCACACGGTCGCCATAGAGAATGGCCGTGCCGTTGAGATGGCGCGCAGCGCGGCCTATTGTCTGGATCAACGAACGCTCCGAGCGCAAAAAACCCTCCTTGTCGGCATCGAGAATGGCCACCAGCGAGACTTCCGGGATGTCCAAGCCTTCCCGCAGCAGATTGATCCCGACCAGAACGTCGAACTCGCCGAGACGAAGATCGCGAATGATCTCGACACGCTCCACCGTGTCGATGTCAGAATGCAGGTAGCGCACGCGGATACCGTTTTCGCCCAGATAATCCGTCAATTCCTCCGACATGCGCTTGGTCAGCGTGGTGACCAGCACCCGCTCGTTGAGCGCCACCCGCCGGTTGATTTCCGAGAGCAGATCGTCCACCTGCGTCATGGCTGGGCGCACGATGATCTCGGGGTCGACGAGGCCGGTCGGGCGCACGACCTGCTCGACGACCTGCCCCTGATGGACACGCTCGTATTCCGCCGGCGTGGCCGAAACAAAAATGGTCTGCCGCGCGAATGCCTCGTATTCCTCGAATTTCAGCGGCCGGTTGTCGAGCGCCGAAGGCAGGCGAAAACCGTAGTTGACGAGATTCTCCTTGCGCGAGCGGTCGCCCTTGTACATTGAGCCAACCTGGGAAATCGCCACGTGAGATTCGTCGATGAACATGAGCGCATCGGACGGCAGGTAATCAAGCAGCGTCGGCGGCGGCTCCCCGGCCTTGCGTCCGGAAAGGTGACGCGAATAGTTCTCGATGCCCTTGCAGAAGCCAAGCTGGTCGAGCATTTCGAGATCGAAACGCGTGCGCTGTTCGATCCGCTGCGCTTCCACCAGCCGCCCTTCGCGGTGGAAGAATTCGCTGCGCTGCTGCAGTTCCGCCTTGATCGCCTCGATGGCGCGCAGGACGGTGGCGCGCGGCGTCACATAGTGTGACGAGGGGAAAACGGTGAAACGCGCCAGTTTCGACTGGAGATGGCCAGTCAGTGGATCGAAAAGCTGCAGGCCGTCGATCTCATCGTCGAACAAGGAAATGCGGATGGCGTTCTCGGCGTGCTCCGCCGGAAAGACGTCGATGACGTCGCCACGCACGCGGAAGGTTCCACGATGAAAGTCGAGGTCGTTGCGCTCGTACTGCATTTCGGCCAGGCGTTTGATGATGTCGCGCTGTCCCATGCGGTCGCCGACGCGCATCGTCAGAATCATGTTGTGGTACTCGTCGCGGTCGCCGATGCCGTAAATGCAGGACACGGTGGCGACGATCACGCAATCGCGGCGCTCCAGCAGGCTTTTCGTCGCGGAAAGCCGCATCTGCTCGATATGTTCGTTGATCGCCGAATCCTTCTCGATGAACAGATCGCGCGCCGGTACATAAGCTTCGGGCTGATAGTAATCGTAATACGACACGAAATACTCGACGGCGTTGTCCGGCAGGAACTCGCGGAACTCGGCATACAGCTGCGCAGCCAGCGTCTTGTTTGGCGCCAGTACCAGCGCCGGCCGACCGGTCCGGGCAATGACGTTGGCCATGGTGAAGGTCTTGCCCGAACCGGTAACACCGAGCAGCGTTTGGAACGACAGTCCGTCATCCAGTCCCTCGATCAGCCTGGCGATGGCTTCCGGCTGATCGCCGGCAGGCTCGAAAGGATGATAAAGGCGAAAGGGGCTACCCTCAAAGATCTGGAATCTTTCATTTTCCAAATGACTTTGGGAAGAATTGGAACGATCTGCTTTTTTTGTCATGCTAGAATTTTACGTTGATTTCCCATTAAGACCATCTGCAAGAAACTTTATTCCCGACTTTGCGTCTTTTCCAATTTCCCTTCGACATAACCTGAGTAAACACCTATGACCACCTCACTATTTTCCGCCGTGGAAATGGCGCCCCGCGACCCGATTCTGGGTCTGAATGAAGCTTTCAATGCCGATTCGCGGACGACCAAGGTCAACCTCGGCGTCGGCGTGTATTTTGACGATAATGGCAAAATTCCGCTGCTGAATGCCGTCAAGGCAGCCGAGAAGGCCCGTCTGGAAAGCATGCCCAGCCGGGGATACCAGCCGATCGACGGCATTGCCGCTTACAACCAGGCGGTTCAGGGAATGCTGTTCGGCAAGGGATCGCCGCTCCTTGAAGCCGGCCGCGTGGCGACGGCCCAGGCACTGGGCGGCACCGGGGCGCTCAAGGTCGGCGCGGATTTCCTCAAGCGCCTGCTGCCGGCCGCCAAGGTCTACATCAGCGATCCGAGCTGGGAAAACCACCGCAGCATTTTCGAGAACGCCGGTTTTTCCGTCGAAAGCTATCCCTATTACGAGGCAACGACGCGCGGCGTGAACTTCCCCGCCATGAAATCCTGTCTCAACGCCCTGGCCGCCGGCTCGATCATCGTTCTGCATGCCTGCTGCCACAATCCGACCGGCGCGGATCTGAACGAAGCGCAATGGCGCGAGATCATCGACGTCATCCAGACGCGTGGCCTGGTGCCGTTCATCGACATGGCCTACCAAGGCTTTGCCGACGGCATCAAGGAAGACGCGACGGCGCTCAACCTGTTTGCAGCCTCGGGCGTGCAGTTCCTGATTTCCACGTCCTATTCCAAATCGTTTTCCCTGTACGGCGAGCGCGTCGGCGCCCTCTCCGTCGTCACAGCCTCGAAGGACGAAACGGCACGCGTCCAATCGCAAATCAAGCGCTTGATTCGCTCTAACTATTCGAACCCGCCGACCCACGGCGGCGCCATCGTCGCCGCGGTGCTGGCCAGCACGGAACTGCGCGAGATTTGGGAAGCTGAACTCGCCGGCATGCGCGACCGCATCAAAACGATGCGCACCGGTCTTGTCGACAAGCTCAAGGCGAAAGGCGTCGCCCAGGACTTCTCGTTCGTCATCAAGCAGCGCGGGATGTTCTCCTACACGGGGCTTTCGGCGGAACAGGTCGCCCGGCTGCAAAACGAATTCGGCGTCTATGCCGTCAGTTCCGGCCGCATCTGCGTTGCCGCGCTGAATAACAAGAATATCGATTACGTCGCCGAAGCCATCGCCGCTGTGCTGTAACGCTCCGGCAGCCTTCAGAAAAAGCAGGAAGCGGCTCTCTTGTCGGGAGCCGCTTTTTTCCTTTACTACATAGGCTCCACGCGGCCCGAAACCACCCTGGCGCGATCGCCTTTACTGACCGCCGGCCTCCCTGTCTGGTCGAAGGAGGCATAGGAACCGTCGTCATAGCGTATGGTTACCCGCCAGTTTCCCTCCCCCGCTCTGCTTCGGCTGCTCGCGGTACCCGTCAGTTTTTTGTCGGTCGACAAAATCGGGGACGTCAGAACACTATCTCCCGGCCCGGAGTTGTTCGCAAACGGCACATCGATTTCGGCAGCGGGATTCCCCGCCGTGTCGGCCTGCAATTGACGGACGTCGGTCACGATGCCGCAGCCCGGACACTGGCTGTTGTCAGACCCCAGGATCGTTCTCAATGAATCCGGGTCAAGAGGAATATTCGGCGAATCCTGAGCCATGACCGGCGCAGACAACGACAGAACAAATAAAGTCCGCCAAATAAAACGCTGAAACATACGAAATATCTCCCAAAATTTGGCGCCCACGGGCACACTGAAAACCGGATGCATTAACCGGTTGGGCAACGGTGAGACACCACGAAAACCTCGGGATTCACTGCTAAATATGTGCGACCGGCAGAATCTCTTATACCCGGAAGGCGCCTGGCGCCTATCGTGGATTTCCAGAACTCACCCTGGATGTGCAGGACCAAGCCACGGTCATATACTACCTGAATCAAACTCAGCAAACTACCTCTATCGGGAGGTAATGCCGAACTGGCCTTGGTTACGGCAACTTTGGCTTTCCAGGATGTGGACTCTCTGACGGTATGTGATCAGGCATGAGAATGCTTAGATCAACTTCCTCCTGAAATACGTCACCACAACTTCGCCGATGACCACCACGGCAAAAATCGTCAACAGGATGACGGCTACGCGCTCCCACTGGAACATGTCGATGGCCGAGTTCATGGCCATGCCCAGGCCGCCGGCGCCGACCAGTCCCAGCACCGAAGACTCGCGGATGTTGATGTCCCAGCGCAGCAGCATGATCGACCAGAAAGCCGGTTTTACGGCTGGCCAATAGCCGTACAGAATCTGGCTGGTCTGGCTGGCCCCAGCCGCCTTCAGCGCCTCGATGGCGCCAAAGTGCACTTCCTCCAGCGCCTCGCCCAGCAGCTTGCCGACAAAGCCGACCGAACGGAAGGCGATCGCCACAGTGCCCGCCAGCGGGCCGGGACCAAAAACGGCGACGAACAGCAAGGCCCAGACCAGGGAGTTGACCGATCGGCTCGATACCAGCATGGTCTTGGCGAACAGGTTCAAGCCCTTGTGCGGGGTGATGTTGTGCGCGGCCAGAATCGACAACGGCAGCGCGAAGACCATGGAAAAGATCGTTCCCAGCGTGGCGATATGGAAGGTTTCCATCAGGGCCGCGTGCACCGTCTCGGGGTAATACGCCAGATCCGGCGGCCACATGCGCCGCCCCATGTCCAGCATCTGTTCCGGCGCATCCCACAGGAATTCCCAGATGACGTTGATGCTGCGCAGGGAAAGCAGAACGGCGACGGCAATCACCAGCCACAGCGCCGTGCGCGCCAGTTTCTGGCTCAGGGTATGGCGCTGCCAGACCCTGGAATCGATGGTCATGGCAGCGGTTTCAGACATGGAAGATACGTTTGACATAGTTGGAGGCGAACTCGCCGAGGAGAACGACGGCAATGATGGTGATCAGGATGGCCAGTACGAAGTCGTACTCGAAGCGCTGGAAGGCGGCGAACAATGCAGCGCCGATGCCGCCGGCGCCGACGATGCCGACCATCGTCGAATTGCGCAGATTGGCATCGAGCTGGTAGGTGCAGAAGCCGACCAGCCGCGCCATGACTTGCGGCAGCACGCCGTAGGTCACCACGCTGATGAACGGCGCACCCGTGGCGCGCACGGCTTCGATCTGCTTCATGGAGATTTCCTCGATGGCTTCCATGAACAGCTTACCGACAAAGCCGATCGAGGCGACGATCAGCGCCAGAACCCCAGCCAGGGCGCCGAACCCGACCGCCTTGATGAAGATGATGGCCACGATGACCGGGTTGAATGCCCGGCAAAGCGTCACGATCAGGCGGGCCGGCCAGGTGGCCCAGGCCGGCATGAGGTTGCGCGCGCCGAGGATGGCGATCGGCAGGGAAAGCAGCACGCCGAAGAAGGTGGCCAGGACGGCGATCTGCATGCTTTCGACGAATCCCGTCACCAGTTGGTCCCAGTTCTTGTAGCTTGGAGGAAACATGCGTGCAAGGAAACGCGCGCCGTTATCCAGGCCCCGGATGAAGCGTTCGGAAGAAAAATCCAGTTGCCCCAAGGCATAAAGTGCGTAGGCGAAAACCAGGAAGGCCAGCAGCTTGGCCTGCCAGGATGAGTGAAACGGCCGTACCGCGCCGGATGGAAGAGCGGAGGAAGTTGCCGCCTGCATCATTGCAGCCACCCTGCGCCGCCGTAGATCACTTTCAGATGATCATCGCTCAGTTGTTGCGGCGGGCCGTCGAAAACCACGCGGCCGCCGGTCATGCCGACGACCCGGTCGGCAAAGCGCTTGGCCAGTTCGACATCGTGGATGTTCACGACCACCGGAATCCGGTTGTTGATGCCCTGCGATTTGAGCAGTTCCATGATCTCGACCGAGGTTTTCGGGTCGAGCGACGAGGTCGGTTCGTCGGCCAGCAGGATTTCCGGCCGCTGCATAAGCGCCCGCGCAATGCCAACGCGCTGGCGTTGCCCGCCGGAGAGGCTGTCGGCTCGCTGATTGGCGAATTCCGACAGGCCGATCACCTTGAGCAGTTCGAAGGCATGCACGATGTCTTCTTCAGGGAACTTGCGCAGCCAGGCATCCCAGGGGCCGATATAGCCCAACCGCCCGGTCAGCAGGTTTTCCATGACGGACAGCCGCTCGACCAGGTTGTATTCCTGGAAAACCATGCCGATACGCCGCCGGGCTTCGCGTAGCCGGCGTCCTTCCAGGCGCGACAGCTCCTCGCCTTTGAACGAAATCGAGCCCTCGCTGGGATTGACGAGCCGGTTGATGATACGGATCAGCGTCGATTTGCCGGTACCGGACGATCCAATGATCGCCGTCATTCCCTGCTCTTCGAAATCAAGATCGATCCCCTTCAGAACCGGCACCCCAGGCTTGTATGCCTTGGTCAGTCCCTTGATGCTTAACACCACCGCCATGCTGCCCACCTCTCCTGAACTTGAACGCAGCCGTCACCGAACTGCCGCAACACAGCCTGTGCGGCAGTTCAAGACGGCATCGACCTTGTGACTACTTCTTCCCTTTGTTCTGCTCCGCCTCGTATCCCGTGCGTCCCAGATTCTGACCGGCAGACAGGGAAACCCTGCGGACGACCTCCCAGTCTTTCTTGTAGCTGGCCGGCAGGAAACGGTCTCCTCCCAGGCCTTTAGCCATCTCGGGAGGAATCCGGTAGTCGAAGAAACATTGCTTGATCTTCTCCACCAGCTTCGGATCCAGATCATGCGCATAGGCATAGGAATCGGTCGGGAACTGCTCGCTGGTATAGAGAATGTTGAAGTCGTCGGCACCGACGACACCGCGTTCGATCATGTGCTGCAACACATCGCTGGCCACCGGTGCCGCATCGTAGTCGCCGGATTTGACGCCAAGAATCGACTGATCGTGCTTGCCCGAGAAGACCACCTGGTAGTCCTTTTCCGGCGTCAGGCCAAGCGCCGGGAACAACGCGCGCGGCGCCAGGTTGCCCGAGTTGGAGGACGGCGAGGTATGCGCCACCTTCTTGCCTTTCAGGTCGGTGATCTGCTTGTACGGGCTGTCCTTGCGCACGATCAATTGGATCGAAACGCCTTCCGGCTTATCGCCGGTACCACGGATGGCGAACGGCACGGCGCCGGCGATATTCACTGCGAAGTTGGTCGGGCCGGTCGAGAAAGCCGCCAGATGCAAGCGCCCCGAGCGCATTGCCTCGATTTCCGCTGAGTTGGACTGCACGGCGAAGAAAACCGTCTTCTTGCCGACACATTGCGAGAGATGCCCCATGAAAGGCTGGAAGAGCTTCTCATAGACCGAAGGATCTTCCACCGGCGTGAACGCAAACACCAGCGTATTCGGATCGCGGAATTTCTTCGGGTCGGTTGGCGGATCGGCGACCAGATCGTGGTCGGCATCGCAATACATGGCGTCCAGGTCGCCACGGTTCGGGCAGTTATCCTGGGCATGCACGGATGCTCCGGCCAGAACCCCCAGGAACACCCCTAGCAGGCAGCGCGGCAATAGTTTGCAAAAATTCATTTCGGATCCTCCTACATTACGTCAATCAGCATGGAAATCGACCATGCTCTTAGCGATCACGGCTTTTTGGCGCGCGCCGCTTCTTCCTTGGCGCGTTCCTTTTCAAAACCGGCCTTGCCGTAGCTCTCGCCGGCCGTTTCGCCCACTTTTCGAACGATAGCCCAATCCTTCAAATAAGTTATCGGCGCGAAATGCGTCGCACCCTCCATTCCTTTCGTCAACTCGCTGTCGAATTTGTAGTCATAAACGCATTTGACGACCTTGTCCCGCAGGTTGGGTTCCAGGTCGTGCGCATAGGCAATCGAATTGACGGGAAACTTTTCGCTGGTATAGACGATGCGGAAATCGCTTTCCTTGATTACGCCACGCTTGGCCATCTGGTGGAAAATGTCGGAAGCCACGGGAGCGGCATCATAGTCTCCAGACAGAACGCCCATGATCGATTGGTCGTGTTTTCCGGAATACAAGACTTGGTAATCCTTCTCCGGCGTTGCCCCCAAGGCGGGGAACAGCGAGCGCGGCGCGGCGTTGCCGGACGTCGATGACGGCGAGGTATGCGCCACTTTCTTGCCTTTCAGATCGGCAACATTCTGAATTGCGCTGTCCTTGCGCACGATCAGGATCAGGTTGAAGCCGTGCGGCCCGCTTTCGTCGGCGCGGATCGCAAAGGGAACGGCTCCGGCAACGTTGACGGCGAAATTGGTCGTTCCCGTCGAGAAAAAGGCAAGATGCAGGCGGCCAGAGCGCATGGCCTCGATCTGTGCCGAGTTCGACTGCACCGAGAAAAAGACGGTTTTCTTGCCCGAGCACTGCGAGAGGTATTTGATGAACGGGTCAAAAACCTTTTCGTAAACCGACGGATCTTCCAGCGGCGTGAAGGAAAAGACCAAGGTGCCGGGGTTGCGGAATTTTTTCGGATCGGTCGGCGCGTCAGCCACCAAATCCTTGTTGGCGTCGCAATACGCCACATCCAGTTCCCCGCGATTGGGGCAGGCGTCGTCGGCCCAAACGGCACCGCTCATTGCCGCCGCGGCAATACCCAGGCAGCCCAGCACGTGTTTTACGCGGATTTTCGCTTCATAGAGTTGAACCTGCATGTCTGACCTCGTTTTATCGTTAATCGTGAAATTCGTTTCAATCGCATGGAGTGCAAGTACGTGGCAAATGCATGACGATTGATCCGTGGGTGATTGTAGTCGCCCGAAAATTTTCGCGGCCGCATAATCCCATCGAGACTTGCGATTGCCTTTCTCTTGGCTTTCAAAGAGCTTTCAAAAACCGGCAGAAAACCGCAGTCTCCCTCACTGCCCCTCCTTTTCATCCTATAGCGAGTGCTATAAGCTGGCCGGGTTCAATTGAATTATGTGGTCAGCTGATGAAAATTCTGGTCGTGGAGGATGATCCGGATTTGTCGCGCGCACTGGTGCGCGCGCTGGAAAAACGGGGATTCTCGGTAACTCCCTGTTTTGATGGTTTGAAAGCATTCCAGGCCGTCCGGAACAGTGCATATGACATCATTATTCTCGATCTGAATATTCCGGGCGAGGATGGCCTGCACCTGTTGCAGCGCATGCGCAATGCAAGCGTCGACACGCCGGTGCTGATTCTGACGGCGCGTTCCTCGGTCGGCGATCGGATCGCGGGGCTTAATGCCGGCGGCGACGACTATTTATCCAAGCCCTTCGATCTCGACGAATTGGAAGCGCGCATCAAGGCGCTGCTGCGCCGTTTTCGCGGGCACGAGGAAAAAACCGTCAAGTGCGGCAACTTGCGCTTCGATAGGGAGTCCGGGGCGTTCTACAACGAAGAAACGCCGCTTGAACTGACGCCGCGCGAACAAGCCATGCTGCAGGCGCTGATCGCCCGACCGGGACACGCCGTCAGTAAGGAACGCCTGTTCCGTACCGTATTTGCGGATGAGGAACAGGTGCAATTCGAAGCCATCGAAGTCGTTGCACACCGCTTGAGGAAAAAACTGGCAGGCACGAAAGCCGCTCTGATGACGCTGCGGGGGCTGGGCTATCTATTGCGCGAAGACACGGCCGCCGATTCCTCCAAAGGCGCATAGAGACATGCGGATAGGCGCAAGAAAATTCTCGGTGCGCAGCTACGTGCTGGTCTGGATTACCCTGCCGCTGTGCACCATTTTGATCATCGATACCTACTTTCTGTATCAGAGCGCCCTGCATTCGGTCAACATCGCCTACGACCGGACCTTGCTGGCAACCACGCACGCCGTCGGCGATTCGGTGCGTTACGAGCACAGCGAATACCGTTTGTCGCTGCCGCTGGCGCTTTTCGAGATTTACGAAACCGAGCAGTCGGGAAGGTATTTTTACCGGGTCAGCACGGCCCATGGCAAACTCATTTCTGGAGACGACGACTTGCCGCCTTTTCGCGGCGATTTGCCGAAAAACGCCTCCTATCCTGCGGTCGTCCACTTTTATGAGGATTCGTTCCGCGGCCAGGCCATCCGTGTCGCCGTGCTGCTTCAGCCCGTTTTTTCCAACGACGAATCGGGAACCGTGATCATCCAGGTCGCTGAGCCCATGCAAATCCGCCAGGAAACTGCGCGGGACATCCTGAGCAATACCCTGGTCCGGCAGGGTCTTCTCATCCTCGTCGTCTGCCTGGCGGTATACATTTCCGTTACGCGGGCACTGAAACCCCTGAACCAACTGCGCGACGAGCTCGACCAGCGTTCTGCCGACGATCTGTCGGCGCTGACCCTGCGCACGAATCTCCTGGAACTGGGCACGGTCACTCAGGCGCTGAACAAATTGATGGAGCGGCTAGCCCTGCTGATCAACCACCAGAAGCGTTTCATCGCCAATGCATCGCATCAGCTCAGAACGCCGCTCGCCGTGCTCAAGACGCAACTGCAATCCGGACTTCACGGCGACGCCCCCAGCGATGTCGTGCTGAAAGAGATTTCCGGCACGGTCGAACGCACCATCGCCCTGGCCAACCAGATGCTCCTACTGGCCAAGATAGAACAGCGCCGCAGCCAGGGGATGAACGACCGCTGCCATGTCGGCAATCTGGCTTGCGAAGCGGCACTGGAACTTTCTCCGCTGATTGCCGAAAAGAACCTGGATTTCGAAATCGAAACCGAGGATGGCCAAATTCAGGGCGACGCCTGGCTGGTCGGGGAACTCATACGCAATCTGCTCACCAATGCCATACGCCACACACCGCCGGGGCAAAAGATCGGCATTCGGGTCAACCGCGGGCAAAACGCTATCAGGTTATTGGTTTGGGACACAGGCGGGGGCCTGCCGGAGGAACGAATGAGTCAAATATTCGAACCCTTTTCCAGCAGCTTTTCCGCCTCCGGCAGCGGCCTCGGACTGGCAATCTCCCAAGAGATCGCGACTACGCTCAACGGGACTATTTCGCTCAGCAATCGGGTTCACGAAGGCTCGCCGCCCGGACTCGATGCACTTGTCACTTTTCCTTGCATATAGACAAGTCAGGAGTTGTTGTTATCGGTGGCGGTGCTATCCCTGCAATGCGGGCGCCGCAAATCCCTGAACATCGGCTTCAATTAATTCTCCGATAATTGTCCAATTTGAACTCGTTGCGTCCACAAATGAAATCGGATCATCGATGACGTCAACCAGATCCATTTCCAGCATTTTTTCGGGTGAATTTATCCCTTCCGGGAAGTTTTCGGGATCCAATTCATACTCGACTTCGATGTTCAGCTTGATTCTTGCCTTCATTCGTTTTCCTTCGATACTCCTGTTGCCATGCTCTGAAGAATAGGCCAATGCTGCGATAACGAGATACTCCAGCCTGAACGATACCTTAATGGCAGCAAATCCGCTTTGATCTATCTTTAGAAATTATAGCGGCTTTCCCTCTGTCCGAACTTGACAAAAAAGCAGGGGATTTCCGCACGTCAGAGGCACCCACGTGCGAACTGAAATCGAATGACAAAAGTCTAATTTTGAACAGAATCGGCTTGTTTTTCTTAGCTATCCGCCGTCTCGATTCCTTTCAGATCACCGAGTCTGGCGTGGGCCTCGGCGGCCGGCAAGGCTTCTACCTCTTTAAGTCTGCGCGCAATTTGGCGGGTTCGCACTCCCGCGGATTCGATACTCCTGGTAGCCTGCTCCAGTTTCTTCTGAGTCGATTCGAGTGCTTCGCCGAATTTGCCGAATTCGGTTTTCACCGCTCCAAGGACAGCCCAAACCTCGGATGAGCGCTTCTCAATGGCCAGCGTGCGAAATCCCATCTGCAGGCTGTTGAGCAATGCCGCCAGCGTCGTCGGCCCAGCCAGGCTGACACGGGATTCCCGCTGCAGCGATTCCGCCAGCCCGGCGCGGCGCAGCGCTTCGGCGTATAGCCCTTCAGTCGGCAGGTAGAGAATGGCAAAGTCCGTGGTATGCGGCGGTTCAACGTATTTTTCGCGGATCTTCCTGGCCTCGTCCCGCACGCGCATTTCGAGAGCCTTGGCGGCTGTCTCCACGGCCACGGGATCGGCCCGTTCCTGTGCATCCACCAAACGCTGGTAATCCTCGATGGGAAACTTGGCATCTATCGGCAGCCAAACGGGGTGTTGCCCAGCCCCGCCATCGCTCTGGCCCGGCAGGCGGATGGCGAATTCGACCCGTTCGCTTCGGCCCGGGCGGGTGGCCACGTTCTTTTCAAACTGTTCAGCCGTCAGGATCTGATCGAGCAACGCCTCCAGTTGCACTTCTCCCCACGAGCCCCGGATCTTGACGTTGGTCAGCACCTTTTTCAGATCGCCGACCCCGGCCGCCAGCGACTGCATCTCGCCCAGGCCTTTATGGACCTGCTCCAGGCGTTCGCTGACCAGTTTGAACGAATCGCCGAGACGCTGCTCCAGCGTCGCATGCAGTTTTTCGTCAACCGTCTTGCGCATCTCCTCCAGGCGCGCCGCATTGTCGTTCTGGATAGCGCCCAACCGGGCTTCGACCGACTGGCGCAGTTGCTCGAAGCGCTGTTCGTTGCTCTGCGTCAGGCGTGCCAGTTGCTGCGCGAAGGCTTCCAGTTGCTGTCCCTGCAGCGTCGCCAACTGCCCCACTTGTCCCGACAGTGTTTTTGCCAGGCGATCCAGCGATTGCGATTGCTCTTCCCGGCCCCCGCGCGCGATAGTGGCCGCTTCATGGCGGCCTCGCGCCAATTCCTCACGCAGTTCCCGCTCCACCCGTTCGATGCCGCGCTCGAAACGGTTTTCCAGAGAGCGAAATCCCGCGTCGGAGGCGTCATCCTGCTGCCTGGTGCGTAATAGCAGCCATACAAGCAGGCACAGGACGACAATGCCGACAGCCGCCGTCCCGTACTGCAAATAGTCGCCCATCTCCATCCGTGCGCTGCTCTCCCCCGGCCAGCTCTACATTTTCAGCGAAAAATCCGCCCGGCTGTTTTTTGCCTTCGTCTCACCGTCAGAACTGCTGCCGTTAGCGCCTACGATCTTGCTCGGCAGAAGGAAGACGCGATCCGCAGGCACTTCGTGCTGTACCAGCCAGTCGCGCACCGCCTTGGCCCGGCGGTCGCCCAGGTCGCGCAGGTCATCGTCATCGACTGTCGAATTAGCCAGCATCAGTTTCTCCATTTCCTCGACGGGCAGGCTCTTCACCATACCGATCATGTTGCGCGGTTTCGGAAATTTTTCCTCGCGATAAACCCGCTCCAGCAGCTCAGGATATTCTTCCGGAGTAACCTCCACCCTTCCCGTTGCTTCGCTTTCGGCGCCTTTCTCATTTCTGTCCGCACGCTTCAGCGCCCGAACCTTGCGGTCGATACGCGCATGCTTCAGGCCTTCGGGATCCTGCTCGGCATCGACCTTGCCTTCGATCTCGATTTTGAGGTCCGGTTTGTCTATCAGCGCCTTGGACAGACTCTCCAGACGCTTCACGGATTCCTGCGTCAAGGCGGAGCGGCCGTAGTCGAACTCGACATTGGAAAGTTCCTCGCCGCCGCCGAACATCGATCCGATCAGGGCAAATGGCGATGTAATGGCTTTGGTCAACAAATTGATGATCACTTTCATCACCAGTCCGCCGACGCTGAACTGCGGATCGTTGAGCGAGCCGGAGATCGGCAGATTGACATCGATTTCACCCCGGCTGTTCTTCAACAGCGAAACCGCCAGTCGCACCGGCAGCTTGACGGCATCCGGACTTTCCACGGCGTTGCCGAAAGTCAGCTGGTCCAGGAAGATCCGGTTCTCTGCCTCCAGTTGGTCGTCTTCGATCTTGTACTTGACCGAAACCGAAAGCTTGCCCTTGTCGATCTCGTATCCCGCATATTTCCCGGAATAGGCCGAAAGCGACGTCAGTTCGATTCCCTTGATTTCCGCCTGCAGGTCGAGAGAAGGCTTGGCCGACAGCGGGTTGATCTTCGCCGCGATGTTGAGCGGCGCCACATTGTCGTAATTGCCGCGCAGTTCAAGGCTGGCTTGGGAGCCTGCATCGGAAGAAAGATTGGTGACGCTGCCGCCGATTTCTTTCAGATTGGCTGTGTAATTCGGCTTGATGAAATTATCCGAAAAGCGCACGTTGCCGCCCTGCAACGTGATCTTGCCGATCTTGACCGGCATGACGGGTTTATCGGATACC
>JAVBSG010000084.1:0-12550 GCA_031547245.1 Propionivibrio sp.
TCGTACGCCCACAGAAAAAACGCCTCCGCTCCCGGAGGCGTTTTTTCCCTGCCTGGAATATTCAGCGACACGAACAGCGTGGCCGGATATCCCCGACCCAAAGCATGGGTCAGGGCTTCCTGCCGGCTGTCGCGCGCCGCCAAAAAGTCAAGGCTTGACCTGGCGGATGACGTCAATGATGGATCCGTCACGATACTCGATCAGTGCTACGACCTTGTCCTCGAATTCGACGGGCCTCGGAACGCCGGTCACCGCGTAGATCTCGTCCCGCATCTGGCGGATGTCCTTGACTGGCGCGCCGCGCTTGATCAGCTCAGCCTTGAGGTCAGGCAGATTGTCGTTCACGGCGATGCCGCGCTCGGTGACGATGACGCCGACGGTCTCGCCCGGCGTGGTGATGGTCGTCACCTCGTCGCGCAAAATCGGCAGACGCCCGCGGATCGACGGCGCCACGATGATCGAGATCTTGGCGCCTGCCGCCGCGTCGCAGTGTCCGCCCGTGTTGTGCAACAGGTAGCCCATCGACTCGGTATTGACGTTGACGTTGAAGTTGACGTCGACTTCGGTCGCGCTGAGGATGACGCAGTCGAGGCGATTGACGATAGCGCCGCAGTTGAACGGGTTGGCGTAGGTACCGCCGGTGATTTCCACGTGCTTCTGGTTGCGCCCGATCGACTGGACGGCTTTCAAGTCGAAACACTGCACGTCGAACAGCGCCTCGAACAAGCCCTCTTCGAGCATGTCGACGAAGTCGCCGGTGATGCCGCCGAGGCCGAAGCTGCCCTTGATCTTGTTCTTGCGCATCTTGTTGCGCACGAGTTCGGACACAGCCAGCGAGATGCCGCCCGAGCCTGCCTGGAAGGAGAAGCCGTCCTTGAGATAGCCCGAAGCCTCGATGACCATCGACGCGTACTTGGCGATCTGCAGACCGATCGGATCGGTGGTGATGCGCGTCGTCGAGGAGACGATCTTCTTCGGATCGCCGAGGCGCGGCATCTGACAGACGAAATCGACCACCGACTGCGGAATGCTGACCGGCGCGGCGGGGAACGGCACCAGGTTGTCGGTGACAGCCACGACCTTGTGCGCGTGCTGTGCGTCGACCAGGGCATAGCCCAGGCTGCCGCAGGCCGACGGTCCATAGAAACCGTTGAAGTTGCCGTATTCGTCGCAGTAAGGCGCAGCGAGGAAGGCCACGTCTACCGCCACTTCGCCGGTAATCAGCGAGCGGGCACGGCCGCCGTGCGAGCGCACAATGATCGGGCAGTCGAGTTCGCCCTTGGACACCAGTTCGGCGATCAGGCCATTGACGCCACACTCGAAGCCGGTGATCGTGCCCTTGCGGATGTAGGGAACCAGTTCGGCATGCACGATGTGCACGGAGCTTGCGGCGATCTTAATGTCGCGGATGCCCAATGCGTCGATTTCCTTGACGAGTTCGTTGAGCAGGTAATCGCCGTTGCGCAGGCTGTGGTGCGTCGAGATGGTCATGCCATCCTTGAGACCCGAGGCGATGATGGCCTCGCGCAGGCCGCCGACCAGCTTGCTGCCGTTGTGGTTCAGGCGCCGGATCGCGCGCGTCGAGCGCACGGCATGGGGTTGCAGCGACCACGGGTCGCTATAGGGAATCAGCTTTTTGCCGGCAAAGGTCTCCGGGATCAGCCGGCCCAGACTATTCCGTACCATTGATATCCTCCTCACTAATCACAACGTCGACCATGCCGTGAGCACGGGCCGTACTAAGAACGCGCGCCGCGCGGATCACGATCGGCCGGTCGATCATCTTGCCCTTCAGGGAGATGACGCCGGTACCCATTTCGCGGGCGCGCTTGATGGCCTCGATCACTTCGAGGGCGTAGTCGATCTCTTCCTGCTTGGGTGCGAACACGTCGTGGATGATTTCGATCTGGCGCGGGTTGATCAGACACTTGCCGGTGAACCCCAGTTTCTTGACGAGTTCGGTTTCGGCGCGTAGCGCTTCCATGTCATTGACGTCGGCGAAGATCGAGTCGATCGCCTGGATGCCGGCGGCCTTGGCGCCCCACAGCACGGTCATGCGCGCGTTGAACAGTTCCTCGCCCGTCTTGGTGCGGTTGATTTCCATCGACGCGGTGTAGTCCTCCGCGCCGAAGGCGAGGCCGATCAGGCGGCTCGAAGCACGCGCGGTCTTCGGCGCGTTGAGCACGCCCTCGGCCGTTTCGATCGACGGCAGGATGCAGAAATGGCCGACTTCCAGCCCGAGTTCTTCTTCATATTCGGTCAGGATCGTATCGAGATGCTCGACGACTTCCGGCGAATCGGCCTTCGGCAGGCGGATGCCGTCCGGCACGGCAGGCAGGACGGCTTTCAGGTCGTCGAGCGCCCACTTCGTGTCGAGGCCGTTGATACGGATCAGGATTTCCTTGTTGCGGTTCTTGTAGTTGTCCAGAAAACGGCGGACCAGGATGCGCGCGGCATCCTTCTCGCTCCAGGGCACCGCGTCTTCCAGGTCGATCTGTACGGCATCGCACTGGAAAAGGGGAATGTTCTGCAACATCGATGGCATGTTGCCCGGCACATAGAGCAGCGACCGGCGCAGTTTGTAATCGGCCATGGTTATTTCTCCGAGAAATAGATGGTGGAAGTCCCGCCGGACTTGGACTTGTGACGCTCAATCCCGTCGACGACCAACTCGACCAGCACGATCTCGCAGGTGGCGAACACTTCGGCGTCTTCCAACTGGCCGCCGACCACATCGCCCGAAGCCTTGCCGGCGATGATATGCAAATGGCAATCCGGCTGCCCATCCGTTCCCGGAATGATGTTGCCGGTCAGGCCGAGCAGTTCGAGCGGGCCTTCCAGCGTATGCGGCGTCAGGCGCGCCGGCGTGATCGGCAGCTTGGCACCGCTCTTGATGCCGTTGACGCGCACGTTGCGGATCGAGCCGATGGCCGACAGGATGACCGCCGACTTGATTTTCTGCTCGGTCACCAGATTCTTGATGTTTGCCATGAGCCCCTGCCCCGGCAGAATCTTGAGAAAGAAACGGCGGCCCTGCGTATATTCCTTGTACCAGTATCCCTTATCCATCATATCGCTCCTGCCCGTTGCAGCGCGGCCTCAAGGCGCGCCTCGATGGCGTAGTCCAGCGCCCCGCGGTCGACGATGCTGACCTTGCCGGACTCAATGCTGTGCTTGTTCAAAACCTGTTCCAGCCTCGCGCGGATCAGGTGTTCGAACTGTTTCTTGACCGTCGATTCGATCTCAACGGTCAGCGCGTCAGCGGGTTCCACCGTGACCATCAGGTCGCTGGACTGCATCGTCCCCGCCTGGCCTTTCTTCAGAATTTTCATAGTCCATACTCCGTTAATCGCGCTTCTCCGGCGCACTGGGCCCCGCGGTTACCGCCCGCGAAGCCTTCGTGCCACCGGAGAAAGCGTAAAAACATATGCAAAACCGCAAAGATCAGAGCGAATCGATGATGGCGTTCAGGGTCGCGCTCGGACGCATCGCCTTGGCCGCCTTGTCGAATTCGGGCAAGTAATAGCCGCCGATGTCCACCGGCTTGCCCTGCGCTCCCAGCAGTTCGGCGTTGATCTTCGCTTCGTTCTCCTGCAGCTGCTTGGCCACCTTGGCAAAGCGCGCCTGCAGCTCGGCATCCTTGGTCTGCGCCGCCAGCGCCTCGGCCCAGTACAGGGCGAGATAGAAGTGGCTGCCGCGGTTGTCGATCTCGCCAACCTTGCGCGCCGGCGACTTGTTGTTGTCGAGGAACTTGGCGATCGCCTGGTCCAGCGCGTCGGCCAGCACCTGCGCTTTGGGGTTCTTGTAGTTGACGGCCAGATGCTCCAGCGAAGCGCCCAGGGCTGAGAACTCGCCCAGCGAATCCCAACGCAGGTAGCCTTCCTTGAGGAACTGCTGCACGTGCTTCGGCGCCGAACCGCCGGCTCCCGTTTCGAACAGGCCACCGCCGGCGAGCAGCGGTACGATCGACAGCATCTTGGCACTGGTGCCCAGCTCGATGATCGGGAACAGGTCGGTCAGGTAATCGCGCAGAACGTTGCCCGTGACAGAGATGGTGTCCTTGCCCTGGCGGATGCGTTCGACCGAGTAGAGCAAAGCATCGACCGGCGGCAGGATCTTGATTTCCAGACCGGCGGTGTCGTGGTTCTTCAGGTACTTCTCGACCTTGGCAATGACGTTGGCGTCGTGCGCTCGGTTCTTGTCGAGCCAGAACACGGCCGGCGCGCCGGTCAGGCGCGAACGGGTGACAGCCAGCTTGACCCAGTCCTGGATCGGGATGTCCTTGACGCGCGACATGCGCCAGATATCGCCCGCTTCCACCTTGTGCTCGATCAGCGTCTTGCCGGCGGCGTCGACGACGCGCACCGTGCCGTTGGCCGGGATGACGAAAGTGGTCGGGTGTGAACCGTATTCCTCGGCCTTTTGCGCCATCAGGCCAACGTTGGGCACCGTGCCCATCGTCGTCACGTCGTAGGCGCCGTTCTTACGGCAATCCTCGACCATGGCCTGGTACATGCGCGAGTAGCAGCGGTCGGGCACCATGGCCAGCGTTTCCTGCAGCTTGCCGTCCCTGTTCCACATCTTGCCGGAATCGCGGATGACGACCGGCATCGAGGCGTCGACGATGACGTCGCTCGGCACGTGCAGGTTGGTGATGCCCTTGTCGGAATCGACCATGGCCAGCGCCGGACGCTTGGCGTACTCGGCCTGGATGTCGGCTTCGATTTCGGCCTGTTTGGCTTCCGGCAGCGTCTTGATCTTGGCGTACAGGTCGCCAAGGCCAAGGTTGGAATTGACGCCGAGCTGCTTGAAGGTATCGGCGTGCTTCTTGAACACGTCTTCGAAGAAGACTTCGACAGCGTGTCCGAACAGTACCGGGTCGGAAACCTTCATCATCGTCGCCTTCAGGTGCAGCGACAGCAGCAGGCCTTCCTTGCGGGCGTTTTCAATCTGTTCGGCGTAGAACTTGCGCAAGGCGTTGCGGCTCATGAACGTACCGTCGACGATTTCGCCGGCGGAAACCTTCAGCTTGTCCTTCAACACCTTGACCGAACCGTCGGCAGCCGTCAGTTCGATCTTCAGCTCATCGGCCTTGTCCATGACAACGGATTTCTCGTTGCCGTAGAAATCGCCGTCCGCCATGAACGCCACGTGGGCCTTGGCATCCTTGGTCCAGGGGCCCAGCTTGTGCGGGTTCTTGCGGGCAAAGTTCTTGACGGAGAGCGGTGCGCGGCGATCGGAGTTGCCTTCGCGCAGCACAGGGTTGACGGCCGAGCCCAGTACCTTCGAGTAGCGCGCCTGGACGTCCTTCTCCTCATCGGTCTTGGCTTCTTCCGGATAATCCGGCACCTTGTAGCCCTTGCCCTGCAGTTCCTTGATGGCTTCCTTCAATTGCGGGATCGAGGCGCTGATGTTCGGCAGCTTGATGATGTTCGCTTCGGGCACCAGCGTCAGTTCCCCCAGCTTCGTCAGGTTGTCGGCAATCCGCTGCGCTTCGGTCAGACGTTCCGGGAAGTTGGCGAGGATGCGGCCCGCCAGCGAGATGTCGCTCGTCTCGACTTCAACTCCGGTACCCTTGGTGAAGGCCTGAACGATCGGCAGGAACGAATAAGTTGCCAGCGCCGGCGCCTCATCGATCTTTGTCCAGACAATCTTGGATGACTGTGTAGCCATAACCTCATTTCTCCTTGGTCAGATAGATAAAAAAACAAATACCGAAACAAAACAATGGATTAACAATACTTATAATTTCCGTCGAACAGATCGCTGACGCGACTCACTATAACCGACAAACTCCTTCACTTTACCTACAACGGCCCTAGCGCTTTTATCCCGCCGCCTGACTGCGCTTTCAACGCAAATCCGTCACCAACAACTCTCGCTAAAGTACAAACCGGCACAACCGCCGTCGCAATGTCCCGGGCGAAAATACGCCGCAGGCCAGCCCAGCACGCATTTTTTCAAACTTGAAAGGCTGCCACAAACAATGATTTTTCATATGTTTCTGCATTTTCGGAATCAACTGTTCTTTGCAGTCGGCACATAATCCTCTTGTCATACATCGCGTGTTTAAGCCGCTGGCAAGCCTTTTGCGCCGCTCTCCCCTCTGTTGCTTCAGGCAAGCCATTTGCGAATTGCCAAAACACACCGCTCATGGTAGGCACAAGGCGAGATAAGGTCGATTGACTGATGAAACCTTCCGCGCGAAAATCGCTCACGCGCGAGCGATAATCGCGCACATTAAAATACATTGGAGGAACCCATGACCAAGGAAAAGCCACCGATCAACAGAAAGGATTGGATTGCCGGTCTGGAAAAGGGATTGCAGATCATCGAAGCATTCAACGACACGCATCCGCGGCTCACGGCATCCACGGCGGCCCGCCGGACGGGAATCACCCGTACGGCGACACGGCGTTATCTCCACACCCTGGAACACCTCGGCTACGTCGAAAGCGACGGCCATCTTTTCTGGCTGACGCCACGCGTCCTGCGCCTTGGCTGGTCCTACTTCGATTCCGCGAAAATTCCACGCGCCGTACAGCCCTATCTGCAGCGGCTCAGCGTCGAACTCGGCGGCGCAACTTACTTCGCCGTCATGGACGAAAACGACGTGGTCTTCGTTGCGCGCGACGGTTCCAGTTCGGTACAGAACATCGGCTACGTCCTGGGCGGCCGCATTCAGGCAAATCTATCGTCGGCCGGCATCGCGATTTTGTCGACCTATGAGGTCGAGGAAGTCGATAAGTGGTTGAACGGCCGGAAATTCATCCCCTACTCGCCATTCACGGCGACCACCGAAGAGGCCGTCCGCCAGATGATCGACAACGCCCGTCACAATGGTTATGCGCTGTTGGAACAACAGATGGCGCAGCGCGTGCGCGGCATTGCCGTCCCCATCCGGACCCGCGACGGCACGGTGATCGGCGCCATCAGCGTCAGCCTGCCGATGGGCAACGAAACGTCGGAAAGCGCCGTCAACCGGGCGTTGCCGAAACTGCGTGATGCGGAATACGCACTGCTGGCGGCGTTTTGAACATGGCCGCACATCGACCAAAAAGATATCCCAAAGATCCTCGGCCTGCTCGCTCCTAAAAAAGCGCGAGCGAGCAGCACCGGGCGCTTTCCTTCGATTTCTCAGAAAACTCCGAGCCACCGGGCTGGCGTGAGGACAAGTTCCGGGAAAACTATCAACAACAACAGGATGACACTGTGCGACGCCAGGAACGGCGCCACCCCGACCACCACCTGCGTCATGGTACTGCGCGTCGCCCCGGCCACCACGTTGAGCACCGTGCCCACCGGCGGCGTGATCAGGCCGATCGAGCCGCAGACGATGAAGATCACGCCGAAATAAACATCGTTGATCCCCGCTTGCCTTGCCACAGGCAGCAACACCGGCGTAAGAATCAGGATGATAGGCGTCAGATCCATGACGCAGCCTACAGAGAAGATGATCGCCGCAATCGCCAGCAGCAGCAAGGTCTTGGACCCCATCAGCGGCTCCAGGAGCTTGACCACTTCGCCCGGCAGGTCGGCCAGCGTGATCAACCAGGCGGCCACCAGCGCCGCGGCCACGAGGAACATCACCACCCCCGTGCTGCGCGTGGCGCTGACCAGCACTTCGAAAATTTGCGAAACTTTGAGCTCCCGGTAGATGACGATCGCCACGAACAGCGCATACACCGCCGCCACCACGGCCGCCTCGGTCGGCGTGAAAATGCCGAAACGCAGGCCGACGATGATGATGACCGGCAGGAACAGCGCCCAGACCCCCTCCTTGAGCGCCGTTGCTACGTCGCCCGCATTCCGCTTTTCCTGCACCGTCGTTTCGTCATGACGGGAAACGAGCCACCAGGTCAGCGCCAGCCCGATGCCCATAAGCAGGCCGGGCGCAATGCCGGCCAGGAACAGCTTGGAAATGGACACGCCGCCGGAAATACCGAACAAAATGAACGGGATGCTCGGAGGAATGATCGGACCGATGATACCGCCGGCGGCCACCAGCCCGCAGGACTGGCCGCGCTTGTGTCCGGCTGCGATCATCATGGGCACGAGCAGCGTCGATAGCGCCGCCGCATCGGCCACCGCGGAACCTGACAGGCTGGCCAGCAGGCACGAGGCGATGATAGTGACATAGCCCAGCCCGCCTTTCTTGTGCCCGACCACCGCCATGGCCACGCGCACGATGCGTTTGGAAAGCCCGCCGACATTCATGACCTCGCCGGCCAGGATGAAGAAGGGAACCGCCATCAGCGTAAACGACGTCGTGCCGTTGATCAGGTTCTGCGCGATGATCTGCGCATCGACGATGTCGAGCTTGAACATCAGGGCCACGGCGGCCAGTAGTATGGCGAAGGAAATCGGCATACCGATGAGCATGCCGAAGGCGAGCGACCCGAGGAAAATGAGCAAGGTCATGGTAGATATGTCTCCCTTGTTGTTGGCGGTCTAAGAAATTGCCGCTGCTGTATCGGCAAGCCCAAACAAGAACTTGCCGCCGTTGGCCGGTGAGCTCGAATGAGGGCCAGCCGGCTGGATTGCATGCCTATAAATTATTAGTCTTGGCTGTAACGAAACTTGTTGTCGCTGTGCCGGCAAGTCCTTGGAACTTGCCGGCACGTTGCGTGCCTGTTGCCATGATTCTTGGCAGCGACGAACGCTGCTACTTCTCTGCTTCTTACTTGCGCGGCCTTCTCAGTAAGCCCCAAGCCACTTGGCTGGAACGATCACCAGACCGGGGAAGAAGACCAACAACAGCAGGACGATCGTGTGCGACGCCAGGAACGGCGCCACCCCGACCACGACCTGCGTCATGGAACTTCGCGTCGCCCCGGCCACCACGTTGAGCACCGTACCCACCGGCGGCGTGATCAGACCGATCGAACCGCAGACGACGAAGACCACGCCGAAATACACCTCGTTGATCCCCGCCGCCCGCGCCACCGGCAGCAGCACCGGCGTGAGAATCAGGATGATCGGCGTCAGGTCCATGAAGCAGCCGACGGCCATCAGAATGACCATGATCGCCAACAGCAGCATCGTCTGGGAACCCATCAGCGGCTCCAGGAGATTGACCACTTCGCCCGGCAGGTCGGCCAGGGTAATCAGCCAGGCGGCCACCAGCGCCGCAGCCACGAGGAACATCACCACGCCCGTGCTGCGCGTGGCATTCACCAGGACTTCGAAGATCTGGTTGATTTTGAGTTCCTTGTAAATGAAGATCGCCACGAACATCGAATACACCGCCGCCACGACGGCCGCCTCGGTCGGCGTGAAGATGCCGAAACGCAGGCCGACGATGATGATGGCCGGCAGGAATAGCGCCCAGACGCCCTCCTTGAGGGCCTTGGCGACATCGCCCGCGCTTTGTCTTTCCTGCACGACCATGTTGTCGCGGCGTGAGCAGAGCCACCAGGTAACCCCCAATGCCGCACCCATGAGCAGGCCCGGGGCGATACCCGCGAGAAACAGCTTGGAAATGGAAACACCGCCGGAAATGCCGAACAGGATGAACGGAATGCTCGGCGGAATGATCGGACCGATGATACCGCCTGCGGCCACCAACCCGCAGGACTGGCCACGGCTGTGTCCGGCGGCCATCATCATGGGCACGAGCAGCGTCGACAGCGCCGCCGCATCGGCGACCGCCGAACCGGACAGGCTAGCCAGCAGGCAGGCGGCGATGATGGTCACGTAGCCCAGCCCGCCTTTCATGTGGCCGACCAGCGCCATGGCCACGCGCACGATGCGTTTGGACAGGCCGCCGGTGTTCATGACCTCACCGGCCAGGATGAAGAAAGGAACCGCCATCAGCGTGAAGGACGTGGTGCCGTTGATCAGGTTCTGCGCGATGATCTGCGCATCGACGATGTCGAGCTTGAACATCAGGGCCACGGCGGCCAGCAGGATGGCAAACGAAATCGGCATACCGATGACCATGCCAAAGACGAGCGACCCAAGAAATACGAATAATGTCATGATATTCTCTCCCTAGGATCTCAATTACGCGCCGCGTCGGTACTTCCATGCTCGGCCACTTCGGCCAGCGCTTCCTGTGCTTCGGAAGTCGTGGTCTGGCTGAGCTTGCCGGTAACGACGTTATAGAGATCACCCAGGAGAACGAGAATGGCGATGACGCTGAAAACGATGCCGATGCCGTAAAGCAATCCCGTCGAAATACCCGAGGCCGGGGCCATGTTTTCCCAATTGATCACGGTCTGCTGCCAACTGCCGTACAGAAACATCCCCATGATCGCGATCATCAGGATATTGGCGACCGCCAGCATGAAGCGCTGCACCACGGACGGAAAGGCTTTCAACAGGGCATCGAACCCCAGGTGGCCGTGATTGCGCAGAGCGACGAGGCCCGCGGTGTAGGTCATCCAGGTCATACACCATGAGGACAGCTCTTCCGAGACGGTGATGCCGCTGTTGAAGGCATACCTCATAACGACGTTGCTGAACACCAGCACGATCATCACCGCCAGGCACGCAGCTGCGAACAGCTTGAGCACATGGAACAGCATATCGAACGTTTTTTGCATCATCTTGCTTTCTCCCGAAAAGACTTGAATCGGCATGTTCTGCCATGAGTGTTCAAAGAGCCACGAATCGCTTCAATAACTCGGCGATCGCGCTTCGCCGCATCCGGCAGCGATCAGACGCCAGAACTATCTTTTTTAAAACGAGGGGTCTTCCGGAATCCAGCTAGACGACTGTTTTTATTGATGACGTCGAAAACCATATCTCCCCCTGCCTGCCATACATCTTTATCTTGCTTCAGGCCGGCCATCGGCCATTTCTGGACCAGTGGCTGGCCTGTGGAACTAAGCCCGGATCAATACGGCGAGTATTGGATCTTTTCCAGTTCCGGATCGAAGAACTCGCCGAACAGCTCGGCATCCGTCGGGCTATCGGGCTTGTCGAACTCCTTGGACACCCACGTCAGGTTCATGTAGTGATGCAGGTGGATGTTCTCGCAGGTGGCATTGCCGGCCCAGGTGCCGCAGCCGATCGAGGAGGTCATCGGCATGCCGTTGTTCATGCTGCCGGAGTTGGCCTTCGATTGCGGCTGGCGCACCATGATGCGTCCGACGCGGGCAACCATCGCCAGGCGGTGGATATGGCTCTCGTCGAACGAGAAGATGCCGACCGAGTGGCCGATGCCGCCGACCTGGTGGATAGCCATGATGGCGTCGATGGCGTTCTGGAACTCGCCCGTGTACTTATGGACGGCCAGCAGGGTGGTCAGTTTCTCGACGCACCAGATGCCTTCGAGCGTGTTGTTGAAAATGCCGGTGCCATGCGAGGCAATCAGAAACTTGCGGTCGGCCGGAATTTCGAAGCCGGCGACCTTGGTCATGTCCTGCGGCGACAGCGCCACGGTATCGGACAGGCGGTGGCATTCGTCGTCCCACATGACCTTGCGCATGGCTTCCTGTTCGCTCGGCGAAAGCATGTAGCCGCCGACCGCGACGAGTTCCTTCAGCGCGTCTTCCCAGATGCTTTCGTGGATGACGATGTTGCCGTCAGCCGAGCAGCCCGAACCGAAGTCGGAGGTCTTCGAACGCATAGTGTTGAAGGCGGCCTTGTTGAGCTCCTGCTTGGCCGTTTCGTCCCAGATCATGGTGGCGTTGCCGGCGCCGACGGCATAGGCCGGCGTGCCGGACATGTAGGCGCGGCGCACGACGCCCTGGCCGCCGGTGGCGATGATCAGGTCGACCTTGGTCATCATCGCTTCGGAGAAGCCCTTGTTGATCTTGCCCTTGTACCCGAGGATCTGAACCAGATCCTCCGGCGCGCCGACGCGCTTCAGGCCCGCGCGCATCAGCTCGATGGTCTTGCGGCTGGTCTTCAGCGTGCGCGGATGCGGGCAGAAGATGATGGCGTTACGCGCCTTGATCGAGTAAATACCGTTGCCGGCAGGCGTCAGGTCGGGATTGGTGGCCGGGATGACGCAGCCGATCACGCCGACGGGCTTGGCATACTTGACAATCTTTTTCTCGGGAATCTCCTCGACGATGCCGACGGACTTCTCGCGCAGACAGTCGCGCAGGATGCCGCGGATCTTGAAGCGCTTGGCTTCGCGGCTGATCGGGTCGCCGAAGGCGCTTTCCTGGATGCCGAGTTCGACCAGTTCATGGAAGGTCTTGGAGTTGGCGACGATCTGGGCGACGGACTGGATCGTCCGGTCGATCGCTTCCTGGCTCCAGGTTTCGAATTCACGCTGCGCCTTGTCGGCGCGCTCAAACGCCTCTTCGAGTTCGCTGATCTGATCTTCCGTCAGTTTAAGTTCCGCATAACGCGCTTTCATGTCATTTTGTCTGCTCATTTTAGTTCCTCGTAAGTTAGCAAGCTAAGAAAAAATCGATTTCGCCCAACTTCTCGTAGAAGGCGGGAATCGCTACCTCTATTTATTGTCTTGACCCAGGGCCTTTTCCTTGACGAGATCAACGCAGCGCCCGGCCTTGAGCACCGTGCTGTTCGCCTCGTGGCCGACGAACTGCGCCGCCAGGCGCGCCGTGGCCATGGCCTTGAGCAGGTCGAT
>JAVBSG010000067.1:0-29482 GCA_031547245.1 Propionivibrio sp.
TGGCCCGCGTCGAGCGGGAAAAGAATCAGATAAGGCGCGACAAAGGCCCATTCTTCGTCGCTCGCATCGGTCGGGTACGGTTTGCGGTCTGCCATAGTCGCACAATCTTACGACTATGGAATCGTTCAGAACATCCTCTAGCAAGCCCGCACCGATTACGCATGGAAAACCGGCCTCAGGGCCGGTCCACGCCGAAACGTATGCTCGGAAAAACTCCGGACGAGCGGCAAAGGGGCAAAGGCTCCTTCGGAACACTGGCGGATCTTATCCCATGCTGATTTTCGCCAGTGCCTGCTCTATCAGGTCGACCTCTTCCGGGCGAACGAGCCGCTCGCATTCCTGTCCGTCGCGGAGGAAAACCAGGGTCGGCCAGAGCTTGACTCCGAAAGACCGCCCCAGCGGCTTGCCTTTTCCATCTTCGACCCAGATGAAACGAACATCCGGGTATTCCGTGCGCGCCGCGGCGACAAGCGGCGCCGCCGCCTTGCAGTGGCCGCACCAGGAAGCCCCGAACTCGATCAGCGCCGGGCCCTTCAAGGCATCGACCTCTGCGCGGCTCAATTCTTTACCAACCTCGTCAACATCCGGATTCATTGAATTTCCCTTCATTCGATCCTAACCGATTGAATCACCCAAAAATCGAGCCCATCTCCTGCGCAGCAACGTCGATTTCGGCCTTGAGCCCGGCATATTTGTCGCGCAGGGCATCGACGGTTTCCGCCTGTTCATCGAAGTCCAGCACCAGCCACTCGCAATGCTCGCGGGTAAGAATGTTGGCGATATGAACCACATCGGCCAGTGTCCGCGGAGCATCGGGCAGTTCGCGCGGACAATCATGAGCCATCGAGGCTCTCACCACCTCCTCCGGCACACCCAGCGCTGCAAGCAGGGAAGAACCGATACTCTCGTGCGAGCGCGCAACGAGGATCGTCACCGCTTCCGGCTTGGCGCACAGTTGGGGATACTGGGACAGCCGATAAAGCATGTAGAACGCCCCGAGATCATGGACGAGCCCGGCCAAAAAAGCCTCTTCCGGGTCGATGCGGGTGTAGGTGTATGCCAGAACGCGGGCCGCCGCCGCGCTACGGACCGAATGATCCCATAGCTTGCGCGCAAAAAGGGAGAAAGCGAGCATCTCCTTGGCCTGCAGAATCTGCCCCATGGTAATCGACAAAGCGGTGGCTCGCACGAGGTTGGTGCCGAGCCTGTTGATCGCCGAGGCAAGGTCGCGAACCGGCCTGCCATCGATGGCGTACATCGCCGAACTGGCCAGACGCGTCAAGCGCGTGGCCACCAGCGGCTCAACGCTGACGGCGCGGGCAATGCCGGCAATGGAGAGATTCGGATCCTTCAATTCCTTGCGCAGGCGCAACGCTGTTTCAAAGCAGGTTGGAAAGATGACTTCGCCCACGAGTTCCTGGGCGAGCCCATCGACTATCCTGAAAGCGGACCTGAGCAGGTCTCCATCGATCTTGTCGCCATATAGCCGCAGGAGGTCGCTGTCAGAATATTGGTTCATGGTTGCTGCCAAAGATGCCCTACATCCAGGTTAACAATGCCGTAAGAATGATGATAGCAGCCCGTCGGAGAAAAAAGGAGGCATCTGGCCTCATCGCCGGGCATATCGGGAATATACACCAATCCTCTTCCACGCCGCCCCGCGCCGTCCGGTTTTCCGAACGATGCCTCGCCGTATTTCCGAATAACCGTACGTTCGCCGAATTGAAAAATAAAAACACATGTAAAACATAGCGTTATAGATCTCAAAAACGGGAACGACCTGTGCTAAGCAAATAGCAGTAGCAGCTCGCTCAAGTGGCTGCGGCGCGAATGAAGGCAAACGGGAATCGCCATGATTTTCCAAAGCCGGCCAGAAAAAGAGAAACCAAGCGAAGTCATTTTCAACCGGTTTCATTTCACCTCAAAGGGGAGGTTCACCATGAAGCAGCACAACAAGCTACTGCTGGGTTTTGTACTAGGGGTATGTTTCGGCCTGATTGGATACTATTACCTTCCAACCAAAGACTTCGGTTTCATGAAGGGGGTCACCGAAGTCCTGACCTTTATCGGCGCAACTTTCCTGCGGCTGATCTTCATGGCCGTCATCCCCCTGATCCTATCCGCCCTGATGCTGGGAACGATGGAGCTGAGCAGGAGTTCCGGGGGGCTCGGCAAGGTGGGCGGCCGCTGCTTGATGTTTACCATCATACTGAGCACCATAGCCGGCATCGTCGCCATCACCTTCACCAACATCCTGAAGCCGGGCGCGGGACTGTCCTTCGACAGGGCGGCGCTGGCCGAGAACGCCAGCGTGCTGACCATCCAGAAGAACGTCGCGGCGACGCAAGCCAAGCCATGGTTCCAGTACATCGTCGACCTGCTTCCGCAGAATCCGGTCGATTCAGCTGCCCGCGCCTTTTCCGGCGAAATCGTGGCGCTGATGGTCTTCGCGCTGTTCTTCGGCTGGGCGTTGAGCCGCGTCGTCAAGAGCGAGGACCATCCGATTAGCCAGGTTCTGGAAGCCATCTTCCAGGCCAGCATGAAGATCATCGAACTGGCCATCAAGATCGCGCCATACGCCATTTTCGGCATCGTCTTCAACACCGCCTACAGGATGGGCGCCGGTTTCCTCGGCAACGTGGCCTTTTATGCATTTGTCGTCGTCATCGGCCTGCTGTTCCAGTTCTTCGTCGTCTACACGCTGTTCCTCAAGTTCGTGGCCAAGACCGACCCGTTCCCCTTTTTCAGACAGTGCCGGGAGGTCTATCTATACGCTTTCTCGACCGCTTCGTCGAACGCCTCGCTGCCGGTGGCGCTCGATTGCGCCGAGCGCGTCCTGAAGCTGCCGCGCAAGATCGCGCGTTTCGTGCTGACCGTAGGCGCCTCGGCCAACCAGAACGGCTCGGGGCTCTATGAAGGGGTCACGGTGCTGTTCACGGCGCAGGCGTTCGGCATCGACCTGACAGTCGGCCAGCAGGTCTTGGTCATCCTGATGTCCATTCTCGCCAGCGTCGGCACGGCGGGTGTTCCGGGCGGTGCGCTGCCGCTGGTCGTGGTGGTGATGCTGCAGGTCGGCGTGCCGCCCGAGGGTATCGGCCTGATCCTCGGGGTCGACCGTTTCCTGGATATGTGCCGCACCACGCTGAACGTCGGCGGCGACCTCGTTATCGCCAAGCTGGTTTCCGCAACGACGGGACAGGAGGAGGCCGACGCGATCGAAGGCGATCCCGCGCTGGACCCGCCACCCGCCTGAAGCTCGAAGGAACGCGACACGGAAAGGAATCTCCCCGGTTTTCGCGCCGGGGATTTTTTGCCGCCGGGAAAATACGTATGGCATGACGTTGCCTATCCGGAAACAGATGACGCACAATGTTGAACCATGGCCGACGACGCCAAGGCACGGCCGGCGGCAAAGCGATGCCGGCGGCGTATTCGTTTCACGGGTATCGGCGGTATAAAACGAGGCGCAAGTGAAACCATCGAATTCGGACGGACTTGCCGGGGAAATGCAGTCTCCTCCTTCAGCGGGCAGGCGAATCAGCCGTTCGCTGCGGCTGATCTGCCTCATCGTCAGCATCCTCTCGTTGGCTTTTCTCATCGCCTATGTCACCCATTGGGCCAGCCAGCAGGTGGGGTTGGCCGAACTCAAGGCCTCGGGCCACCAACGCCTCGATCTCTATTCGGCCAGCCTCGAGCGCGAAATCAGCAAATACGCCTATTTTCCGGCCGCGCTCGGGCTCGAACGCGATTTCCTCGACCTTCTCCTGGACGCCCGCCTGACGGGCAAGGTCAACCGTTATCTCGAGGAACTCAACGAACGCGCCGGCGCGCTGGTCATCTACATCATGAACCGCAACGGCCGCGTGCTCGCCTCGAGCAACTGGCGCCGCCCCGACAGCTTCGTCGGAGAGGACCTTTCCTTCCGCCCCTACTTTCGCGACGCGATGGCCAGCGGCCGCGGACATTTTTTCGGCATCGGCACCACGAAAGGGGAACCCGGCTACTATTTATCGTCCGGGCTGGTCGCCGGCGGCAATGTCATCGGCGTCGGCGTCGTCAAGGTCAGCCTCGAACAGCTCGAAAAATCATGGACAACCGTCGAAGCGCCGGTTTTCGTCACCGACGGCAACGGCGTCATCTTCCTCAGCTCGGTTCCTGCCTGGAAATTCAGCACCCTGCGCCCGCTTGACGAAAAAACGCGCGAAGCCTTCGACCAGTCTCTCCGATACAACCGGCGCTCCCTTCAGTCCCTCGGCATCCGGGACGTCGCCAGCCGCGATCCATCGCTCAAGCTGGTGCTGCTGCCGCCGCAGAGCAGAGATGGCACGACCGTTTCCGTCTACCCGATCGCCGGGAAGTTCCTCGTACACACCAAGCAGTTGCCCGACTCCGACTGGACCCTGACCGTTCTCTCCAATCTCGAACAAGTCGACGACATCAGCCTGATCCGCGCTGCGGTGGCCGGCACCTCGACGGTTCTCCTGTGTATACTGGTCATCATGTTCATCGATCGGCGGCGGCATTTGCAGGATCAGCTGGCCGCGCGCAAGGCCCTGCAGAAAGCGCACGACGAACTCGAGATCAAGGTTAACGAGCGAACCCGCGACCTGTCCGGCGCCAATCGGAAACTGCAGGAGGAGGTCGCCGAACGGACGCGCGCCGAGCGGACGCTGCGCGAAGCCCAGGACGAACTGATTCAGGCCGGCAAGCTGGCCGTCATCGGCCAGCTCTCGGCCAGCGTCGTGCATGAACTCAACCAGCCGCTGGCCGCCCTGCGCACGCTATCGAGCAACACCGCGCGTTTTCTTGAGCGGGGCGACGAAACCACCGCCCGCGCCAATCTCGAACGGATCGCCCAACTGGTCGACCGCATGGGGCAGATCACTGGACAGCTCAAGGCCTTTGCCCGCAAATCAACCGGCAAGGCGCAGCCCGTCGTCATCCGGCAGGTGGTCGACAGCGCCGTCGCGCTGCTCGAGCAGCGTCTGCGCAACGCAAAAATCGACTTGACGGTCCGCTTCCCCGAAATGTCCGGCACCGTCTGGTGCGATGCCAACAGGCTGGAACAGGTCATGGTCAACCTCATCGGCAACGCCATCGATGCCGTCGCCGGCACGCCCGCGTCCGCCATCGAAATCGCCGCCGAACGCCACGGCGGCATGATCCGCCTGGCCATTCGGGATCATGGCCCCGGCGTCAGCCAGGAAGCGCAAGACCGGCTTTTCGAACCGTTTTTCACCACCAAGGCCGAAGGGCTGGGGCTGGGGCTCGGCCTTGCCATTTCGGCGGGAATCGTCAACGATTTCGGTGGTACGCTTACCGGCGCCAACCACCCGGAAGGCGGCGCCGTCTTCACTCTGGAGATTCCCGTGACGCAGGAAGACGATGGCGAATAGCCAGAGGCAAACGCTCATTTCGGAGAAGAAAGGGATTCGGAACAAACAAGCAGCATGGCAAGCAAAAGCAGAAATTTCCTGGAAACGGCGATAACGGCACAGCATGAACCTCAAAGTACTCATCATCGAAGACGACCCTGATGTCCGCCTGGGCTGTGAACAGGCCCTGCAGCTCGAAGGCATCGCCACCGAAAGCGCCGGCAGCGCCGAGGACGCAAAATGCCGCCTGGCCAGGGACTTCCCAGGCGTCGTCGTCAGCGACATCCGGCTTCCCGGCATGGACGGCATGACTTTCCAGCGCGAAGCCGCGGCCATCGACGCCGAGCTCCCCGTCGTGCTCATCACCGGCCACGGCGATGTTTCCACGGCGGTGCAGGCCATGAAGGACGGCGCCTACGATTTCATCCAGAAGCCCTTTTCGCCCGAACAGCTCATCGAGATCGTCCGCCGCGCGCTGGAAAAACGGCGCCTGGTGCTGGAGGTCCGCGACCTTCGCCGCCAGCTCGAAGAGAACAGCCACATCGAGGCCAAGCTGATCGGCCACACCGACAGCATGGCAAATCTGCGCAAACTCATCATGGACCTGGCCAGCAGCGCAGCCGACGTGCTGATCCAGGGCGAGACCGGCACGGGCAAGGAACTCGTCGCGCGCTGCCTGCACGAAGCCAGCCCGCGCCACAAGGGAAATTACGTCGCCATCAACTGCGGCGGACTGCCCGACACCCTGTTCGAAAGCGAAATATTCGGACACGAAGCCGGCGCCTACACCGGCGCCGGCAAACGGCGGATCGGCCGGATCGAATACGCCAGCGGCGGCACGCTTTTCCTCGACGAAATCGAAAGCATGCCGATTCCCCTGCAGATCAAGCTGCTGAGGGTCCTCCAGGAACGCACGTTCGAGCGGCTCGGTTCCAACACCACGATTCCGGTTGACTGCCGCATCGTCGCCGCCACCAAGGAAGACCTGCCCACCCTCGTCGAAAAAGGACTGTTCCGCGCCGATCTCTACTATCGCCTGAGCGTCGCCACCCTCGCCCTGCCGACGCTGCGCGAGCGCCGCGAAGACATCCCGCTGCTGTTCCGGCATTTTCTGCTGCAAGCCGCCGTGCGCCACGGCCGCCCCGAACCGTCCATCGACCAGGGGCGCATGCGCCAGCTCCTGGGCTACCGCTGGCCCGGCAACGTGCGCGAACTGCGCAACGCCGCCGACCGCTACGTCCTGGGCATCGAACACGGCACCCCGCCCTTCGGCGCGCAAGCCGGCAACGCCGAGCCCCACCGCTCGCTGCCCGAGGCCGTCGACGCCTATGAACGCGCCCTGATCGCCGAAACCCTGCAACGGCACCAGGGCAGCCTTTCCCGTAGCGCCGAGGCGCTGGGCATTCCCAAAACGACGCTGCACGACAAGATCAAGAAGTACACATTGCACGTTTCCGGGGCGAATCCGCCGCAACCCTGACCTTCAGCTCGCCGAAGGCAAACCGCCCCCAGGCGCCCTTCGCCTTCGGCGGATTTCGTCTTCCGCCGCATCTCTCCGCGAACCCTGGGCTATTCACATAAATGCAACATACAAACGTCATGCCGATCGCGTAATATGAGCGCCGCGCGGCACGACGGACCTGTTTTCCTTCCACCCGGCGCTGCCGACATTCAACTTGAGCGGCCTCGACGAGATAGTCTTCCATTCGCGGCAGGATTCGGGCATCGCGATCGGCAACCTGCCAACCTTCAACGATGCTGAAGTCATTAACGGCCCGGCTGTTTCCACAGCGCAGCAATCCACGGTTCCGGAACCCGAAAACCATGCCCTGATGCTGGGCGGACCAGGTCTGGTGGGCGCGTTCGCACGCCTTCGGCATGGCCGCTGACCCGGAACGCCGTGCCTTCGTTTCCGGCCGCAGAAAAAAAATCCCGGGCACATATGTGCTCGGGATTGGAAGTCCCATCGTCGCGATGGGTCAGGGAGGGTAAAACGTTGCCTGAGAAGAGAATACAAAGGCAACAGGTGTCATTGTATGACATAAAGGCCATTTTGTCTGTGCGGTTTTTCACATATTTATGAAATATGGGAAAATATAATTCCTATGAGCATATGCATATTGGTTCATTGGCAATGGAATAAATGCGTAATACATTTTTCCGGCGCTTCCCCGGGTCGAATAGGAACGATTCGCCGATTCGCTGCCTGCGCGGCACAATCCGCGCCCAAGTGTGACAAACTTCCTCATTGCTTTTGCAGCGGCATGGCACAATGGCCTCACTGGATGCAGCTTGGGAGATTTCTCCAGTAATTTGTGCCAGTGAAATGGAGGAAGCGTCGGAGCGTGTCGTCAACCATTACCAGAGTGGTTAATGCATTCCAGTAAATCCCTCTTAGGTTGGGTCCTCTGGACCCGAAGTAGCGACTAGTTCGATGGTCGCGGAACGACTCTTCAACCCGCCGAGCGCATGCGAGGCGGGTTTTTTCTTGCGCGAATCGGCCGATCCGCACGGAGCGCTATGGCCATGGCGGCGCTGCACGGTGAAGCGCCCGGAAAAATGCCGATGGCAAAAAAAACCCGCCCGATTCCGACACGAGGAACCAGGCGGCCAAGACACTCCGGCGAACGGAGGTTTATTCCATTTCTAAACGTGGATGACCACGGTCACTCGCGATTTAGAGCGAAATTATGGTTTCATGCAGGTCAGGCAGTTACCGTGAAGGTATAGGTGCTGGTCTGGCTGCCGTCCGGCGACACGACGACGACGGTAAAACTGCTGCCGGCCGCTGCCGAGACCGTGGTGCTGGCCCCTTGCGCAACGTCCGTCCCGTTCACCTTCATCGACTTGAACTTGCTCGACATCGCCCACGGCGTCACCGTGAGGCTGCCGGCCCCGGCCATCGCCTTGATCGTATAGTTGTAGGTCCAGGGATCGAACTTGTTCGTAAGCTTGCGATCCACGCTGCCGGCTGCCTGCTTCTCGTTCCAGTAGACATCCACGCCGACCAGCGTGCCGCCCGCGATCTCCAGGTTGGCCAGCACCGAGTACTTCTTGTAGCCCTCTGCGGTGTTGTAGTCGACGGTGTTGTTGCAGGGATAGGACAACGTAGTGCCGACGGCGGTCATGACGTTGCTGACAACGCCGGTCTGGGTATTGGTTTCGGTAAACGTCCTGAAATCCTTGTGTTCCGAAGGATAAGGATTGGCGCCTATTTCGACGGCCATCCAGTTCTTGTCGCGCCACATGCCCTTGACGTTGCTGGTGCTGTTGTGGACCATGCTCATCCGGTTGATGCCGCCGCGGATGGAGCCCTCGGTGGCGGACGGGCCGTCGTCGATCATCTTCTGGAAACACTTCACGAAGTTGTTCACGCCCTCCATCTTCACCGGCGCTTCCTGGTGCGCGTTGGTGCATTCAAGGATCTGCCCGTGCGTGATGCTCTTCTTGTAGTTGGCCAGGAGCTGGCGCGTGAAGGACAGGAAGAGATCGCTGCGCACGCCGGAGTAGCCCGTCGTATCCGCCGTGTAGGGCCGGTTGCACGCCCACATATCCGTGGCATAGATCCAGCCGTTGCTGGTCACCAGAGTAACCAGGCCGTCTTCGTGTCCGGGCTGATGCCAGGCCGTGACCTTGATGCCGCCGCCCAGATCGAAGACATGGCCGTCTTCGAGTTCAACCGCTTCATCGCCCGCCTGCTTGTAACCGGCATTGTTGGTGACGGCCATCAACTGGGCCTTGTCGAGTCCGGTCGCATAGATTCTGCCGCCCCACTGGCCAACCCCGCCTTTGCCATCCTTGCCAATGGTCGAGAAGTTGCCGATCTGGGCGACGTGGTCGACGTGGTTGTGTCCCAGAACCGCGTCGTAGGGGATTCCCCCGGCCAGCATATCGGCCACCGGCTTCATGTCGCCGTTTTGCCAGTTGACCTGCAGGAAGTCGAAGATGATGCCGCGTGTTTTCCCCAGGATGAGGAAAGAGAAGGCCTGCACCGATTCGGCCATGTTGTAGATCTTCCACACCGTCGGCGCCGTGGCGGTGCCCTCGTGCACCAGCTTGAATTCGAACGGCTGCTTGCTTTCGTCGTCCGCGTTGGGGCGGTTGAGGGACCACATGAACGAGCGCACGCTGCCGAAAACGCCATCCTTTTTCGCCACCGCCCTGACCCGGATGGTTCCTCTCGGCGCTGGAACCTTGAGCGTGCCCGCCCGGCCGTCGTCCACGACATAGGCGCGGGTGCCGTTTTTGACAAAGTCGTATTCCATTCCGGCCGACGTTCTCGGATCGGCGGGCTCGGTGCCGTCGAAGCTCTCCGTGATATAGATCGTCGCCCCATCGGTCGGCGTGGTGTAGCTCACGTAGCGGCGCGGCGACGTGGATCCCGGTTTGGGCATGACTTGTACCGGCGCGACCATCTTGGCCGTGATGTCGTCGAGGATCGCCTGCGCCTCGGCCACCGACACCGTACCCTTCGGATCGAACTGCGTGGCGCTCTTGCCGGGCATGAAGCCGGCAGCCACCATGGCATTAACGCCGTCCTTCCTGTCCGCGCTGATCGAGGCGGCATCGGAGAACGAAGCCAGGGCATTGGAGGCCGACGCGATCATGAACGCCTTGGCGTAGATATCCGCCGCGTCTTCCCGCGTGATGGGATTATCGGGATAAAAATATCCCAGGCTGTTGTCGATCAGCGACTCTTCCAGCGCAGTTTCGATCTGTTTGGCATATGGCGTCACGCCGAGTGACACGTCGGCGAAAGTCGGTTGCAGCGATTTGAACTGGTCGATGTATTCAGAAGAGTGCGCCCAGTCGAAATAGTCGGATACCATCGCCACGAATTCGGCGCGGGTCAGCGCCTTCGCTCCCGGATCGTCGCTCCCCCCCGAACTACCTCCCCCGCCCGGTATGACGGCGTGTCCACCGCCACCGCCGCCACCGCAGCCCACCATCGCTGCTGAAGCCAGCAGCGTCTGCGCCCCCAGGATCTTTCCGAAACTCCTTCGGGATATCTTCTCTGTGATCAGCGAACCCAGGCCTTCCTGCGTTTGCACATCCGGCTTGACGACTTCCTTCGATTTTTCCGACATGACTCTCCCCTTATTGAATGACACCACAAGAAAAACCTCAAAATCCTCTAAGCATTTTCTGTATGGCCCCGCTCGGCGAGTTTTTTTATTCTTGACGCATGCGGAAAACCGCCGTTTCCCGCCGCCTGCCGCCCACTGAACGGCAGACCGGTATTCGCCGCGAGGCGCGAGTACGGTTTACTGTACTGATGCGGCGGACGCTCAAATATCGGGAATTCCCTGAAATTCTCTTCGAAATACCTTATATGGCGTACTGTCAGGACACGGACATCCCTCCGCGTCAGGAGGGATGTTTCATGGCATGGAGCACTGCTTGCCGGCGGCCGGCGATCGAATGGCACCGGCCTGTCGTCGCTTTTCCTCCCCTACAGCTTCTGTAGCTCGGAAATCAGCCTGCTGGCCTGCCCTGCCAGATAACTGACGGCTTCCTTCGAAAGCGTGCCCTTGTCTCCCTCGTCCTGGATCAGCCGGGCGTACTGCTCCAGTGCGGCGATGGCCTGGCCTTGGTGAACGGAACATGCAAGCCACCGAGCGGGCCGCAACCGTCCACGGGCCGCGACGAACTGTTCAACGCCCTGCGCGAATGGGTCGAGAACGGTAAAGCGCCGAACCGGATCGATGTCAGCGCCTCGAACGGCCCGATCTCGCTGCCGATCTGCATGTACCCGGCAAAACCCGTCTACAACGTCAGGGCGGCGGAAAGCTATACCTGCAGGTAAGCGGATCAACCAGTCACAGCTTTTTCAGCTCCATCCGCTTGATTTCCCCCACCACCAGCAGGAAGCACAGCATGGCAGCAATGGCCGAAGCCCCCACGAAGATCAAGGCGCCGTTGAACGAGTGCAGTTCCTTGACGAGGTAGCCGATGACCAGCGGCGTGACGATGGATGCGACATTGCCGAAGGCGTTAAAAATACCGCCGCACAGGCCGGCGACTTCTTTCGGCGCCGTATCGGAAATCACCGGCCAACCCAATGCGCCGAAGCCCTTGCCGAAAAACGCCAGGGCCATCAGCGCGACGACGGCGACGGTGCTGTCCGTGTAATTGCACAGAATGATGCTGGTTGCCAGGAGCATGCCGATGACGATTGGCGTCTTGCGCGAAAAAGTCAGCGAGTTGCCGCACCTGAGCAGGTAGTCGGAAAACACTCCGCCCAATATTCCGCCGAAGAACCCGCATATTGCCGGAACGGAGGCGACGAAGCCGACTTTCAGAATCGACATGCCCTTTTCCTGTACCAGGTAGATGGGGAACCAGGTCAGGAAAAACCAGGTGATGGTATTGATGAAATACTGGCCGAAAAAGACGCCCAGCAGCATCCGGCTGCACAACATCTGTTTCACGTAGTCCCATTTCGGGCCGCAGGCGGAGTCGGCCTTTTTCTTCTGGTCCATGTCCACCAGCGCGCCGCCTTCCCGGATGTAATCGAGTTCCGCCCTGGAAACCTGCGGGTGGTCGGAGGGGTTGTGAACATACTTGACCCATACCGCCGTCAGGACGAAGCCGATCGCGCCCATGACGGTAAACACGTGCGCCCATCCCCAGCGGAAGGTGACCCATCCCAGCAGCGGCGAGAAGAGCGCCAGGGCAAAATACTGCCCGGCGTTGAAGCATGAGGTCGCCGTCGCCCGCTCCTTGTCCGGGAACCAGGCGGCGGCGATGCGCCCGTTGGCTGGAAAGGAAGGCGCCTCGCAAAACCCCAGCAGGAAACGCAAGGCAAATAGCGAGACCACAGCGTAAGCGGCGGGGAGAACCGTCACGAACCCCTGGAGGAAGGTGAACAGCGACCAGGTGAAAAGGCTCCATGCATAAACCTTCTTCGAGCCGAATTTATCGAGCAGCCAGCCGCCGGGAATCTGCATGGCGAGATATGCCCAGCCGAAGGCCGAAAACAGCAGGCCCATGTGCGAAGCGTCGATATTCAGATCCTTCACCATGGCGCTTCCGGCAATCGAAAGCGTTGCCCGGTCCGCGTAGTTGACGCTCGTTATCAGGAACAAGAGCGCCAGGATGAAATAACGAACGTGCGTTCGTTCGGCGCTCATCGCGCCGGAGTACACCGTATTCATATATCGCCTCCTCGTTGATGCGGCAGCATCATGACCGCTGACGCTTCCGTCTTTCTATTCATTAGTCATATTTCTGAACAACCGCCTGGAACGCTTCGCGTTCAATTCCGTGCTGCGTTGCGTTTGAATGGAGCGGGCGCTGCAGGCCCTTACAAGCGATACTTATTTGTCGATGACGGCATGCGCCGCCAGCCAGCCCTTGCTGCGTTCATGCAGCGACAGTCCGAGCCCCGGGCGCTGCGGCACGATCATCAGGCCATCGCGGATTTCCAGCCTCTCGTTGAACACAGGTTCAAGCCATTCGAAATGCTCGACCCACGTCTCGTGCGCATAGGCCGCCGCCAGATGGATGTGAATTTCCATGACGAAGTGCGGCGCCATCATCATTCCGTTGGCCTCCGCCATGTTGGCGGCCTTGAGAAAAGGCGTGATGCCGCCAACGCGCGGCGCATCGTGCATCACCAGGTCGATGGCATTGTTCTTGATGTACTCACCGACCTCGGCCACGCTGGTCAGCATCTCGCCCGTCCCGACCGGCGTCACGAGTTGTTGCGCGAGAGCCGCGTGCCCTATCACGTCATAGGCATCCAGCGGCTCTTCGAGCCACTGCAGGTTGTACTGTTCCATTGCGCTCCCCATGCGCAGCGCGGTGGTGCGGTCCCACTGCTGGTTGACGTCCACCATCAGCGGAACATGGTCTCCCAGATGCTTGCGGACGGCCTCGACACGTTTCAGGTCCCTTTGCCGGTCCGGATGGCCCACTTTCATCTTGATGCCACCGATGCCCCGCTCCAGCGAATGCGTCGATTTTTCCAGGATCTCCTCGATGGACGCCTGCAAATAACCGCCGGAGGTGTTGTAGCAGCGAACGGCGTCGCGATGCGCACCCAGCAGTTTGGCCAGCGGCAAGCCGGCGCGCTTGGCCTTCAGATCCCACAACGCGCAATCAATCGAGGCGATCGCCTGCGTCGCCAGCCCGCTACGCCCGACCGAAGCGCCGGCCCAGACCAGTTTGTTCCACAGGCGCGAAATGTCGTTGGGATCTTCGCCGATCAGGCACGGCGAAACCTCTTTGGCATGCGCGAACTGCGCCGGGCCTCCTGTGCGGAGGGTGTAGGTGAAACCGAGTCCGGACAAACCGTCCCGCGTTTCGATCTCAGCCACCAGCAGGGCAACGTCCTTCAAGGGATTTTGGCGACCCGTCAAAACTTTGGCATCGCTGACGGCGGTATCCAGCGGAACGTTGATGGAAGAGAGCGCAACACGAGTGATTTTGTCTCCGTTTTTCATCGGATCATTCATTTCGTAATCTCCTGGATCGTTCAATAACGAAGTGCGAAAAATTTATTGATATCATTTGTCGTAACCGCCATGGCATTATGGTTACGGGTATCGGGAGCGTCCAATCCATTCTGGCAATTAATTGATACAGGGAAGGCATCAATGATCGAACTCTCGCAACTGCGCTGTTTCACTGCCGTCGCCACGGAACTGAACTTCCGCCGCGCCGCCATTCGGCTGAACATGACGCAGCCGCCGTTGAGCCGGCAGATCCAATTGCTCGAACATCAACTGGGGGTCCGTCTGCTGGAACGCTCGACACGCTCGGTCATCCTGACCGCGGCGGGACGGGCATTTTTCGTCGAAGCGCAATACCTGCTCGAACGCGCGGAACTGGCCATCCAGTCAGCCAGAAACACGGCCTACGGCAGCACCGGAACGGTAGGCATCACTTTCATCGCCAGCGCCGTCTATGAATTCCTGCCCGACGTGATCGTCAAGGCGCAGCAGCAGTATCCCGGCATCAATATCTCGCTCAAGGAAATGACCACCTTCGAGCAGGTCGAAGCCATGCGGCTGCGCAAAACAGACATCGGAATAATCCGATCGTCATCCTGGCAGAACGAGTTCGAACACGAATGCCTGCTGCGCGAACCCTTCGTTCTCGCCATGCCGGACAAGCACGAGCTGGCGGACAAGCCGGACATAACGGTACAGGACCTGAACGGGAAGCCATTCATCATGTATTCGCTGACTTCCTGGCAACCCTTCTACGAATTGCTAGCAGGAATGTTCCGCTCCGCGGGCGTCATTCCCGACTATGTCCAGCACATCAACTCGACGCTCACCATGCTCGCGCTCGTCAACGCCGGGCTGGGCGCGGCTCTCGTGCCGCGCAGCGCATCGCGCATCCACTTCGATCATGTCATGTACCGGCCTATCGAACTCGACCCCGGCATTCGCAGCGAACTGCATCTGATCTGGCGCGAGGACAACGAAAACCCTGCCAGCAAGGTCATCCTGCAAGCCATCCGCGAGTCCGTTTCCGGCGTCGGGCGTTCCGGCGAGAGGAGCAATTTGTGAACCGCATCCCGCCAGTCTGCTTTTCCCTCGCCGAAGCGCTGATCGACGACCCGTTTTACCGGGCGGCGACCGTCGATTCGGCAGCGGACGAGGAAAACAGGCGGCTGATCCTTGCCCGGTATTTCGCGCTGGCCATCGAGGAAGCCTCGGGGATCGGCGAAGTCCGGTGCGCAGGCGATGACGGCGCCGCCGTCTGGATCACCGGCGAAGCCAATCCCGGTGACATAGAAACGCTCAGCCGGATGAGGACGCAGGCATTGGCTGGACTGCTTGGCGCCGCCGGCTTCGGAAATTACGTCGGCATTTCCGGATCGATGGAGGAAAAACTCCCCGCGCACCTTGCCGGCGCCTGGTATCTATCCATACTGGGGGTGCGGCCGGAGGCGCGCGGGCAAGGGCTGGCGCAACAGCTTCTCGAACCGACCCTGGAGCGGGCCGACCGGCTGGGGGCAACGTGCTTCCTGGAAACCTTCAACCCGATGAGCCTGCCGTTCTACCGGCGGCTCGGCTTCGATCGCGAAAACCCCCGCTTCGAGGAAATTACTGCCCGTCCCTACTGGATTTTGACGCGTCAGCGGTAGCGCGCCAGCCGCGCAAGCGCCTGCAATTCGTCCACCATGGGGTGTACCCGTCCCAGGTAGCACAGTCCCCATTCGGTCGTCCATCTCGTCGGTGGATGGAACTTGATATTCGTCCCGAGTGCCGTCTGCTCATCCAGTTCGATACTGATGACCGCGCCAAGCACTCTCGTATACATCAACTGCTTCACGCTTGCGATATTCCGGAGCGGCACGAAAACCGAAGTATCTCCGAGCGTCACGACGAGCATGTCTCCGCCCAGTTTCACGGTGGCCAGAACACAGGCAAGACGCCAGTAGTAAATACTCGCCCATACCCAGAGAACCGTCACAAGGCATTTGGCAAGCGCCGAGACGTCGGGCATCCGGGCAACGATAGCCACGGCGACGCCGAACAGAACGATTATCAGCGGCAGCTCTCCGAAGCGCAGCGCATTGGTATATTTTGACGAAAGCACCCGCATATCACCGCCCGAAAGTAACGAGGATCAGCTATCGCGCCCAAATCCGGCCGATCTGCCTTACCGCCCATTCTCCGGCATGAATGAAGGCGGATGAAGGGAATAGTTGGCGTTCAGATGCCAGATGCTTATCCGTGGCTCAAGAATCGTTTGCTACCTGGGAATGTTGCTTGATCAGCAGGTCGACCAGTCTTCTGCATGCAGGAGATAAAAAGGCATTTTTTCTATAGGTCAGGACAAGGCGTCTGGTCATGCTGACTTCCCTGACAGGAACCTCCCGCAGGAGATTCCCTGCGTGCATCCTTCCGAAATGCTGCCGTGAAATGAAACTCAGCAACCCTGTTTCCGCAATCAGCGCGGGCAAAGCCAGCAGCATGGTGCTTTCGACCTGAACGTCGGGCCGGGGAAGATGGTATCGGTCGAATATGCCGTCAAGCCAGTCCCGAGTCGGCGCTCCGGGGGGCTGCAACGCCCATCGATATGAGGTCAGATCCCGCAGTTTTGGCTTCCGGTGAAAGATGGGGTGATGCGTGCTGGCGGCCACGACGACGATGTCCTCGGCGACGAGATGCGATACACATCCGTCGTCATCGGGCCGCTCCGTCCCGATCAGCAAATCGATCTCGCCGGCGTGAAGCAAAGGTTTCAGCGAATCAACGAGGCCAACGACCGTCCGCAGGGATACATCCGGCGCTTCATCGATGAGCTGGCGCGCAACCTTCGGCAACAGAAACTGGGCCGCTGTCGGCACGAGTCCGATCCGGATGCGCCCGGTGAGTCCCTGGGCAAATGCGTCGAATTCGTGTTTCGCATCCTCGATATCGAGACGCACCCGGCGCGCCCATTTCAGCAGGACCCGCCCCGTCTCGGTCAGGCGGATGCCGCGCCCCGCCCTCTCGAAAAGCGGCGTGCCGCAGACGTCCTCCAGCCGCCGGATGCAGCTCGTCAGAGCGGGTTGCGTGCGGTTCAACTGCTCGGCTGCCTTTCCCACGTGCTCCAGTTCGGCGATGGTTTCGAAGTAATGCAGGTCGCGAATGTCGATATGAAAGCCCATGATCGTCTACATGCCAAAAGTATATTTTATCGGTCTTGCGCCTGTCTTTCCGAACAGGGGCGAACAAGCCATATCCAAAAGTTATATTTATGGATATGTAAATATTATCAATTGGTATTTATTTTTTTTCAAGCGAATAATCGCTTCACATTCGAAGCATTTTCGTTAGCGGCAACTCCCCGAGCGGGCAACATTAAATGAGGGCAAAACCATGAATTCGAAAGTTCTACCTGATGTAATTCGCGAGATCGAGCGGGTTCCCGCCGGCATTGTCGAGCAGGCCTCCCAGTTTCCTTCGTCGATCCTGGCCGACGTCGCGGGGCGCCGCGGCGCCTTGAACGGCCGCATTTCCCCTTTGGCGCCGTCGATGAAATTCGCCGGTCCGGCGGTGACCGTCGAACTCCGCCCTGGCGACAACCTGATGATTCACGCGGCAATGGCCGTCGCCAAGCCGGGCGACGTAATTCTCGTCGATGGCAAGGGCGATCTGAGCTGCGCGCTGATGGGCGAAATCATGTCGCAACAATGCGTCGCGCTTGGCGTGGCGGCGGTGGTAATCGACGGCGCGGTCCGTGACGGCGAAGCCATCCGCGAGCTGCGCTTCCCGATGTTCGCGGCGGGATTGAACCCGAACGGGCCGACCAAGTCGGTGTCCGGCCGCCTGAACCACCCGATCTCGATCGGCGGCGTCAGCGTCAGCCCCGGCGATCTGGTCGTTGGCGACGCTGACGGCGTGGTGGTGGTCGAGCGCGACAAGGCGGCAGCCATGCTGCCCCTGGCTGCCGAGAAGGTGGCTGCGGAAACGAAGCGCATTGCGGATATCAAATCGCGCAAGCAGTTGCGTCCGGGCTGGCTCGATGGCGCGCTGCGCACCGCGGGCGTAATCAAGGAAGGAGAAACGCTATGAACGGCAAACCTGCCCTCCTGGTTACCGGCGCGGATCTGGCGCCGGAGGCCCTGGCATTGCTGGGTGATTTCGAAATTGTCTATACCGGCAAGACCCCCACGGAAGAAGGCGTCGTATCGCTGTGCAAGCAGCACAATCCGGCTGCCGTCATCATCCGCTATGGAAAATTCGGCGCAGCGGCGATGGATGCGGCGCCGAACCTGAAGGTGATTTCCAAGCACGGCAGCGGCACGGATACGATCGACAAGGAAGCCGCGAAGGCCCGTGGCATAGAGGTTGTCGCGGCTGCCGGCGCCAACGCGGCGGCGGTCGCCGAGCACGCGCTGGCCCTGCTGCTGGCCTGCGCCAAATCGGTGGTCGCCATCGACCAGCGAATGCATCAGGGGTTCTGGGACAAGGCGACGCACAAGAGCGTCGAGCTGGAAGGCCGCACCGTCGGCGTCATCGGCCTGGGAGCCATCGGCCGGCGGTTTGCACGGATGGCCGACGCGATGGGCATGCGCGTGCTGGGTTTCGACCCCTACGCGGCCAATCTCCCGGATTACATACAGAGTGCGGACCTCGATACGATCTGGCGCGAAGCGGATGCCATCTCGCTCCACTGCCCGCTGACCGAAGACAACCGTAATCTGATCAATGCCAAAACGCTGGCGGCGTGCAAGAAGGGCGTAATCATCGTCAATACGGCACGCGGCGGGCTCATCGACGAGGCTGCACTGCAGGACGCCCTGAAAACCGGCCAGGTGTTCAGCGCCGGGCTGGATAGTTTCGCGGTCGAGCCCATGGCGGCGGCACATGCTTTCCAGCAGGAGTCCCGGCTCACGCTGAGCCCCCACATCGGCGGCGTCACGGCGGATGCCTACGTCAAGATGGGCGTTGGCGCAGCCAAAAACGTGCTGGCGGTGTCGGCCCGGTCGGCCAGCCACTGAACGCACAAAGGGCGGCCGCCGCCAACCAATCCCTCCTCGCCGCGCGCGGAGGGAAGAAATCTGGAAAGTGCCCGTAATTTAATAACAAAACCAATCGGGCCAATCGATAATTAGCACTGTGGAGGTGTGTCAACATGACTGCTGTCAAGCTTTCGAACGAACAACTGGAAAAAACGACAATCCGCCGGGTAACGTTGCGCCTGATGCCGTTCCTGATGATCTGCTATTTCTTTGCCCTGCTCGACCGCGTCAATGTCGGCTTCGCCGCTTTGCAGATGAATCGGGATCTTGGCCTGTCGCCAACGGTCTTCGGATTTGGCGCGAGCCTTTTCTTCGTGTCGTACTTCCTCATGGAGGTACCCAGCAACCTCGCGCTGGAGCGGTTCGGGGCGCGCAAGTGGATCGCCCGGATCATGGTCACCTGGGGAATGGTTTCGGCCTGCATGTCCTTGGTGGAAGGCCAGACATCTTTTTACGTGATGCGCTTCATCCTTGGCGCAGCCGAGGCCGGATTCTTTCCCGGCGTCATTCTCTTCCTGACGTACTGGCTGCCTTCGGCATACCGGGCGCGCTTCATCGCATTGTTCATGGTCTCGGTCCCCGTCGCCAGTTTCGTCGGATCGCCGCTCTCGGCGGTAATACTCGGGCTGGACGGCACTCTTGGATTGAAGGGCTGGCAGTGGCTGTTCATTATCGAAGGATTGCCGACCTGCCTGCTTGGATTTGCTTGCCTCGGCATCCTGACGGACCGTCCGGCTACCGCCAAATGGCTGACCGAAGACCAGCGCCAATGGCTCGTATCGACGATCGAAGCCGAAGGCGGGCGCAAGACGGCCATCGGGCACCTGTCGATATGGAAACTGCTCAAGAACAAATACTTCCTCGTCATGACGCTTGCTTACTCCGGAGCCTCGGCCACCGGATCGGCGCTGTCGATGTGGCAGCCGCAAATCATTAAATCATACGGTCTGACGATCCTGCAGACGGGGCTGGTCAGCTCGATTCCCTATGGCATCGCATCGGTCATGATGATCCTGTGGGGCCGGCATTCCGACAAGACCAACGAACGCCGCTGGCACGCGGCAGCAACGCTCATGCTGATCGCCTTCGGATTCGGTTCGTTCGGCCTGGCGACCGGCGCGCTCGTGCCGACGGTGGCATTGCTGAGCTGTGCGCTCATCGGCACCTATTCGCTGAAGGGGCCGTTCTGGGCGCTGTCTTCGGGCTGGATGTCGCCCAAGACGGCTGCCGCCGGGCTGGCCGGAATCAACGCCATATCGAATCTGGTCGGCGGCGGCGCGATTTCGCTGGTCGGCATGATCAAGCAGGCAACCGGCAGCTATGCGATCGGCTTGGCGCCCATAGCTTTGCTGACGACGGCCGGAGCGATAGGCATCCTGTTGATATCGCGCGAACAACGGCCGGTCTCCGATTCGGCTGTCGTCGAGGCGACGCCTTCGATGGAAGGAGCCGCGAAATGAATTTTCTGCAACCGCCAAGAATCGAAGAGGCAACCGTTTTTTCCTCGATGCCGGCGCGTTTCCGGCGAACCGGCATCAAGTCGGAATGGGCCCGGGCCAACCGTGGCGGAGCCGAAACGGATTCGTTCCTGGAAGGTCCCGTCTTCGATGCGAACGGCAACCTGTTCGTCACCGACGTGCCCTTCGGGCGTATTTTCCGGATCGATCCGGCCGGCGAGTGGGATCTGGTGGCCGAGTTCGACGGCGAACCGAACGGCATGAAATTTCTCAACGAGCGCGAATTGCTGATCGCCGATTACAAAAACGGCCTCGTCGTCGCCGACATCGCTTCCGGCCGGACGCGTCCGCTGATGGAGCGGCGCAACAGCGAGCGCTTCAAGGGGATCAATGACCTGACCTTTGATTCCAAGGGAAATCTCTATTTCACCGACCAGGGGCAGAGCGGCCTGCACGATCCGACCGGCCGGGTTTTCCGGCTCGGGCGTGATGGCAGGCTGGATCTGCTGCTCGACAATGTGCCGAGCCCCAACGGGATCGTCCTGTCGCTCGACGAAAAGATTTTGTACGTTGCGGTGACGCGCGGCAATTGCGTCTGGCGGGCGCCGCTGATGGAAGACGGCAGCGTCTCCAAGGCCGGGCAGTTCTTCACGTCGTTCGGTCCCAGTGGCCCGGACGGCCTGGCATTTGCCGAAGGCAACCATCTGATCGTCGCCAATCCCGGCCTTGGCCTCGCCTGGGTATTGAACCGGCGGGCCGAGCCGGAACTCGTGATCCGCAGCCCGGTTGGATTTTTGCCGACGACGGTGGGGCCCTCCCTCACCAACGTGGCCTTTGGCGGACCGGAACGCAAAACGCTGTTCTGCACGGAATCGGTGACGGGAAGCATCCTGCGCTTCGACCTGGACTTCGCCGGTGCGCCGGTTTGGCGAGGGGACAAGGCAGGCTGAGCGTCTGCTGAATTTGCCGCCAATCCGGCCGAACTTTGCGGCTTCAAAAAAGCAACCGAGTGATGGAATTCCCGTCTGAGGGCGGGAAAACCGGACCTTCCTGCCTCAATCAATAGCCATCAGGGTGTGGAAAATATGGAACAAAATACAAAAGCATATCGCATCAAACTGGTGTTCGTGCTGTTTCTATGCATGTTCATCATGGGACTCGACCGCAGCACGTTGGGCGTGGCTGCGCCGGTGTTGATGAAAGAGCTGAACATCGACCCTGCTACCATGGGCGTTGCCCTGTCGGCATTCTTCTGGACCTACACCGCTTTCAATTTGCCGGCCGGCGCGATTGCCGACAGATACGGCGCAAAGCCGGTGCTGGGCTGGGCTGCGGCGATCTGGTCGATTGCCTCCGCTTGCACCGGCATGGCGACCGGGCTGGTCAGCGTAATTCTGTCGCGATTGGGCGTCGGCGTCGGCGAAGCGGCGGTTTTCCCCGTCATGGCCAAGATCGCGGCGGACAATTTCGATTCGAAGAACCGGGGCACGGCGGTCGGCTTCTATCTGTCGGGCGCCCGCCTCGGCTACGCCGCGACGCCGATCGTCATGGGCTTTCTGATTGCCCAGTACAGCTGGCGCGTCGCCTTCTTTATCACCGGCCTTGGCAGCCTCGTGTGGTGTGCGCTCTGGTACTTCTTCTATCAGGAAAAGAAAGACCCGGCATCGCCAAGAACAACGGCCGGCAGCAAGCCGGCAAAGCCCCGCACGCCCTGGCTGCAGTTGCTGACCAATCGCTGCACGCTGGGGATTTTCCTGGCCAAGTTCTGCGGCGACTACCTGTATTACATGTTCCTGACCTGGGTGCCATCGTATCTGGTGATGGAACGCGGGTTTTCCATCATCAAGATGGGGTTCTACGCATCACTACCGTTCCTGACGGCGTTCATCGTGCAGCCGCTCGCCGGGCTTCTGTCGGATTGGCTGGTCAAGCGCGGCGCCAGCCTGACGCTGGCCAGAAAGAGCGTGCTCATCGGCGCCCAGCTGTGCGCATCCACCATCATGGTCGTCGGCTTCGTTGACGACCCGTTGGTCGCCGTGGCTATCCTGACGCTCAACGTGGCCGCCGGATCGACGATCGGCGGGATGATGTTTACGCTGGCGACGGAAGTCTCCCCACCGGGGATGACGGCTACCGTTACCGGCAGCATGAACACCGTGGGCGCGATTTCGGGGATCGTCGCGCCGACGCTGACCGGATTCATCGTCAAAGCCACGGGGAGCTTCCAGCTGGCGCTTGGGGTCAGCGGCGGGCTGCTGCTGATCGCCGCCTTGACCGTGCTTTTCATCATTCCCGCGATCAAGCCAATGGACCTGGAAACCGCATCAGACAGAACCCTGGCCAAGGCATCGACTTGACCGTCGCCAGAAGAGAAAATACCTGACATACGTCGGTGGCCGTAACGGAATATCCAACGGAAGCAACAAATGAAAAAATGCGCACGATCGATGCCTCTGTACTGGCGATGACGAAAACCGGAGAATGCACCGACGGCGATTGGTGTGATGTACCCCGTCAAGTGAACACGAGTTTCAATCTACGGCCGTTGCCAAAGGAATAGTCATGTCAAATAAATTGAAGGGTATTCTTTCTCCTGTCGTGACACCGTTCAATACCGATCTATCCCCGGACCCCAGGCGCTTTGTCGAGCATTGCCGGTGGCTGGTTTCGCAGAATGCCGGGCTGGCGATCTTCGGCACGAACTCGGAAGCAAACTCCCTGAGCGTACAGGAACGGAAATCGTTGCTTGAGGCACTGGTGCTGGCGAACGTGGATACCGGCAGAATGATGCCGGGAACCGGATGCTGCTCGCTGACCGATACCGCCGAGCTGACCCGCCACGCCGTTGCCCTGGGCTGCGCCGGCACGCTGATGCTCCCGCCGTTCTACTACAAGGGTGTGCCGGAAGACGGCTTGTTCCGTTTCTACTCGGAAGTGATCCAGCGCGTGGCCAGCCCTGATCTGCGCATCTATCTCTACCACATTCCGCCAGTGGCGCAGATCCCGATTACCGCTGGGTTGATCGAACGCCTGCTGAAGGAATATCCCGGCACCATTGCCGGGATCAAAGACAGCTCCGGCGACTGGAACAACACCGAAATGTTGCTCAAGAATTTCCAGCCGCATGGCTTCGATGTTTTCTGCGGCAGCGATCCGTTCCTGCTTCAGACCATGCGCGGCGGCGGTACCGGCTGCATCACCGCGACCGGCAACGTCAATCCGGCGATGATTCACGACCTCTATCTCAATTGGCAGGCGGCTGACGCCGATGCAAAGCAGGCGCGCGTCACCGAGATTCGCCGTGCGTTCGAGATGATTCCGTTGATCGCCTCGATGAAGGCGGTGATCGGCTGGAAGCGCAACGATCTGCAGTGGGCGACCGTTCGTCCGCCGCTCGTCGGCGCACCGAAAGATAAATTCGCGCAACTCCGCGCGAAACTCGACGAAATCGGATACGTAATGCCCCTCAATTGACGGAAAGCGCGTCTCGTCACGCCCTCCCCGGCCGGATTCCGGCCAATACGCCGCGATTTCGCCGGGGAGCCGCACGGCCGGGATAGTCGAGATATTCCACCCTGGCCTTCCCCCTTCGCGTCCCCTCCAGGCTGCAAATGCTGTCCTCGATGGCCGGCGGCGCTTTTCCGAGTGTCGGCCGCCGCCCCTTTGCGAGTTTTCTCCACAGGCGATAAAGTGCTTGACTTAGAGCATACTCTAACTTCTAGGATGGCCCCATGGAATCTCATCTGAGCATCGACGAGGTGGCGAAGCGGACGGGCCTCACGGCCTACACCCTGCGCTACTACGAGCGCATCGGCCTCATCGCTCCCGTGGCCCGCGCCGCCGGAGGGCAACGGCGCTATGCGGCCTCCGACATGGCTTGGATCGAGTTCCTGCTACGGTTGCGGACGACGAACATGCCGATCGGCAAGATGCGGTCGTTCGCAATACTTCGCGGCGCAGGAGACTCGACGGCGCCGGAACGGCGCCGGATGCTCGAAGAGCATCTGGCGGACGTTCTGGCGAAAATCGAGGCGATGCGGCAGTCCGCCGGGGCCTTGCAGGCCAAGATCGCCTACTATCGCTCGCTCGAGCAGTCTCTGGCGCCGGGTTCAACCTCAGGCAAAGGAGATCTTGATGAACACTCAAAACCGCTACGAACGCGGCATCGCAAAACTGCGTGAAATCGACGGCGAAGGCGGCGAACGCGTGGTGGAAAGCCTCGCGGACATTGCCCCCGACTTTGCGCGCTACCTGATTGAATTTCCCTTCGGGGATATTTATTCCCGGCCCGCCCTGGATCTCAAAAGCCGTGAAATAGCCGTCGTGGCGGCCCTCACGGCCTTGGGCAACGCGGCGCCGCAGCTGAAAGTCCATATTCAGGGCGCGCTCAACGTCGGGGTGACGCGCACAGAAATCGTCGAGACCATCATGCAGATGTCGGTATATGCCGGTTTTCCGGCGGCGCTGAACGGTCTGGCGGCCGCCAGGGAAGTTTTTTCCCAAGGAGGCGCGCAATGAAAAAACTACTCGTATCCCTGGGTCTCGCGCTGGGTGTCGCCAGCGCCATGCCTTCAGCCGCCGCCGCGCAAGCCGGCCGGGAAGAGGCCGACGAAACCGGATGGCGGCTGGAATCCCCGGCCGTTCACAGCGGTCTGAGTTCCCCGGTCGGCATGGCTTACGACACGGCAGGCAACCTCTACGTAGCGAACTGGTCGGCAGGCACCGTCCTGCGTCTGGCTCCGGACGGGCAGCGCCATGTTTTCGCCAAGGGGCTGAGCGGCCCCTCGGGCCTGGCAATCTCGCCAGCCGGCGACATATACGTGGCCTCCTACAACGAAGACGTGGTGTGGCGCTTTACGCCCGGCGGCGAGCAAACCGTATTCGTCCGCGAACTGGCCACTCCCGCAGGCCTGTCCTTCGATTCGCGCGGCCGCTTGCTGATTGCCAACAGGCGCACCAACCAGATCCTGGCGGCCCATCCGGATGGAAAGATCGAGGTTGCCGCCGAGGGGTTGCAGACCCCGGTCGGCGCCGTTGAACTCGCCAACGGGGATCTTCTCGTGAGCAACATCGCCGGGGGCGTTTCCCTGGTGTCGGATGGCATCCAGGCGCGCGCCGTCAACTCGGATCTGAGTAGCCCCGGTCCGGGCATCGTGCGGGCGGGCACCGACGCGGCCTATGTCGTGGACTACGGCGGCACGACGGTCAGCCGGATCGACCGCAATGGCCGCCGCACGGTGATCGCCGACGGGCTGCGCAGCCCGGTCGGCCTGGCGCTCGCCCCCGACGGCAGCCTGACGGTGGCGACCTGGGGCGCCAATGCGGCTTTCCGGATCGAGCGGTAGGCGGCTCCGATCCGCCGTCTATCGCTCATTGGACAATGCGTCGCGGGTTCACCAGGGGACGGTACGACCGAGATAATCGAGATATTCCAACCCCGGCCTTTCCCGCTTCGCGAGCAGAACGTTTACCAGGCTGGGGATGGCGTCCTCTATGGTCAGCGGCGCTTCTGCGCCGCCAAGATCGGTGCGAATCCAACCCGGCGCCATCGCCACCAGCGCGCGCGATGTTCCGCCCTGGCGAGCTGCAAAGCTGCGGATGAACATATTGAGCGCCGCCTTGCTGCCACGATAGACCTCACGCTGGCCAGTCCGGTTGTTGCCGACGCTGCCCTGTCCGGACGACATCACGCCGATCAGACCGACGACAGAAACGCAGCCCTCCAGGCATTCGATGACACGCATCGGACTCAGCGCATTGGTGAGCATGACATTCATGAAATCGTCGGTGGCTACTTCGCCGATTGTCTGGGTCGGATCGCGATTCGTGATGCCGGCATTGACGAACAACATGTCGAACATCCTGCCGGACAGGCGGTCATGTAGTGCGGCGATCTGATCGGGTTCGCAGATATCCAGCGTTTCGATCTCCACCCGACCGCGATGCTCATCGGCCAGATCATGCAGCAAAGTGCGCGCTCCGCTGTCGCGTACCGTGCCGACGACGTGCCATCCTTTTTTCAGGAACTCGGCCGCCATGGCATGGCCGAGACCGCGAGATGCGCCGATGAGCAGGAGAGTACCAGCAGGTGGGGGTAAAGCAGTTTTTGACATGGGTGAATATCCTGCGTGAGTCGTGTGCTTAGCCTTTGAAAACGACCTCGACATATTCGGGCGTATTTCAAGGCCGAAACAATCGAATATGTCGTTCAAATCATACTCCGTTTCGCGAATCCTGATCCCGGGTGGCGGGCGCTTGCGGCGTCACCCTTCAGGCGGACTGGAACATCTCCTCGGCCAGCGCGATGAAGCGTCTGACGGCGGGCCGGGGATTCGACTTGTAGCCAAGGCCGATGTCGATGGGGAAATTCCATTCGACCGGCAGCGTGACGAGCGTGGGGAAGCTCTGCCAGTACATCGAGTAGTAGATCAGGATGCAGTCCTCCAGTTCGCATTTGATCGACAGGGAACTGCTGTAGGTGGTGATATCGATCATTTCCACCGTCGGCTCGTGTTTGCCGAGATACTCTCTCAGCATGTCGTCGGCGCGCGTGATGCCTTTGGCGTAAAGCACCAGTTTCTTCCCCCGCAGGTCGGAAAACCGTATCCGTTCGCGGGCCGCCAGCGGGTGCGCCGGCGAGATGCCGCAGCAATGCCTGTCCTCCGCCAGTTTGACGAACTGGTAGCCCGGCTCGTCGAACATATAGCCCGACATGTATTCGGTGGTGATGTCGAACTTGTCGTCGGCAAAGCCCTTGAAATAGCTCTCCAACGGGTACTCGATGAACTGCAGCCTGACCTGGGGATAAAGCTCGCAGTACCGGCGGCAGATCCTGGGCAGCACCACCGGCGTGAAGTTGGGCAGCGAACCGATCCGCAGGGTATCGCGCCCGACTTCTTCGAATTCCAGGCAACGGCGCATGACCGCGTCGAACCGGCGGATGAGGTCCGTCACGCCGTTGTAGAAGCAATGCCCGGCTTCGGTGAGGGTCACTCCCCGGTTGCTGCGGACGAACAGTTTGAAGCCGAGCCTGCTTTCCAGAAGGTTCATTTGCTGGATCAGCGCCGGCCGGGAAACGAAAAGCAGCTCCGCGGCCTTGGAAAAGCTGCCGGTTTCGGCCACTTTCACGAAGGATTCCAGGCTTTTGTTGTACATGGATTCCACCCTTTCCAGCACTTGTTCGCCACGCTATTAGACCGTAAGGACAACCTTACACCCACCATAGGATTTTCCTGCTTCCTGGTCAATATTTCTCGTGCTAAAACTAAAGCGGGGAGTCGGAAAAAAGCTCTCTGGCAGCCGAAAACCGTGCGCTCGTTTCGGCGAGCCTCCAGTTGTCGTGCTTTGCGGCTCTCAATTTTTCGTCAACCAGAAAATGAAGGGGATAAACATGGGTAAGCTCAAACTGCCGGCCGGGAAAAAAATTGCCGTTAACCTCGGCATCGACGTCGATGCCCAATCGCTGTGGCTGGGCGGTTTCAACCGGCCAAGCCCTTCCTACATGTCGCGCGGGGAATTCGGCGCCGTCGTCGGCATGCCCCGTCTGCTTGCGCTCTTCAAGAAATACGACATCAAGACGACCTTCTTCACGCCCGGCCACACGCTGGAGACGTTTCCGGCGGTGATCAAGCGCGCGCTGGCCGAGGGCCACGAAATCGCCCACCACGGCTATTACCACGAGAACCCCACACTTGTTCAGCGCGACACGGAAAAGCGCCTGCAGGACCTGACCTTCAAAGCTTATAAGGAAATCCTGGGCATCCGGCCGACCGGCTATCGCTCTCCCTACTGGGATTACAGCGACAGCACGCTGGATCTTCTCGAGGAGCAGGGTTTCCTGTACGACAGCAGTCTGATGGCCAGGGATTTCGAGATCTACCGCCCGCAGCGCTGGCAGGTCCGCTGGGAAAAACCCAACATTGCCGGGCCGGGCAGCAAGGTGCTGGAAGCGCCTGTAAGCTGGTTCCTCGATGATTTTCCACCCATGGCCTACACGGGCGCCGGCCAGACCGGCCTGCAGGACACCGACGCCATGTTCCGCCGCTGGAGCGACCAGTTCCTGTATTGCTACAACCACGTCGATAGCGGCTTCTACGGCACGGCCATGCACCCGCAGATCATCGGCCAGGGGCACCTGATGATGTTCCTCGAACGGCTGATCCAGTTCATGATGGGCTTCGACGGCGTCTGGTTCGCCAGTTGCGAGGACATCTGCAAGTGCTACGTCGACGACGAGGAAGACAAGCGCATAATGGCGCTGCCGGACGTTCGCGGCGTGGAAAAGATGCCCGCCGACTACGGCTGGAAATAAGCGGAATTTATTCCATTTATAAATCGTGAGTGACACGAAGACGAGCCGCAGACAGTGCTGTAGCACGGCAAGGCGAAGACGACAAAGTCACTCGCGAGTTAGAAATGGAATTAGCCATCATGAATATGATAGGAGTATTAATATGGCAAAAACCGTAACGATTACCGCGTGCCAGTACGTTCTTCGCCCGATCGCCGATTTCGAAGAACTCGCCGCGAGGGTCCGCATGCTGCTCGATCAGGCCGCTGGCTCGGATCTGGCCGTGTTCCCCGAGTTGTTCACCGTCGAGCTGTTCATGACCTTCAAGGATTGGCGCAAGAGGCCCATTTCCGAACTCGGCATCATCGACAAGTTTACGAACGATTATGTCTCTCTGTTCAAGGAAGAAGCCAAAAAGCGCGGGCAGCACATCTGCGGTGGCAGCCATCTGATGAAGGTCGATGGAAAACTTCTCAACGTCGGCCACCTCTTCTGCCCCGACGGCACGATCCACAAGCACGCCAAAACCCATATCTTTCCGGCGGAAAGAAATTGGTATACGGAAGAAGGCGACGAAATGAAAGTGTTCGAGCTTCCGTTCGCCAAGGTCGGTTTCAACATCTGCTATGAAGCCGAAATCCCCGAATGCCAGGCCGCGCTTGCCGAACAGGGCGTGGAAATCGTGCTCTGCCCGTCGGCAACCTTTACCGAGCAGGGCTTCTGGCGGGTACGCCACTGCGCGCAGGCCAACTGCATAGCCAACCAGGTGTACTTCGTGCACGTGGGATTCGGCGCGCAGCCTGGCCTCGAACCCATGCCCGCCGGCTATGCCCGCAGCTCGGTCCTCGGTCCCTGCGACATGTGCTGGGACAATCCCGCCGGCATCATC
>JAVBSG010000019.1:0-4512 GCA_031547245.1 Propionivibrio sp.
GATCGCGCAGGGTGGCGATGGCCTTCCGGTAGCGCGCATCCTGTGTTCTTTCGAGAAGCGGAAAAAGAAGACGGCCGCTGTTCAGGTGATCGAGACTGAAGTGTTCCAGTTCGTACCCGGCGATGACGCCGTCGGCGTCGATGACGGCATCGACATTCCGCTTGACGTAGTCGTAATAACGCTCATCGCCGGTTCTGCCCCAGACATCCAGCAGCCCCTTGAACAGCACCCCGTATTCGTGCGACCAGGCCGGAGGCAGGTTTGCCCAACGCGCCAACACCGTGTCGGACATGCGTATCGACCATGCTTTACTTGTCGTCATTTTTCCGCTTCCGTATCAGAAAACTAGATCAAAACCTTGATGCAAATCTTCTTCACCGCCATGGCCTTGCCGGACAGTACGCGCGGCTGGTGGGCATCTTCCGGGAAGAACACGGCAAAACCATCGTTCTTGATCGTGAAGTAGTCCGGGTCGGCGATCGGGGCGATGATGTCGTAGTCGTCCTTGGCGTTGTAGGGTTGGATGATCTGGCAGCCGTCGCGGCGGCCGAAACCGATCTTCTCTTCGCCGGCAACCAGGTATTGCACGTCGTAGTGATAGTCGTGGGTTTCCCAAGGCACGACGTCGGCGGCGCGGGTTTCATATTCCTGGAACAAGGCAACGACGTTTTTTCCGTCGATTTCGTACGCTCCGGCGGGGCGGTTCAAATCGTCGCGCATCAGAAAATCAATGGCAATTTGCAGTCGCGGATGAACGCCGTAATAACGTTGCGCAAATCTGAGTTGACCTGAGATCATAAGAATTCTCCTTCGTTATGATAAAAAATGTTTATATTTTTCATATTGTTATGATATGAAGAGGGCCATGATAGATCATTTGGAATACAATGGCAACCATTCGGGCATTCCCGGAGATGGGTGAACCTATGGTAAGGCCACCTGTCAATGATTTGCGCCGATTTTACTTTTTCGCGAAGTCGATGTCGGTAACGACGATTTCGGAGTAGCTGGGCAGGCGCATCGGTGGTCCCCAGGTGCCGAATCCGCAGGAAACGATCAAGTGGTATGCGCCGCTCTGCCATAATCCCCACGCTTTTTTGAACGAAAAAGCCACCATGAGGTTGCCCGGAAAGAGTTGGCCGTTGTGTGTGTGCCCGGAGAATTGCAGGTCGATACCCTGCGCGGCGGCCAGGTCTATCTGGCGCGGCTGGTGATCGAGCAGAATCAAAGGCGTTTTTTTGTCGGCGCGCGCGACGAGTGCGGCCAGCGGCAGGCGCGACGTTCTTCGTAGCAAGGGCGGATTGCGGCCGCTGGCAGTGCCGCTGCGTTCCCGTATCCAGTCGTCGCGCCCGATCAGGGTGATCCCGGGGGCGGGCAGATACAGCACCTGGTCTCGCAGGACCCGCATGCGGGCTTGTTGATAGGCAACAACGTCGAGAAGAGGCGATTCCCCGTAATACTCGTGGTTGCCCATGATGGTGAAAACGCCGTAGCGGCTTCGAAGCCGGGCGAGGATCGCGGGCATGGACTTGCGCATGAACGGCTTGATGGAACCATCCACGGTATCGCCGGTAAAAACGACAAGATCGGCTTCAAGCCCGTTGATCCGGGCGACCAGCTTTTCAATGGAGGCAGCCGATGTGTAATCGGTAATGTGCATGTCCGAGATCTGCACGATGCGTAGCCGGGTTTCTCCGCTGGCGAGCGGCTTGTCGATGTGGAGCGAGTAGTGGGTTTCTTGTGGGGTATGGGCTTGGTAGTAGGCGTAAATCGACAGCAGAAGAACGACGGCTGCCACGATGAGTCCTGGGACATAGGGATTTGCGCGTCCGTATGCACAGGCGGATGGCAGGAGATTCAGGCGGCAAGTGATGAAAGAAACAATGTCGGCAAACAGTGTCGTCGTGAAGCCGATGATGAAAACGCCGGATAAAACGGCGGTAGTCAGCAGCAGCCATGGGGGAGGAAGCAGCCCGAAATACCGGCGCGCAAGAAAATGCGTCAGCGGAAAACCGAAAACGAGTAGTACCATCAAGGGCCAATAAATGTATCCCGACTGGAGAAATGCCGGCAGAAAAACGCCGAATGCCCATCTGAATCGCCAGCCAAGATAAAGCGCAATGGCTAAATGCGATCCGAGGAGTAGCGGGAAAAAGAAATTCATGGGGCTTGGCGCGAGGTGGGGTGAACCGGGAGCTTCATGGATTATCGCGTCATTCTAAAGGAATTTCCGCAGGCGTCCCGATGTCCCCGATGCAGCAATATTGGGTAAAAGCTGGAATGTACATTGAGGCCGGTTTTTTTCCTTGAGTTCCACTTGTTTTGCCAAAAGGCGATAATGCTCGCTGGCGCTTATGAGAGGGGCATGAGATGGACAAGAACAGAACGCGTATTGCCTTGCTGGGGGAGTGCATGATCGAGTTGCGCGGCGAATTGTTCGGCACGATGCAGCAATACTTCGGCGGCGATACCCTGAATACGGCGGTCTACCTGGCGCGCTTGAGCGCCGACGGCGGAATCGAGGTGAGCTACGCCACCGAACTGGGAACCGATGCCTTCAGCGATGCCATGCTGAGCGCCTGGGAAAAGGACGGCATCGATACGGCGCTGGTTCACCGGGCTGAGGGGCGGATGCCGGGCTTGTATACGATTCAGGTCGATGACAGCGGCGAGCGGGCTTTCTACTACTGGCGCGACGCGAGCGCTGCCCGGCATTACTTCGACGGCGCCAGCAGCCCGCTGGAGGACAGCCTCGATTCGCTGGATGCGCTGTATTTCAGCGGCATCAGCCTGGCGGTCCTTTCCGACAAGGCACGGGAGCGGTTGTTTGGCTGTGTCGAGCGTCTTCGCGCCAACGGCGGGCAGGTCTTCTTCGACAACAATTTCCGAAGCAGGCTTTGGGCGGGAGGCCTGGGCGATGCCCGTTCATGGTACGAAAGGGCATTTGCCGCCTGCGATCTGGCGATGGTTACGCTCGGCGATCATCAGGAACTCTACGGGTTCTCGGACGAGGCAGCGGCGATCGGGCATATCTGCGCGCTGCCGCCCTCCGAAATAGTGATCAAGCGCGGCGCCGACCCGACGCTGATCCGGGTTGCGGGAAAGGAACTATTGTCCATACCGGCTTTCCCGGTGGCCAAGGTCGTCGACACGACAGGGGCCGGGGATTCCTTTGCCGGAGGGTATCTTGCCGCGCGTTTGCAGGGCCAGAGTCCGGAAGTCTCGGCGCGCTCCGGAAACAAGATTGCCTCCATCGTGATCCAGCACGCCGGCGCGATCATTCCCGCCAGCGCCATGCCGGTGTTTTTCTTTGCCTAGAACCTTTGGGGATGAGGCCGGGGCTGAAGCGCCGGGGACGCTTTCCCAGATACGAAAAAGAACGCGGAAAGCGTCCTCAGACTGCTGACAAAGCCTCCAGGAGTTGGGGGCTTTGTTGTATCTGGGGGTAGCTGGGCATGATATGCTAAAGGCATGTTAAGAGATCCTTCCCCGAGCCAGTGCGAACTGGAAATGGCAACGCTCGAAGAGTTGGTCCCTCTAGATCATCTGCTGCGTCTGATCGATCGGTACATCCGGTTTGACTTCATCCGCGAGAAGACGGCCCATCTGTATTGTGCCGACAACGGCCGTCTGGCCCTCGACCCGGTGCGGCTGTTCAAAATGCTGTTCATTGGCTACCTGTTCGGGATCCGTTCGGATCGCCAACTGATGCGGGAAATCCAGGTCAATGTGGCCTATCGTTGGTTTCTTGGCCTGCGCCTGACCGACAAGGTACCGGATGCCTCGACGCTGTCGCAGAACCGTCGGCGGCGCTTTGCGGGGACGCCGATCGAGCAGGAGATCTTCGATGCCATCGTTGAACGGGTCATCGAACATAGGTTGATTGGCGGGCGTGTCTTTGCGTGTCTTTTACAGCGACAGTACGCACCTGAAAGCGAGTGCCAACAAAAACCGCAACGACCTGCACCGGGTGGCGCAAACCCCGGTGGCCTATCTGGCCGAGTTGAATGCAGCCGTTAAGGCGGATCGGCAGAGCCACGGCAAGAAGCCGTTACCAGAGAAACCCAACGAGATAACACTCCAAGAGATCAAGGTGAGCCGGACGGACCCGGAAGCGGGTTACCTTGTGCGTGAGGGCAAGCCGAGCGGGTGCTTCTATCTGGATCATCGCACGGTCGATGGGATGCATGCGCTGATCACGGACATTCATGTGACGCCGGCCAACCTCCACGACAGCGTTCCGTACCTGGCGCGTCTGGACCGGATGCGCCAACGCTTCGGGTTTGAGGTAGCGGCCACGGGCCTGGATGCGGGGTATTTCACCCCGGCCATTTGCAAGGGGCTCGAAGAGCGGGGGATCTATGGGGTATCGGTTACCGACGGCCAGCACATCGCGAGGAGTATTTCTACAAACGCGACTATGCCTATGATCGAGAGCGCGATGGCTATGTGTGTCCTGCTGGTGAGTTTCTGGCCTATCGGACCACCAACCGTCAGGGGTACCGGGAATAC
>JAVBSG010000176.1:0-2930 GCA_031547245.1 Propionivibrio sp.
TCGCGGAAATACTCGCCCATCGTGCATCCGGCATAGGGCGCGATGTACTGCAGAGCGGCTGATTCCGCCGCCGTCGCCGCAACGACGATGGTGTAGTGCATGGCACCGTTTTCTTCGAGCTTGCGCACGACGTTGGCCACCGTCGACGCCTTCTGTCCGATCGCCACGTAAATGCAGATCAGATCCTTGCCCTTCTGATTGATGATGGTATCGACCGCCACGGCGGTTTTGCCGGTCTGGCGGTCGCCGATGATCAGCTCACGCTGGCCGCGTCCGATCGGCACCATCGAGTCGATCGATTTCAGGCCCGTCTGCACCGGCGACGACACTGATTTGCGCCAGATCACGCCGGGAGCGACTTTCTCGATCTTGTCGGTCAGCTTGGCGTTGATCGCGCCCTTGCCGTCGATCGGCTGCCCCAGCGAATTGACCACGCGCCCCAGCAGTTCCGGCCCGACCGGCACTTCGAGAATGCGTCCAGTCGTCCTGACCGTGTCGCCTTCGCTAATATGCTCGTATTCGCCGAGAATCACGGCGCCGACGGAATCGCGCTCCAGGTTGAGCGCCATGCCGTAGGAACCGCCCGGGAACTCCAGCATTTCTCCCTGCATGGCGTCGGCCAACCCGTGAACCCGGCATATGCCGTCGGTCAACGAAACGACCGTTCCCTGCGTACGCGTCTCGGCACCGATATCCAGATTCTGAATCTTGTTCTTGATCAGTTCGCTGATCTCGGAAGGATTCAACTGCATTTATTTCTCCTAATTCTTAAGCGCTGCTGCCATCGCGTTCAATTTGCCGCGTACGGAAACATCAAGCACCCGATCGCCGACCGACACCTTCACGCCGCCTATCAGTGAGGCGTCCACCTCGACATGCGGCTGCAGGCGGCTACCAAAATGCGCCTCCAACTGCTGCATCAGCCGCTTTAGCTGTGCGTCATTGATGGGATAGGCGCTGACGATCATGGCTTCCTTGACCCCCTCGTCCGCGTCCTTGAGCTGCTCAAAGAGTTCCCGGATTTGCGGAAGCGTATCGAAACGCTCGTTTTCGGCCAGCACGGAAACGAAGGACGCCAACTCGGCGTTCCCGGCTTCACCCGAAAGCGAAACGAAAAGATCGGCGATCTGCCGCGCGGAAAACTGCGGGTTGCCGATGACCTTGGCCATCTCGTGATCCTGCGAGATCAGCGCGAGACGCTCCAGGCGGGAAGACCACTCGGACAAGGAGTTGCTCTCGCGCGCCAAACGGAATATGGCCTGAGCATAAGGCCGGGCAATGGTGACTAATTCGGCCATGAGCGTTACAGATCCTGCTGGATTTCGGCCAACATGTCACTATGCGCCTTGGCATCCACTTCGCGCCTGAGAATTTTCTCCGCCCCGACCATGGCCAGTTCGGCAACGCGCCCACGCAATGATTCGCGCATGCGCAACGACTCCTGCTCAATCTCGACCTTGGCTGAAGCAACCACCTTTTCTGCCTCGAACCGCGCTTGCGTCTTGGCTTCTTCGATGATCTGCTCGGCACGCTTTTCAGCTTGGGCAATTATTTCGGCCGCTTTCTCCTTGCCCGCACGCATGGTTTCCGTGGAGTGCTTGGCTGCCAACGCCAAGCTCTGCCGCCCGCGTTCCGCTTCTGCCAACCCTTCGGAGATCTTCGCCGCACGTTCGTCAAGCGCTCTTACTATCGGCGGCCACACGAACTTCATTGTGAACAGCGCCAGGATAATAAAGACGGCCAGCTGTGCAAATAGCGTAGCGTTCAAATACACGTTAGATACCTTTCCACAAAATGGACGGGATATCCGTCAATGGATCTCACTTGAGGAAGGTCGAGATGGCGAACCAAACCGCGATACCCGTGCCGATAATGAACGCCGCGTCGATCAGACCCGCAAGAATGAACATCTTGACCTGCAGTTCATTCATCAGCTCCGGCTGGCGGGCGGACGCCTCAAGATATTTCCCGCCCATCAAGCTGATGCCGATACATGCTCCAAGAGCCCCGAGGCTGATGATGAGACCACAGGCAATGGCGACGCTTCCAAATTCAATTTCCATAACATCTCCTTCTTTTTGACTTACCCGCAAAAACCATGATTAAGAAACGAAATCTCCAGGAACATCTAATGACTTTCATGTGCCTGGCCAATGTAGACCAGCGTCAACATCATGAAGATGAATGCCTGCAGCACCACGATAAGAATATGGAATATCGCCCACAATGTTCCGGTAATGAGGTGCCCGATCCAAAGCAACACTCCCCCCGTCACCGACATCGACGGCGCGGCCATGCCCATCAAGGCAATCAGCAGGAACAGCAGTTCTCCCGCATACATGTTTCCGAACAGCCGCATGCCATGCGATACGGTCTTGGCAGCGAATTCGACAACCTGCATGATGAAGTTGGGTATATAGAGCAATGGATGATTGCCAAATGGAGCCGTGAATAGTTCGTGGATCCAGCCGCCGAAGCCCTTGACCTTGATGTTATACCAGAAGCATAAAACCAGAACGCCGATGGAAAGCCCCAGCGTCCCGTTCAGATCGGCAGTCGGCACGACACGCAGATAGGCGTGCGGATCTCCCAACGATTTCTGCCAGAGCGTAGGCAGCAGATCGACCGGCAGGAAATCCATCGAATTCATCAGGAAAATCCAGACGAAGACAGTCAGCGCCATCGGCGCAACAAATTTACGCGACTGTTCATTGTGTACGATGGCCTTCGCCTGGTTGGCCACCATCTCGATCAGAATCTCCAGCGCCGCCTGGGCGCGGCCGGGAACCCCCGAGGTTGCCTTCCGCGCAATCCGCCACATGATGTACAGGCCGACGATACCGAGCAGGCACGAAAAAAACAGCGTGTCGAAATTGATGATCGAAAAATCGATCATCGTGGTCTGCGGATGACCAGAGGAATTCAGGTTG
>JAVBSG010000163.1:0-25854 GCA_031547245.1 Propionivibrio sp.
TGACGCCATTGGGACGGTCCCTCAAGGAAAAGCTCGTTCCTCTCGCCGAGGAAGTGAATGCCGTTGCTGTGGACGGTATTTCTTCCGAAGCCGTACTGGAAACACGGAAGGTATTGCTGAGAATCATCGAGAACCTGACGCAGGATGAGGGTTGAAACTCATCTGCTGATCTGCTCTCCGAAAATAGTCCAAAGCCGATCTGGAGGCGTGGAACGGAAAAGTCCAGAACCTAAATTCGATCTGACAACCAGGCTCCGTCAAAATAGGCACTGTCAGATCAAGTCTGAACATCTACAGTTAAACCGAGCATCCTGGGGATGTCGGGGCGATTCGATTTTCATCGCGTTCATGCCACATGGATTTCCTTATTGGATAAGTGGTGATACTTTTTTTTCTTACGGTGGATTACCGCGCGGTTCAGTATGAAATGGGTGCCCGATTCCCATACGACTACCCAGCCTAGAATCGTCATTACATCGAACAGCAATCGTTCCGAGGTAGCCTGGTTGAAGAGATAACTGCAAAGAAGGAGCGTGCTGCCCAGAATCAATAGCTTGATCGCATGAAAAATCTCGCTTCTGTTCTGCTTGTGCAGTTCCAGCAATTTGAGGGAAAGGTTCGACTGGATGATGCCTCCAATTCCTTTCTCATCCATTCCTTCTTTCTCTTTTACGTCTACTTTCAGACTCACTGCCTGTTTCTTGCTAACCGCGGCAAAACAGTATTCCAGGAGATCGAAAAATTCGGTGCTTAATATCGGCGTTTTCCCTCTCTGGGAAAAAGATGGATTAACGAGGTCGCTGAGCGAGTCGTACGTCAACTCGAGTATCAACGTATCGCCTTCAAAATTGAAAAATTGCTTGATCAGTGCTTTGCCATCTGTTTTGGATTGCATGGGCTTTCGTCCCCTTTCGCTTCGTCAATCCAGTCATGAAAGAGCCTATTTTGCACAATTAACGCTCGGCCGCCAAAACGATATTCGTTGATGGAAACCAAGTCGTGGCCTTCCGCTTTTGCCGGCCTCGATTGACGAAAAGTGGCTTGGAGGGAAACGATGGAATCCGAATTTGTCCGAGAACCGGGCACTCGCGGAAGTGATGCTTGTCAGATCAAATCCGAGTTTCCATTATTTTGGCCTGGCAATTGCCCCGTCGAGCACTCCGAACCACCCGCGCATCTCCGTGCAGCCACAAACGGCCGTCCCGTTTATGAAGACTCTTTATCGCCTCGGTATCTTCACCTCGATTCAGGGCATCGAGCCCAGCTGGATTCCCCGCGACATCGTTGCGGGCATAATGCTCGTCGCCATCGCGATTCCCGGGCAGATTGCCACCGCGCACCTTGCCGGCATGCCTCCGCAAACCGGCCTTTATGCGTTTATTGCCGGCACGCTCGCCATCGCATTGTTTGGCGACAACCGCTATATGTCAGTGGCGGCGGATTCGACCATTGCGCCCATTTTCGCGGCCGCTATTGCGTCCATCACGATCAGCCATCCGGGCGAATATGCCGAACTGGTCACTCATCTGGCTGTTCTGGTAGGCATTATCCTGATGGCGGTCGGCATCCTGCAGGCCGGCTGGGTCGCCGATCTGCTGTCTCTTCCCGTCATTACCGGTTTTCTGGCGGGAATCTCCATCCACATTATCGTCGGGCAGTTGCCGATCGTGATGGGCATTGACGCTCCCAAGGGACATATGCTGTACCAGATCGTCCAGATTATCCGCCACGCGGGCAACGCCAGCGGACTCGATCTGCTGATCGGATGCCTTGCTCTTGGTTCGATCATCGTCGCCAAGCGGATTTCAAGAAAAATCCCCGGCGCGCTGATTGGGTTGGGCATGACCATTGCGCTCTCCTGGTTTTTCGACTGGTCCGCGCACGGTGTGGCCATGCTGGGCAAGCTGCCTACCGCCTGGCCATCTTTCTCATTTCACCTGTCGAGGCCCGCCGATCTGGCCTATATCGGGTCGCTGGCCGTGGCCGTCTCTCTGGTGTGCATGATGCAAACGGCTGCCGTGGGCCGTGCGTTCCCGTCGGACCAGAATAAAAGCGACAATATGAGCAAGAACTTCGCCGCCGTTGGCGTGGGCAACCTGTTTGCCGGTCTGCTGGGCGCTTTCCCTGTCAATGCCAGTCCTCCGAGCACTTCCATCGTGCGCGACGCCGGCGGATGCTCACAGCTTGCCGGTCTGCTGGCCGCCGCCTGCGTCCTGGTTTTCACTGTCTTTTGCGGCGGTTTGTTTGCCTACGTGCCGATGGCCGCTCTTTCCGGCGTCCTGATCTACGTCGGCGCCAGCATTTTCCACATTGACGACATACGACGTGTTGCGCGCTTCGGCGGATTCGAGTCGGCGCTGATGTTCATCAGCATAACGATGGTCGTCCTGTTGCCCATCGAAACGGGAGTCACGCTATCGATCATCTTGTCGCTAATTCACGGCGCCCATAACATCATCCGGCCAGTTTGTGCCGAACTGGTGCGCATTCCGGGCAGCACCATCTGGTGGCCTCCGACGCACGATGAACCTGGAGAATACGTCGATGGCGTGTTTGTGTTTTCTCCGTCGGCACCCGTTAACTTCGCCAATATTATGCACATCCAGTCACGGATGATGAGCGCTATTGCATTGCGCATGCAGCGCGCAGCTATCCACTATGTAGTAATCGATGCGAGCAGCGTCACCAGCCTCGACTACAGCGGATCGACCACGTTGCGCGCCTTGGTATCGATACTGCGCGACCGCCGGATCGATGTCGCCATCGCCCGATTAAGTTTCCCGCAAGCCAATAAGGCGGCAAGCCAGGCTGGTTTGCTGAATGCGCTTGGAGAAGACCATCTGTTCCATTCTGTGGAAGATGCCGTACAGGCCTTTCTCAAGCGCCCGCAATAAGTAACACCGTAGAAAAAGCATCGCCATATGGCGAATTACATGACAATGACATTCATCCGCCACATGAGATTAATGATGATTGCAACAGAACGGAAGAGAACGTAGGATTCCGTTATTGCCTTTCTCGCCCCTCACGTGTTTTCCCCGCTGTCGTGTGGCGGGATTATTCCATTTACGTTATGGACGGATTCCCTGATGACGATGCACAGCTTGAACATGAGAATCGGAGAGATGGTTTCCCGCCTGGTTGGCAGCGAGGCCATGGCGCCTGTTCTTGAGAAGGCGCGAGCGCATGCCTTCGAAGCTCTGCGGAGCGATCCAACCAGACTTGCCGGCGCGATCTCCATTCCCGTCGATGCTTTTGGCGCGGAATTGCCGGGTGAGCTCAAGTCCTGCCGCCTTTCGATCATGCGCGGTGGAGCCGCGTACCATGTCGAGCGCCATCCCAATGCCGTCCAGTACGTTTACTCGCTCGAACACTCCGGGGTCATCTGTGTGCTGGACGGCACACGCTGGGAAACGAGCCCTCTCGTCAGCGACGTGTCGGCGCCGCTATCCCGGCGCTGGCATGTCGTCCCCGCCAATACCTGGCATCAACCGATACCTGGAGCTGAAGACTGGGCGGTACTTGGATTTCACAGCGTTTCCGCCGCTGCCTTGGTCGATGACTTTCAGTTCGACGGCCCGCGAAGGGTTGTATAACGGCGAATAAGGCTTGCCTGCCGCCGGGCGCGGGCCGGGTTAACGGATGCTTGAATCCCGAATCTGCACCCCGCGCAACCACAGCCCCAGAAGCGCAAGGGAACTGAATACTGCCCCGGCGATGAACGTCAGGCTGGCGCCGAATTGATCCCACAGCAGTCCGGCAAGGGCGCTGGCAATCAACATCGCAAACCCCGAAACCAGGTTGAAAAAACCGTAGGCCGTGCCGCGCAAGTCATCGGGCGCAGTATTGGCGATCATCGTGGCGAACAGCCCCTGCGTCATCGCCATATGCAGCCCCCAGAGCACGGTGCCGGCACAGACATACGCCCAATGATTGCCGGCGGCGAGCACGGCATCAGCCACAACCAACAAGGCCAGGCCCCAGCCCAGCAACGTGCCGTGGCTCATCGAGTCCGCCAGTTTGCCGCAGGGATAGGCAGCCGCAGAATATGCAAGGTTCATGCCGATCAACACCAGCGGCGTCAAGGCGATGGGAAGCCCGCCTTCGTTTGCCCGGAGGACGAGGAAAGCCTCGGAGAATCGCGCCAGCGTAAACACTGCGCCGATACCCACCACCCACCAGTAAGCGGCAGGCAGCCGACCCAGGTTCTCTCGTTTGACCGGATTGGTGCTTTTTCTGCCCGGCGGACGTTCCGGTTCCTGAACGCCGAAAAAAAGTAATGCAACGGCAAGAAAGCCGGGGATCACGGCGACCCAGAATACGGCGCGGAAGTCATCGGCCCACACCAGCATCAGGCCCATCGCCAGCAGCGGTCCGAGAAAAGCGCCGACGGTGTCGAGCGACTGGCGCAAGCCAAAGGCGGCTCCGCGAATCTCCGGGGGAGCCAGATCGGCTACCAGCGCATCGCGCGGCGCGCCGCGAATGCCCTTGCCGACGCGGTCGATCAAACGCGCTGCGATCACCAGCCCGACGCCGCCTGCGAGCGCAAACAATGGCTTGGAAGCGGCCCCCAATCCATAGCCCAAGACCGCCAGGGGTTTGCGCTTACCCCACCAGTCCGAGAGCACGCCGGAAAACACCTTGACGATCAGGGCCGTCGCTTCGGCAGCCCCCTCGATAATGCCGATGGTCAACGCCGTTGCGCCCAACGTCGTGGCGAGAAAGACCGGCAGGAGGCTATGGATCAGTTCTGACGATACGTCCATCAGCAGGCTGACGAAGCCAAGCGCCCAGATTGCCTTGGGAATGCGGGGTTTGATCGGCATGTGATCGGTTAGTCCGCCATGGAAGACGCGGAACGGAAGGACACTTTCCTGTCGTTGATTACGCAACCGTTCATGTTATCAGCAAGCGGCCGGTAAATGACCCATCGGCAACGGAGCAGGCAAATCATCCAGTAGACCAATGATGTCCAGAGATTGCGAGACAGAAAATGCGCTCCCTGCACTACGCGCCCTCTCGAAAAAACTGTCCCGATTTCCAAAGGGACCGCAAGCGCGATGCAGGCAGAGCAGCAAGCAGACAGTTAACGGCACGGCGGCATACAGGAGAAACGCCAAGTCATAAATCAGGCCGATTCCGTGAATGCCGAAGAGACCAGCCAGGCTGACGTCGGCATCGATCAGGCGGAGAAAAAATGTCGCCTGCCGGATGAGGAAAATGATCAGCAAATAACCGAATTGGGCATAATAGTCTTGTGGAATTGCGGGTCTTGGACCGAAAATACAGACTGGAGTTTGCCGGAATGCCCGTGAGGCATTCGTCAATACGATGTAAAAAAACGACGACTCAATTGGATGGTTTCGTATATGCGCATCCTGGTGATAGAAGACAACCGCGACATTTTGAGCAACGTGCTCGACTACCTTCAACTCAAGGGCTATGGCGTCGATTGTGCGCAGGATGGTTTTACGGGCTTGCATCTCGCAACGACAGCCCACTACGATTTGATCGTGCTGGACGTCATGCTTCCCGGAATAGATGGTTATCTGGTGTGCAAACGGCTGCGCGAAGATGCCCAGGGCGAGGTGCCAATCCTTATGTTGTCGGCGCGTGACGCCTTGGAGGATCGCCTTGCCGGACTCCGGGCCGGCGCCGACGACTATCTGGTCAAGCCTTTCGCACTTTCCGAACTGGCGGCACGGATCGAAGCCATCTTGAGACGGAGCCGAGGTGGCCGAAAACGGCTCCTCAAAGTGGCCGATCTGATCTACGACCTCGATACATTCGATATTTCCCGCGCGGGCCAGGCGCTGAAACTCAGCCCGTTGACAGCCAAACTCCTGGCGATTCTGATGCAGAAAAGCCCTTCTATCGTTCGCCGCGAGGTGCTGGAAGAAGCGCTCTGGGGCGACGACAGTCCCGACAGCGACAGTCTGCGCAGCCATATCCACCAATTGCGCCAAATCATCGACAAGCCTTTTGACGCGCCGCTATTGCACACGCTGCACGGCGTCGGCTATCGCCTGGCGGAAAAAGACAGTGATTTCTAGGCAGCCTTTTGCGCGGCGCATCGTTACCGCCTTCGTGCTCATGACCGTGTTTGTCAGCGGTGCCTTCTCGCTGGGCATCGTCGTGATCGTCAATTCCATTGAACGGCATCTGGTCTCGGAAGAAATGCATCGGGAGTTGAATGTCGTTCTGCATGAGGATCTGAAGAATGGACGCCCCCCGCGCCTGGACTCCGAGACGCAGTTTTATGCGTCGAATTTCCCCGAGTATGCCATTCCGGAACACTACGGCAGATTCGGTGAAGGATTCACCGAAGTTGTCGACGGCGACCAGGCCTTTTATGTCTATGCCCAGGAAATCAACGGTGCCAGGTATATCCTCGTACAGGACCAGCGTGAATATGAAGCTCACGAAAAGGCGCTGTTCGACGTGGTTTTCGCCGGGTTTATTTTTACCGTTCTCGGCGCATGGCTGCTTGGGCGCGCGATGGCCGGACGGGTCATGGTCCCCTTGAGTCATCTGGCGCAACAGGTGCAACACCGTGATCAACTGCTGCCCGTGGCGCCGCCGTTGGCCCCGGAATATCCGAACGACGAAATTGGCCAATTGGCGAAGGCCTTCGACAGCACGCTGAACCAGCTGCGCCAATCGCTGGAGCGCGAACGGTTGTTTACGAACGACGTCAGCCATGAGTTGCGCACACCGCTGACGATCATCGCCACCTCCAGTGAACTCCTGGGACTGGCGCCTCTGGCGCCGCAGCACCGGGAGCAACTGCAGCGCATCGAACGTGCAAGCCACGAAATGCGTGATCTGGTGCAAACATTCCTGCAGTTGGCCCGCGACGATGCCGACAAAACGGCCTCTGCCATAACTGCCAGCCTGGCGCAGGTGGCTGAACAACAATGCAAGCACTGGAGGGAGTTGATAGAAACCAAGGGCATCGAATTCGAGCTGATCGTGGAGGGCCAGGACGACGGCCAGTACAACCCGACGCTGCTTGGGACGGTAATGGCCAATCTGTTGCGCAATGCGCTGCATTACACTGACCGCGGCCATGTGCGGCTGTTTCTGGAAACCGGCGGCTTCCGGGTCGAAGACAGCGGCACCGGCATTTCGGAGGAACTGCACGAATCGATTTTCCTGCCGTTCTTTCGCGGCGCCCAGGCGCGAGGCGAAGGGCTGGGGTTGGGGCTGTCGCTGGCCAGGAGAATTTGCCTCCATCAAGGATGGAACATCGCCGTGTGCACTCTGTTGCCTGCAGGCAGTTGTTTCAGGGTCAGGTTTGATACAGCCCCTTGACGCTTTCTTCACATTCCCTTGACGGGGATTTGATGCTCCCCCGTCTACAGTGGCAGGCGTTTCCACCTTTGGTTGGTCCGCCATGCCTAAGCCCTATCCCGTCGAACTCGAATTTTCCCGCAAATATAATCGTAGCCATTCGGAGCGCTACCTGAGAAAGCACCAGGATGGATGGGCGCGCCGCCTCTCGCACTGGCGCGACGAGCAGGTTGCCCGCCACGCGTTGAGATTGGCCGGAAACCCTGGCCTGGTGTTGGACCTGCCCTGCGGCGCCGGGCGTTTTTGGCCCATGTTGGCCGAAAACCCGAACCGTGTGATTATTGCGGCCGACAACTCCGCCGACATGATCGACGTGGCCAGAGAGTCACAACCCTCCGACGTGGTGGCGCGGGTCATGTCTTTCCGGACCTCGGCGTTCGCCATCGATTTGGGCGCCAACGCGGTGGACTGCATTTTCTGTATCCGTCTGCTACACCACGTTCAGGCCACGGAGAATCGTCTGGCGATTCTGAAAGAATTTCACCGGGTCACGCGCGATACGGTAATTCTCTCGCTTTGGGTTGACGGCAACTACAAAGCCTGGAAACGTCGGCGGGCGGAACGGCTGAGAGCTGAAGAAGGTCGGTCGGAACAAGATCAAAACCGGTTCGTCGTGTCGCGAAACGATATCGAGTCCGAATTCCAGCAAGCAGGATTCCGCATCCTCGGATACAAGGATTTCCTGCCGGGTTATGCAATGTGGAGAACTTATGTATTGCGCAAAAAAGCCTGACACCGGCTGGCCTATCGACGCACTGCCCTCGCCGCTACCCAAGTCTGCTCTTTGCCAAAACCGGTGAAAGCGTCAAGGCAGGTCAGCCGAACCGCCCGATTAGCGCCACGGCGTCGAACGCAGAGTCAAATACCGTGATACCCGCTTTTCTCCGAACAGAAAACAGGCCCGCCTTCCTATGCAGGAGTCCAGGCCCGATGTGACGGAAGGTCCGGCAAAAGCTGGAACCTTCAGCGGAAAATCAGTGTCTCCATAGTTTCCCCCAGATGTCACCACACTCTCCAAGGCCACAGGAAACACATCCCGGCCGACTTTTTGGTTTGCAGTGAATTCTGGAGTGCATGTCCAATGCAGTAACCCCCTCTTTATGCTGCCCAGAGACCACTTGAAGGAAAGGATACGAGTGTTGGCATGGCATCCGGATTGAAAAAAGTGAGGTAGTTACAGCGAAGAGCGTATTCGACCATTCTTCGGAGTGTGAGGAACCGGCCGCGCCTTCGGAAAGAACAAAGGAGACACGATATGTGCATCATCAAGAAGATTCGCGCGATGGAAATACTCGACTCCAGAGGCAATCCCACTGTCGAGGTCGAGCTTACTTCCGGAGCTGACAAAACCGTTCGCGCAGCCGTTCCCTCGGGGGCAAGCACCGGCTCCCGCGAAGCCATGGAACTGCGGGACGGAGACGAGAAGCGTTTCGGCGGCAAGGGAGTGCTCAATGCCGTGGACTTTATACAGGGCGAGATCCAGGACGCATTGCTGGGCATGGATTGCCGGGATCAGCGCGCTATCGATACGGCCCTGATTGCCCTGGACGGGACGGAGAACAAATCCCGCCTGGGGGCAAACGCATTGCTCGGCGTGTCCCTGGCGGCCTGCCGCATGGCGGCTTTTTCGTCAGACCTTCCGCTTTACGCCTACCTTGGCGGCCTGAAAGCCAATCTTCTTCCCGTGCCCTGCATGAACATCATGAACGGAGGCGTTCATGCGCGCTGGCAGGGAGCGGACTTTCAGGAGTTCATGATCGCTCCGCTGGGTGCCCCAACCCTTCGCGAAGCCGTCCGCTGGGGGAGCGAAGTCTATCAGGCCCTGCGCGGAATATTGCTTGATCTTGGCCTTCCTGTAGGCGTGGGTGATGAAGGAGGCTTCGCTCCGCCGGTTTCTTCCAACCGCCAACCGCTGGAACTCATTGTCCAGGCCATCGAAAAGGCGGGATACAAACCGGGAACGGATATCTCCCTGTGCATCGATCCTGCGTCGTCGGAATTTTATCGCGACGGCCAATACCACCTGAAGACCGAAAACCGGACGCTCAATGCCACGGAAATGACCGGATACTACGCATCGATCATCATGGACTTTCCCGTGGTTTTGCTGGAAGACGGTCTGGCCGAAGATGACTGGGATGGTTGGGCGTTGTTGCACAATGCGCTGGGACACAAGATAGAACTGGTGGGAGACGATCTGTTCGTAACCAACGTCCGTTACATCGAACGCGGCATCAGGGAAGGCCTCGCCAACGCGGCGCTGATCAAGCTCAACCAGATAGGCACTGTCAGCGAAACCATCGACGCCGTGGCTCTTTGCCACCGCAACGCCTGGGGGGCATTTATATCGCATAGAAGCGGAGAAACCGTGGACAGTTTCATCGCCGACATGACCGTCGGTTTGCGGGCCGGCCATCTGAAGACCGGAGCGCCCTGCCGGGGCGAACGCGTGGAAAAGTACAATCAGCTTATGCGCATCGAACGTGCGTTGGGAGACAGCGCCGTCTACGCCGGAAAGAACGCCTTCGTCATCTCGAGGCAATGAACTGAGGGAACGTGTTTAAAACGCTTGCCCCCATCGGTATCGGAGTATCCGGCGGCGCCACTTCCGCGCCGGATACCCGGGTCGAGGCGGAGCGCGGGCTTTCCCAGGAGCGCTAGCGGCCCAGAGCTGCGCTTGCCCGCTATTGGCGGATTTCCTCGCGGACTGGCGACGTTTTCCACATCTGCGGCGAAAGTCGGCGCCCCTGTGTTCGTGTTTCCCTTATGATGCTGTTTTTGGGACCGTGAACATCTGCTCCTTTCAAGTCTTTTTACCGATAGGAGAGCACACATGCAAGGATACCAACTCACGTTCTTCTCTCAACAGGGGCGTACCCACCATATGTTGAGCATAACGGACTGGTTGCTGCAGGAAGCCAGGGCCATCGGAATCAAAGGCGCAACCGTTGCCGCCGCTCAAGGCGGGTATGGGCGGAATGGAAAATACCATTCAATTCACTTTTTTGAGCTGGGCGAACAGCCGGTGGAAGTGACCATGGCGGTGGATTCCGAACAGGCGGAACGAATTTTCTCCAGAATCGAGGAAGAGAAACTCCGCATTTTCTACATAAAGATTCCAATAGAATTCGGCATTACCGGTGAAGGCCCCTGATGACTGCTGACTCACCTTGACACCCCATTCCATGACGTACTTCATCCAATCATAAGAAAACGAACCGGACGCGGAGACAAAGGTTCGCGGTATTACTCGTTTGGCATGGCGGTGGCAATGCCGGCAACTCTCCAGCCGCCCGAGTGGGGCGGGGGTTCGACAACGAGTGAATGTATTTCCCGACGAATCACTTTCGTTGCGTGCCGCGCCGTCCGCCGCGCAGTTCCGACACTTCCTCAAGGAGAATCTCGCGAAAGCATTGTGCCGCGGGCGAAAGTTCCCGGCCGCGCTTGTGCAGGAGCAGGATGTCACGCTTCGCTGTCGGAGCAGTCAACGGCCGTGCTACGAGATCCGCCCCGTGCAGCGATCCCTGTACGAAAAACGAAGGGAGAACCGCAATCGCCAGGCCGGCTCTTGCCAACGCGAGCGCGCTTTCAAGGTAGGTCACCTCGATCGCGGGCTTGACGTCCATGCCTAGGCGCAAGAGCGTCTGGTCGATCAGGCGCCGGATACCGCTTTCCCGTTTCACGGAGATGAAGTCGCGCTGCCGCAGCAGATCCCATTTCATGCTGGCATGGAGCGAGATAGGATCGTCGCGGCGGCAGATCACGCAAATCCGGTCCGAGGCCAGCACTTCCCATTCCAACCCTTTGTCTACCAGGTCCGGGCTGCCAACGCCAAGATCGCAGTGTCCGCTGCTTACCAGTTCCCAAAGATCATCCGGAGCGCAGTCCTCGATCGACACGGTGACACCTGGGTGCTCCGCCTTGAAGCGCATGGCGGTCCGCGGCAGCAACTGGGAGACGATCGCGGGCGTAGCGGCAATGCTCACTCGCCCCTGGACAAGCGCCTGAAAATTGCCGACCTCCTGTTCCAGCCGTTTCATGTCGGCGAGCACCCGCTCGGCAAGCGCCACGGCATGCCGGGCGGCATCGGTCGGCACCAGACGCCGTGACGTACGCTCGAACAACGTGGCGCCGAGCTGCGACTCAAGCTGCCTGAGCAGCATGCTGAGAGCTCCCGGCGTGACATGCAGCCGCTCGGAGGCGAGCGTCAGTTTTCCGGCATGGAAGGTCTCGACAAGCGCCCGCAACTGGCGGAAGGTGACGTGGGCCATTCTTCAGATTTCCTAAAATAATAGTGATTAATCTTGATGGTGCTGATGAATAAGCAGCGGTACGACAGCCTGCCCCCGGATCTCAAGGCAATCGTCGACAAACATAGCGGCGAGGCCCTCGTCGCCCGGTTCGGACAGGTGTTCGACGACGAAATCGAGAAGGTGCGCGCACATATCCTCGAAGTCGGCGGCGTTGTCGAGGACATTCCCGCGGACGAACTTGTGAAGATGAAGCAGAAAACGAGCGCCGTCGAGGCCGAATGGATCAAGGAAATCACGGCCAGGGGCCACGACGGCGCGGCTCTGGCAGCCGCCGCGCGCAAAATCGCGGAAGGGAAGTGACCGTGGAATCGTTCCGGACCCGAACCCGATGGCCGGGATCGGGCCGGAATCGAGACACCGTGATTCGCATGAGGCATGCCTCGCGTTACCATGTAATCGACAAAGGCTAGCTCGAATTTGCTTCGCCGATGATCCACTCACGAAATGCGGCAAGCTTCGGCAGGCTGGCGTATTCCGGGCGATAGACGACGTAGTAGGCGAGTTCGGAGGTGCAGGCGATCTCGGGAAACAGGCGCACAAGGCGTCCTGCCGCCAGATCGTCATGCGCCATGACGCTGCGGGCCAGCGCCACGCCGTGCCCGTCGATCGCCGCCTGCAGCACTGCCGCCGGATTGGGCGAACACACGGTAAACACCTCCTCGTCCATCAGCTTGATCGCCGCCGGCCCCGGCGCAAAATCGAAGGAGCTGCTGGTGCGCGACGAGGACGTGCAGGTGCTGCACGGCTTCGACAGCTTGGGCAACGCCAACGCTTACCTGCAGAGCGCGCTGTTCACCGCCGATGTGGTCGGCGGTCTCAAACCGCTGCTGGATGCCGCACCCGACGTTCGCATCTACCAGGTTGCCTGATTTTTCGTGGCCGGGCACGCACCGCCCGGCCGCGTTCGTTGATTGAAGAGGTAAAATCGACGGCTTCCTCTCATCCTCCCACGCACCGGAATCAAATGCCGCACGCCGACGCCCCACGCCAGACCGAGCCATCCTCGCCCTACGCCTACGCAAAAAACAACGTGGCAAGACTGACTATCGCGCAGGCGCTCGCGGGTGCAAACTCGACGGTTGTTTACGCCACGGGCGCGATCGTCGGGAACGCGCTCGCGCCCAGCCACACGCTGGCCACCCTGCCGATCTCGATCTTCGTGGTCGGCATGGCGGCGTGCTCGCTGCCCGCTGGCGCCATAGCCCAACGCTACGGCCGCCGGACGGCGTTCATGATCGGCACGGGCTGCGGCGTACTGGTAGGCCTGCTCTCGGCCCTGGCGGTCGTGTTGGGCCTTTTCTGGCTATTCTGTGTCGCGACGTTCTTCGGCGGCGCCTATGCCGCCGTTGTTCTTTCGTTCCGCTTCGCGGCGGCGGATTGCCTGCCGCTGGAGCAGCGTGCGCGCGCTCTCTCGTTCGTCATGGCCGGAGGGGTCTTCGCCGGCGTGGTCGGGCCGCAGCTCGTCACCCACACCATGAATTTGTGGCTGCCTTACACATTCGCCGCCACTTTTCTGGCCCAGGCTGCCGTAGCAGTCTTGTCCGCAGGCATTCTGCACGGCGTCCGCCTGCCCATGCCGACGGCGCAGGAGGTTTCCGGCGGACGCCCGATCGGCGCCATCATCCGCCAGCCCAAGTTCGTGACTGCCGTGACCTGCGGCGTTGTCTCCTATCTCCTCATGAACTTCCTCATGACCGCCGCGCCGCTCGCCATGCGGATGCACGGCCTGTCGCAGGAATCGTCCAACCTCGGCATTCAGTGGCATGTCATCGCGATGTACGCCCCCAGCTTCTTCACCGGGCGACTGATCACGCGCTTCGGCGCACAGAGGGTGTCCATGGCGGGCCTGACGCTTACCGCCGTCTCCGTTGCGGTTGGTTTGCTGGGCGCCGATGTGGCGCACTTCTGGCTCACGCTGATCCTGCTCGGCATCGGCTGGAATTTCGGTTTCATCGGCGCCTCGGCGCTCGTGCTGCAATGCCACCGCCCGGAAGAAAAAGCCCGCGTCCAGTCGTTCAACGATTTCGTCGTATTCGGCTCAGTGGCCTTCGGCTCTTTCCTGTCGGGCGGTCTGCTGACGTCATTCGGGTGGAATGCGGTGCTCTGGCTGTCGTTTGTGCCACTCGCACTGGCGGTTTTCGCCCTCACGCGCCCGGAGGCATGAAGCGTCGGGCGGCTTTTCCGTCCGCCCAGGTCGCCCCCCTTACAGAGCCGTACCCTTGCTGGGGATGAAGAAGCTGGACATATCGACGCCCTCGTGTTTCAGCAGTTCGACCTTCCTGTCGATGCCTCCGGCGTATCCCGTCAGACTGCCGCTCGAACCAACGACCCGGTGGCAGGGAATGATGATGGAAATGGGATTGTGCCCCACCGCACCGCCCACCGCCTGGCTGGACATGCTCTCTTTCTTCGTCCTGTCGGCCATCTTTTTTGCGATTTCCCCGTATGTTGTGCACTGGCCGTAGGGAATTTCACACAGGATATCCCAGACGGCCTGCCTGAATTTTCCTCCTGTGGGAGCCAGCGGCAAATCGGAAATCGCGGGCTTTTTTCCTGCGAAATAAGCGTCCAGCCACCGCTTCGCCATGTCAAAAACCGGCAGATCCGGATTTTCCGCAACATCGTTTTTTACCGTTGCCGCGAAATATTTTTGCCCGTCGATCCAGAGGCCAACAATGTTTTCACCGTCGCTGGCCAGCGTGATCGCCCCCAGGCGAGATGCATAAGCGGTCGAATAAAACATGGCAATCTCCTTCTTCCTATAAAGAATTCCACAGATTGATCGTCGCGTAGCCGCGCCACGGACGCCAGGCTTCCGCCATTGCCAGAATTTCACTTTCGGATCGCGGCGCGAGCGCCTTTTTGACGCCGTAATCCGTGTGCGGAAAAGCATCGGGCCAGCCCATCGCCCGCATCGCGATGTATTGCGCAGTCCAGGTCCCGATGCCCGGAATGGCCAGCAGCTTTTTGATTTCCGTTTCCGGCTGAACGCATGGCGTGAAATCGATTTCTCCATTCGCGATTTTTCGCGCCAGGCCCAAAATGGTGTTGGCCCGGGTGCGCGTAATGCCGAGGGGGCCAAGGTGGTCAGCAATGCCGCCGGGCAAGGTTGCGATGCCCCGAGCGGATGGAAATGCATGGGTCAGGCCGGCTATGCCTGTTTCGACGGGCGTTCCGTAGGCTTGCGCAAGCCTCCCTGCCAGAGTGCCCGCCGCCTTCACCGTGATCTGCTGGCCCAGCACTGCCCGCACGGCCATTTCAAAAGGCTCGAAGCAGCCGGGAAGGCGGGAGCCCGGCACGCACAGTCCGGGGCGGAGGCCGTTCATCGCCGACAAGGTTTCGTAAACCGCATCCGGATAGCAATACAGGTCGAACAAATTGCGCACGCGGGCAAGCACGTGAGGCAACGCCGGCAACAACGCCGAACTGACGGTGACAGCCAGCGCATTTTTCCCGGTCAGGTGCCCTACCCGCATCCATCCGTAAACATCCTTTTTCCCGTCGTTTGCATAACGGACGGCCCGCATGTAGCCTGCATCGTCGACGATCTCCACGCCGGGAATGGCCCGCCCGGCCAGAAAACCGACCATCCGCTCCCATAGGTACGGCGGGCGGTAGCCCAGCGTCAGCGTGATGCCGTCATTCCCTTTCGGGTTTGGAACTTGCCTGCGTAAAGCGGTGGGCGACAATCGGTATTGCGTTTTGAACAGGTGGTTGAATCGCCGCAGGCTGCCGAAACCGGCGACCATGGCGACCTCCGTCACCGAAAGATCCGTATCCGTCAGCAGACTCTTGGCGAGCAGCAATCGGCAGGTCTGGAGATACTGAACGGGCGAGACCTTGAACTCCGCCGTGAAGGCCCGCCGAAGATGCCGCGCCGAGCACCCCAGCCGATGCCCATACGCTTCCATGTCTTGTCCGCTCCCGCAATTTTCTTCGAACAGCCTGGCCGCCTTGCGCACCAGCGCGGAGGTTGCGTCGATGGGCGCCGCGCCGGGAGCAAGCTCGGGCCGGCACATGAGGCACGGCCGATATCCGGCCTGCTCGGCCGCGGCGGCGGACCCATAGAACGTGCAGTTTTCCTCCTTCGGAAGTTTTGCCGGGCAAACGGGACGGCAATAGATTCCCGTAGACGAAACCCCGACAAAAAACCGGCCGTCGAAACGGGTGTCCTTTGCCTTGAACGCCGCGTACCATGCTCGGCTTTCTGCGGTTTGCATATCTCGCCTCCTTTTCAACGTCATGGTAGCTTTTTTTCCTGCACACGCTCGCCGTTTTCGGACACGGGTATTTTTTATTCGATGGCGACAAGGCTATCGCCATCGCTGGCAAGCATCATCCTTCCCAAGGGCGACTCATAGTAAGTTGCCTGTAACATGCTTCATTCCCGCGCCAATTCGACTCCTCCCTCGGCAGCACGCCTCTCGCTATTCGTGGATTTGCCGCGAGTCTTCCGGCGCATCCAGGCGTTGATTCATTTCGTAATCCCGAACCACGCACGCAACGCGGATTCGGTAGTCCGAGAATATCCCCTTTCTCGCCGACGACTGAACAGTGCGATGCGCTTCCAGGTTTCGCCAGCATGCCACGGCCTTTTCGTCGCGCCAGAACGACAAGGAAAGAATCTTCCCCGGTTGAGACAGGCTTTCAAAACGCTCGACGGAAATGAATCCATCGATTTGCGCGAGGCGGGGCTTCAACAAAGCGGCCGCATCCAGATAAGCCGGCTTCTGACCGGCCAATGGCAAGGCTTCGAAGATCACCGCAATCATCGGGCAGCCCCATCAAGCGGGGGTAGCTCGAAAGTGCCGTCGACGACTTCGACAAAGGTACGCTCCTCTCGAAGAATAAACCGCTTTTCCTGCGCCATGGCAAAATTCTCTAACCCCTCGTCATCGAGTTTGATCCGCGAACGATAAGCCTCATAGGCGGCTAGGCTATCGAAGGCAAGCAGTCCCCAGGCGACATTGTTGGTGCCTTCATGGGGCAGAAAATAGCCGATGAGATGCCCGCCGCAGCGAGGTGAGATCCTGCCCCAGTTCTTGGCGTATTGTCTAAACGCATCGCGCTGGAAAGGATCGATTTCGTATCGGATCACGCATGCTATGGTCATTTCTTTCTCCACGGTGCTTGTTCATGGGAACAACAATAGCAACTTGTCATCGATAGATGGTTCGACTAATATCGAACCATGAATGAAACACCCAATATCGTCCGGGTTGCTTCCCTGATTGGCGACAACGCCCGCGCCGAGGTATTGTCGGCGCTGATGGCCGGCCGGGCATTGACGGCGACGGAGCTGGCCGACATTGCCGGGGTAACCAAGCAGACCATCAGTTCCCATCTCGGAAAACTGCTGGATGGTGGCCTGCTGACGTATGAGCAGCAAGGACGCCACCGATACTTCAAGCTGGCGACCCCCGATGTCGCCCACTTGCTGGAATCCATGATGGGGGTGGCGCAAAACGCCATGGCTCCCGGCCGGCGCTTTGGCCCTCGCCAACCCGCACTACGCAAAGCGCGCAGTTGCTACGACCATCTGGCTGGCGAGTTGGCGGTACGCGCTTACGAAGCGCTCGTCGAAAACGGGGTGCTCGTGGAAGGCGGAGAAACGTTGAAGATAGCGGATCATGGTCACGACTGGTTCCAAGACATCGGCATCGATACTGCGCAGAACGTCGATAACCGCCGCGCGCAATGCCGTTCGTGCCTGGACTGGAGCGAGCGGCGGCGTCACCTCGCCGGTGTTTTGGGGGCGGCTTTTTTCGCCCGCATTCAAGAGTTGGGGTGGGCCAAGCGAACGCCCGGCTCCAGAGTCGTGACTTTCTCGCCGCAAGGCGAAAAGTCATTCCTCGCGCTGTTCGATTGACCCCTGCGCCGAGGGCGGGCGGATCAGGCTGGATGGGGTGACCCCAAGCACGCTTTTAAACGCGGCAACATAAGCCGCCGGGCTGGAGAATCCCAAGGCGATTTTCTTGATCGGCAGGCCGTTTGCCGGCAAATACATCGACGCACAGATACGCGCCCGTTGTTTCCATGAACGCCGGCTCATGCCGGTACCTGTTGCGGTTGAAAAAATTCTCCGATGGCCGGAAATATTTCCGTGAATGGAAGATAATGGAAATCGTTCTAGCGAGTTTACTTTTACCCCGGCCTCATTCGAGGCAATCCATCGTTTCCCGTCTTCTGCCATGGCCTCCACACAGTCATTCGTCGTTTTTTCCGTCGCTGCGCTGCTTCTGGCAATCACGCCGGGACCGAACATGATTTACCTGATTTCCCGCTCCATCTGCCAGGGCCGCCATGCCGGAATCATGTCCTGGACCGGCGTCGTGGTCGGCCTGACCTTCCATATGGCTTGCGCATCCATCGGCCTTACCGCCTTGTTCATGGCCGTCCCGCTGGCTTACGAGCTGCTCAAGTTCGCCGGTGCGCTCTATCTTCTCTGGATGGCCTGGCAAGCCGTCAGGCCGGGGGCACGGTCGCCATTCGAGGCCAAGGACCTGGCGCAGGAACCGCCGCGCAAATTGTTCTTGATGGGCCTGCTCACGAGCATTCTGAATCCGAAGGTGGCCATTTTCTACCTCTCGATACTTCCCCAGTTCATTCAGCCGGAAACCGGCTCGGTATTGGCGCAGAGCCTTTTGCTCGGCATAACCCAGATCTGCATCGGCTCGTGCGTCAATCTCGCGGTCACGCTGTCTGCCGCTGCAATCGCGGCGTGGTTCGCCCGGAACCGGCACTGGCTTGCCGTGCAGCGTTATGTGATGGGGGGAGTCCTGGGGTTCCTGGCGGTAAAACTACTTGTGCAGCAAAGAAACGCAGCTTGATCTGCCGGCTCTTGCCGGTCTGGCGGCTAGTACAATACCGCAAGCAGCATAGCGGTGATCGTACTAACCCCCGATAAAAATCGGCCGTCGAATCGGGTGGCCTTTGTTTTGAGCGCCGCGTACCATGCTCGGCTTTTTGCGGTTTGCATATCTCGCCCCATTTTCGGCCTCACGGTAACTTTTTTCCTGCACACGCTCGCCGTTTTCGGACCTGGGTATATGTTTGCGGCCAGCCATAAAGAAGAATGCGAAGCGACTCACACAGTCGTTGCCGAGGAGGCATAATTCGAGCTTCAATAGCCGTTTTGGAAGCGCTTTTTATTCCATCGAAGTACTCGGAAAAATTTCAGTGGAAGTTGGAGAAAGTCATGTTCAGCAAGGCGACATTCGAATTTCTTGGCGAATTGGCCGACAATAACCGCCGCGAGTGGTTCGAACGGAACAAACTCCGCTATGAAGCGCTGGTGCGCGAACCGGCGCTGGAGTTCATCGACGATATGGCGCCGCTGCTGAACGGTTTTGCCCAGCATTTCCGGGCTGAGGCGCGCAAGGCAGGCGGTTCGTTGATGAGGGTATATCGCGACACACGTTTCTCGAACGATAAAACGCCCTATAAAACCAATATCGGCATTCAGTTCCGGCATGAACTCGGCAAGGACGTGCATGCGCCGGGTTTTTACGTCCACATCGCCAACGACGAATGTTTCCTGGCCGTAGGCTGCTGGCGGCCGGAGCCGGATGCCCTCTGGAAAATCCGTAGCGCCGTTGCCGAACACCCGGAGCAGTGGTTCAAGGCCCGCGACGGCAATCCGTTCGGCGGGCAATGGCTGCTGGACGGCGACGCGCTGAGCCGCCCGCCGCGCGGATTCGCCGCCGACCATGTGGCGATAGACGATTTGAAACGCAAGGATTTTGCCGCCATGCTACCCATGACGAGCGCGCAGGTGGTTTCCCGGGACTTTGCCAAACAGACGGCAAAGCGTTTTGCCGAAACCGCCCCGTTCATGAAATTTCTGTGCAAGGCGCTGGCGATTCCGTATTGAACGCGGTTTTGGAAACCCGCAATCCTCAGGAAAAAAAACGATGGACGACACAAAACTTCTGGATGATCTCCAATACCGTTTCAACGCCGGTGAAAAGATCAAATACGTTTTCTTTTGGGGACACCGGCGCCACGGAGAGCGCGTCACCGCATCGTGCTTCAGCCAGTGGTACCGCGCGCCCTTCACCGTGGCCGGAGAATCGTACCCCACCGCCGAACATTTCATGATGGCGGAAAAAGCGGCCCTGTTCGGCGACGAGGCCACGCGGAAAAAAGTGCTTGAGACCCCGAGCCCTGCCACGGCCAAGGCTCTCGGCCGGGAAGTCCGCGGATTTGACGAGAGCCTCTGGAAGGCGAACAGGTTCGCCATCGTCGTGCGCGCCAACACGGCAAAGTTTTCGCAAAACGCCGGGCTTGGCGAGTTTCTCCGGCAGACGGAGTCACGCATTCTCGTCGAGGCCAGTCCGGTAGACCGCATCTGGGGGATCGGCCTTGCACAGGACGACGAAAGAGCACCCAATCCCAATCAGTGGCGTGGGCTCAATCTATTGGGATTCGCGCTCATGGCTGTCCGCGACGGCATCCGATCCGCCGCGCCTCATAACGCCCCTGGCAATCTTTCATGATGCCCGGCGACGAACGGAACAGCACCGTCTCGGGGGACTCGCTCACCCGCCTCATCGAAAATGAGCTTGCCAGACTCGATGACGACAGGGTGATCGGGCATATCCGCCGTCTCCTGATCACTCCCAGCCCCCAAACGAGGGCCTGGGATTACGGCGAACCGGGAGAAGCGTACCCCTGCTGGCTGGTCCTGGCCCACCCGGAATCGAATACCGGCATAGCCTACTGCGAGTTCGGCTTCGGCCCGAAAAATCCTTGGGGACTGCTGTTCCTGGATGGCGACGGGTATCTTTCCATGGGCATGGATTCGGGCTGGTTTCGACGCTTTCTCGACGCCTATTTCGATTCCATCGCTGCGACGGAATTGCCTATCTGGCGGGTATTTCAGCGGCGGGGAAACACGCAGCCGCAGGTTCCGGTCACGGACGAAGGCAGTTGGGAAGCGACGTGGGCCGAGGTGAAACGCCTGCGGAAGGAAAATCCGGATTCTCGTTACGATTGCGGACAGAGCGTGTATGAATAGGCATCAGTATTTATCAACTACTCCCGAGCGAGGGAACGGCCATGGACGATTTCCTTGAAGCCTTACTTTTGCTGGTAGTCCACTGGCGTGCCGGGCTTTTGCTTCTCCTTGCCCTGATCGCGGCGATTTTTCTTTGTTCCGCCATTACCTGGTTTACCGCCCTTTATGGATTTTTCCTGACGCTGGCGGGACTCATATTCGGCATATGCTGGGAGGCAAGATGGCAGTGGAAGGGGAGCGGCAAGTAAATGGACTACGTAGAATGTGGTTTTTCCCTATGCCCCTAAACCAGCTCTCGCCAAAACCGTGCATCCTGATCGAAAACAAGGCACTCCCCGACCGCGTAGCGCCGCCTGCAGCCGCTGCTCAGTTGGGGCGAACCGTCAAGACACCTCAGCCGAGTGCCCCCCACAGAAAGAAACGCCTTGGTTGAAACCGCTATCAAAGTCCCCAAGGCCATGCAGGAGAAATTCGCGGCCATCGTCCAGCTTGCCGAACCTTTCTGCACGCAATATCTGGACGAGAACTATCGCAAACTGATCGTCGAGGCGACTGCCGCGCTCTGCCGCAAACGCCCATCTCCGCTGTTACGGGGCAAGGAGACCATCTGGGCGGCGGCCATCATCCACGCCGTCGGCACCGTGAATTTTCTGTTCGACTCCAGCCAGAAGCCTCATTGCCGCGCACCGCAGATATACGAGTTTTTCGGCACAGCCGCCAGCACCAGCCAGAATAAGTCGAAGGAAATCCGGGAAATGCTCGACATGTCGATGAGCAATTTCAAATGGCTGCTGCCGTCCCGTCTGGCAGACAACCCGCTCGTTTGGCTCGTCCGGGTCAATGGGCTATACGTGGACATTCGCGCCTTGCCGCGTGAAGTACAGCAGGAAGCCGTTGAGCTGGGAATCATTCCTTTCCTTCCGCCACAACGCTAAACCGCATTCGCCTCCCCCGCCGACAAAAAGCCCCCGCCGGTTTCCCGATGGGGGCTTTTTCGCGTTGCTCTACCTACTGTTGTTTCAGACCGTCACGCTTTCCGCCGCTTCCTGGAACTCGGAGATCTGGTCGAAGTTCATGTACCGGTAAACCTCCGCGGCCTTGGCGTTGACCGCCTTGACCTGCTCCATGTACTCGGCGGCTGTCGGGATCTTGCCCATCAGCGCGCAGATCGCGGCCAGTTCGGCGGAACCGAGGTAGACCAGCGTATCGATGCCCAGACGGTTCGGGAAGTTGCGGGTCGAGGTCGACATCGCCGTGCTGCCCTTGCGGATCTGCGCCTGGTTGCCCATGCACAGCGAGCAGCCGGCCATTTCCATGCGCGCGCCGCTCTTGCCGAGCACGCTGTAGTAGCCTTCCTCGGTCAGAACCATGGCGTCCATCTTGGTCGGCGGGGCGATCCACAGGCGGGTCGGGATGTCCGACTTGCCGTCGAGCACCTTGCCGGCTGCGCGGAAGTGGCCGATGTTGGTCATGCACGAACCGATGAACACTTCGTCGATCTTGGCGCCGGCGACTTCGGAGAGCAGCTTGACGTCGTCCGGGTCGTTCGGGCAGGCGACGATCGGTTCCTTGATCTCGGACATGTCGATCTCGACCACGGCGGCGTATTCGGCGTCGGCATCGGCCTTGAGCAGCTGCGGATCGGCGATCCACGCTTCCATGGCCTTGACGCGGCGCGCCAGCGCCTGGGCATCCTGGTAGCCGTTGGCAATCATCCACTTCAGCAGCGTGGCGTTCGAACGCAGGTACTCGATGATCGGTTCCTTGTTCAACTGCACGGTGCAGGCAGCGGCGGAGCGCTCGGCCGAGGCGTCGGTCAGTTCGAAGGCCTGTTCGACCTTGAGGTCCGGCAAGCCTTCGATTTCAAGGATGCGGCCGTTGAAGACGTTCTTCTTGCCCTTCTTCTCGACGGTCATCAAGCCCTGCTTGATGGCGTAGTACGGAATGGCGTTGACCAGGTCGCGCAGGGTAATGCCTTCGTTCATCTTGCCCTTGAAGCGCACCAGCACCGATTCGGGCATATCCAGCGGCATGGTGCCCGTGGCGGCGCCAAAAGCCACCAGTCCGGAACCGGCCGGGAAGGAGATGCCGATCGGGAAACGCGTGTGCGAGTCGCCGCCGGTACCGACGGTATCGGGCAGGCACATGCGGTTCAGCCAGCTGTGGATGACGCCGTCGCCCGGGCGCAGCGAAACGCCGGAACGGGTGGTGATGAAGCCCGGCAGCGTGCGGTGGGTCTTGATGTCGACCAACTTCGGGTAGGCCGCGGTGTGGCAGAAAGACTGCATTACCAGGTCGGCGGAGAAGCCGAGGCAGGCCAGATCCTTCAATTCGTCGCGCGTCATCGGGCCGGTGGTGTCCTGCGAGCCGACGGTGGTCATCTTCGGTTCGCAATAGGCATTCGGGCGCACGCCCTTGCCGCGCGGCAAGCCGCAGGCCAAGCCGACGATCTTCTGCGCCAGCGTGTAGCCCTTGCCAGTGTCGGCCGGCTCCTGCGGCGCCTTGAACAGCGTCGAGGCCGGCAGGCCGAGCGCGGCGCGTGCCCGGGCGGTCAACGCACGGCCAATGATCAGCGGAATGCGGCCGCCGGCGCGCACTTCATCAAGGATAACAGGGGTCTTGAGCTGCGATTCGGCGATCACCTTGCCGTTTTTCGACGCGGTAACCTTGGTCGTGGCGATATCGATTTTCAGTTCGATCTCATCGCCCATCTCCATTTGCGCAACGTCGATTTCGACCGGCAGCGCACCGGAATCTTCCAGCGTGTTGAAGAAAATCGGGGCGATCTTGGAACCGAGGGTGACGCCGCCGCAACGCTTGTTCGGCACGAAGGGGATGTCCTCGCCGGTCCACCAGAGCACGGAGTTTGCGGCCGATTTGCGCGAGGAGCCGGTACCGACCACATCGCCGACGTAGGCAATCAGGTTGCCTTTCTTGGCCAGCGTTTCGAGCTGCTTGATCGGGCCGCGCACGCCGGGCTGCTCGGGCTCGATGCCCGGACGCGGATTCTTGAGCATGGCCAGCGCGTGCAGCGGAATATCCGGGCGCGTCGTGGCGTCGGGCGCCGGCGACAGATCGTCGGTATTGGTTTCGCCGGTAACCTTGAAGACGGTCAGCTTCTGGCTGGCCTGTACTTCGGGACGCGAGGTGAACCACTCGGCGTCGGCCCAGGACTGGATCACGGCCTTGGCGTTGGCGTTGCCCTTGTCGGCCAGCGCCTTGACGTCGTTGAAATAGTCGAAGATGAGCAGCGTCTTCTTCAGCGCTTCGGCGGCCACGGCGCCGACTTCGGCATCGCCCAGCACGTCGATCAGCGGCTTGACGTTATAGCCGCCGAGCATGGTGCCCAGCAGTTCCGTCGCTTTGGCGCGGCTGATCAGCGCACAGGATTCTTCACCTTTGGCCACTTTGGCCAGAAACTCGGCCTTGACCTTGGCGGCGTCGTCGACACCGGCGGGAACGCGGTAGCTGATCAGATCGACCAGCGTCTGCTCTTCCCCTTTGGGAGGATTCTTCAACAGGGCCACCAGTTCCTGCGTCTGCTTTACACTCAGCGGCAGCGGCGGGATGCCTAGGGCTGCGCGTTCAGCGACATGGGCACGATACGATTCCAGCATGAGAACGTCCTTTCAATAAAGTCAAAATGGAAAAGCGAAAAGCCTGAATTTCTCGGAGGCCATTGTATATGCCACACCGCGCCCGCGAAAACTATGGCAACTTGATATTATTTCAGAAGGTATTGCCATTTTTGCACGAAGCGCTCCTGGAAAACGCCGATTGATCCGGCGGGCAGGATGAAGCGCAAAGCATACGAAATACGGGGAACGAGACGTATCGTAGGGGTATGCAAGTTTCCACGTCCCGATCACTGCCGTAATCCGCCCGCGCAGCCGTTTAAGCCGTACTTTGCCCGGACACCAGGCAGACCGTGCTTCCAGCATAGTCGACCTGCTGGCCTGGATGCAATTTGGCTCGCTTGCGGGTCTCAACCCGGCCGTCCACACACACCTTGCCTGCATCGATTTCGGCATGCGCCTGACCTCCAGAAGCACATAATCCAGTCGCCTTCAGCACCTGGTCGAGCTGTATGTGCTCCCCTCGAACTTGCAAAGTCATTGACATGGCGCTCCTCCTCAAAGTTCAAGCGGCAGCAGGCCATAGCGGCGGCGCGCACGGTCGCACGCATCGTCGCCTATGCCGAGCGGCGCGTAGGGGGCAAAATCGCGGCATGGACCGGGGCGCTGCCGATAGATCGAGCAGCGCGCGTTCTTGCCAATTTCTCCTTCGAGCGCGATGCAGCGCGGCGGCGCATCATCCGTTCCAAGCATGCGAACCAGCGTCGGCGTCAGGGGAACAACCATGTTTTCGGGAACCCCGCTTTTCAGGGGAAGCGCCAGATCGTCCCGATGAAAATCGACACGAAACGCAGCACAACAGGCACCGCAGTTCAGACACGCATGCTCAGGCACGGCATAAACCTCTACAAAAGACTTAAGTTGAGACGGTACGGATTGTCCCGCACTAATCCTTCGCCTGCAAATAGAAATCGGCCGCAAGTTCGGCGACGACACGGTACAGCGGATGTCCCGACTCCCGGTACTTGCGCTCGAACGGCGTCAGCGCCTGCTCCGGTTCGTAAACCTCGAAAGCCGCAACCGCTTGAACGGTCTTGCCCCCTGCGAGGCAATTGACTGCAAAGCAGAATTCTTCGGCGTAAATGCGCCAGTTGCTGCGGCATTCGAGGACGCCGCCGAGTTCCAGCATCGCCGGAAAAACCGGATGGCCGTGCCAGCGCCGCGAAAGATGGCCGATTTTCGGCCACGGGTTGGGATAGAGCAGAAAATGGCGAGTGAGGCCGATCCCCACATCACGCAACAAACGCCAGTAGTCGACGAGATCCGCGCGCACGAAATCGACATTCGGCGGCAAGCCGGCGGATTCGGTCCGGGCGGCGATATTCCGGCGCAGGCGGGCTATCGACTGGTCGACGCCGATCACGTAATGATCCGGGAAACGCCGCGCCAAAGCGATGCTGCTCTCGCCGGTGCCGCAGCAGGAATCGAGGATCAGCGGCAAGTCCGGCGCAACGCTCTGCCAACGCTCGATACTGGCGGTGAACGCCGAGCGGTTGTAGTCGGCATAGGGTTTCAGGTAAGGCGACCGGCGATG
>JAVBSG010000197.1:0-5382 GCA_031547245.1 Propionivibrio sp.
ATGCGAAACCATCCCAGGCCGTCGACCAGGGCCGCTTCACGAAGCTCTTTCGGAATGCCGAGGAAGAACTGGCGCAAGAGAAAAACGGCAAGGCCGTTCCCGATTCCCGGCAGGATGAGGCCCACATAGGTATTCTGCAGGTTGAAGCTGCGCATGATCTGATAGAGCGGCACGGCAATGGCGTCGAACGGAATGAGGAAGCTGATGACCATGACGAGGAAAACGCCGTTGCGGAAAGGGAAATCGATCACGGCCAACGCGAATGCGGCGGCGGAACAGACGATAAGCCCGAAAAAAACCGTAGCCGAGGTCACGACGATCGAATTGGTGATCGCCTGCCGGAAGCTGCCGGTCCACAATTCGGCCAGATGCGCGAAGGTGATGTCCTTCGGGAAGAACGTCCACAAGCTCAGCGGCGACAGATAGCGGAAGATGTCCTCGGTGGGCCGCAGTGCGCTGACGGCCATCCACCACAGCGGCAGGATGAACAGCACTGCACAGACAATCGCTATCGCGGTGCGCGGCAATCCGACTTTTCGATTCATATGCCTTTGTCTCCAGGAGTACGCATCATCCGGAATTGCACGAGCACCACGCTCAGGACGATTGCCACGAGAATCACCGTCGCGGCCGACGCGCTGCCGATATCGTCGGAAATGAAGGCCCGTGTGTATATTTCGTTCATGATCAGGTTGGTGGACCCTTGCGGCCCGCCTTGCGTCAGGATTTGTATCGGGGCGAAAACGAGAAAGTTGGCAACCGTGTTGGCCACCAGCACGAATGAGAGGGGGCGGCGAAGCTGGGGCAGGGTCACATACCGGAATGCCTGCCACCGGTTGGCGCCGTCGATGCGCACGGCTTCATAGAGGGATTTCGGGATATCCTGAAGACCGACGAGAATGAAGTTCATCCAGTAGCCGACGCCGATCCAGCTCACGATGACGATGATCGAGGCCAGGGCGGTGTCCGGGGACGTCAGGAACCGGAGCGGCTCGAGGCCGAACAGGGCCAGGACGGCATTGACCAGGCCGTCGGGCCGAAAGGCGATGCCCCAGACGACGGACGAGACGCTCTGCGGAATGGCAACGGGAAGAAGAATGATCGCCCGCCAAAGGCCGATGTACGGGATTGCCGCATTCAACAGCAAGGCCAGGACAAGCGAAATGGCTATTTGCAGAGGGTTGACGATGACGCAATAGATGAGCGACGTGAGCAGGCTGTTGAGGAACACCGGCTCGGAAAAGATGTAGGAATAGTTTTCCAGGCTGTAGCTTGTCTCGCCCGGCGCCAGCAGAGAGTTGTGCACCGCCGAGAGCGCCGGCCAAATCCGCAGCAGCACGACCGCCAGAAGGGCGGGCCCAAGAAAGGCCGTTGCGACCACCAGTTTGCGATTCATCTTCATGGCATTCTGCCTCTGTCCGGTGTCATGAAAACACCTCCCTGCGCCGGCGGAAAATGGCGATGCCTCTTTCCCGCCGGACCGTTTTCCATCCGCGACGCTAGCGGATACGTCCCAGCGTCGACTTCAATTGCCGTTGCGCTTCCTGAAGCGTTTCCTTCGCGCTCGCCCCGTTCCTGATGTCGCTGAAGGCCTTGTTCATGATGGTTTCGAAAGCGACAAACCCGACCGTGCGCGGCCGGCCGACGGCCGTGTTGGCGACTTCATAACTGATGATGTCAGTGGCCGCCCCGATTTTCGGCGTCAATTCACCGAGCGCCTTGGCATATGTCTTGAAGGCTTCGGCATTGACGGGGATGAACGGATTGACCGTCACCGTCAGGTAGGCGCCTTCGCCGCTCAAGGTGGCGAACTCGACGAATTTTTGCGCCGCCTTGGCATTGGCGGCGTGAGGATTCAGCGCCAGGGACCACGAACCGGTGGGGGTGACCGGCTTACCGTCGGCAAAATACGGCATCGGCGCGACGCCGAAGTTCACTCCCGCCTTCAGGAACCGGTTGATCGCCCATTGCCCGGTTATGATGAACGGGCTTTCGCCGTTGGAAAAAAGATCGTAGGTCTGGTACGGCGTCACGCCACGGGGGCTCAAACCTTCGCTGTAAAGGGAGCCGTACCATTCCGCCGTCTTGATCCATTTGTCGCCGAGAAGATCGGGTTCGAGCAGGTTGGCGCCGGTGATTCCCGGCCCGGCTCCGGCCGATTCGAACAACGCCTGCAGTTGATAGTAGCGGTCTATCTGCTGGAACGTCCAGCCCCACTTGGTTCCGGCTTTTTTCTGGACGGTGCGCGCCATTTCGTTGAACTGATCCCAGGTCATCCGCTTGTCCGGCGACGCGCTCGGCTCGGCGACGCCGGCTTTCTTCAGTAGGTCGCGGTTGTAAAAGATCATTTGCGTCGCGTTCCACATCGGGAAGGCGTAGATCTTGCCCTTGTAGCTGACTTCGTTGATCGCGATCTTGCTGGGAACGGCCGCCTCTATTTTCGGCCGCAGGAATTCGAGTTCGCGCAGATAGCCCTTCGAGGCGAAAGCCGGTATCCGAGGCGTGTCGGCCTCGAACACGTCGATGCTCGAATCGCCCTGCCCGACGCGCGCCTGGATGGCGGCATTGAGGTCCTCGAAGGGAATCTGCTGGTACTGGACCTTGATGTCGGGATTGGCTTTTTCGAACGCCGCGATCACCGGCGCGAATACTTCCGGCAACGCTTCGCCGAGGAAATTGACCGTTGTCTGTTGCGCAGCCGCGGAACCCGCGGCAAAAGCTGCGCAAACGGCGAAAGCCAGGGAACGACAGTGACGGAGATGAAACATGGCGCTTCCTTTCTATTATTCAGATAGTTCCAGCCTGGAACACAATATTTCGGCAAAACTCAGCGGGATGCGAACGCTTGCAGCTTGGCGATGAAGTCGCGCATGATGGGATTGCGATCGACGTAGGTGACATAGCGGATCGGATGCCGGGTGCGATCGACGCTCCAGGTTATTTGATCCGTCAAAATCGGCGCGGGAATAATGACGCTTGGCGCCCAGGCCGGGTTCAACAGCCAGGCGATGGGGGCCATATCCCAGATTTCCTTCGCCCAGCCGACGTGATCGGTTGAATATTCCTTGAAGCGTTTGGCCAAAAACGCCCCGATGCTTCCATGCGGTTCGACATGGCGCTCGATTTCCGGCACGGTACTGTGGAGATGGGAAGTCACGCCCTTGCACGGCACGAGCACGAGCGGCACGCCGCTGTCGAAAAGGACCTGCGCGCCCCCCACATCCTGTTTCAGGTTGAACTCCACGGTGTGCGGCCATTCCAGCGCGTGGCCGCCCAGCCAGACGACGACGATGCGGTCCTTGATGTCAGGCGCCTTCAGCAGAGCGGAGGCGACGTTGCTTATCGCGGCGATGGCAATCACGTAAAGCGGGTTATCGGGCGAACCGGCACGCGCCCTCGCAATCAGATGATCCACGGCGGGAGCTTCACGCACCTTTTTCTCCGGCCCCACATACCCGGTCACGCCGCGATACGCGAGGCCATCCGGCGAAACCTTAAGCCGTTCGAGCAGGCGAAGGATCTCGTCGTAGCTCAACTCCATTCCGCGCCCGGGGCTGTCCGACCGTTTGTTCATGAAGGGAGCGGCGTATATCGCCTCCACATCGAACCGTTCCGGGGAGAGCATCATTTGCACGATGGCGAACTGGTCGTCGATCTCGTTGAACGTGTCGGTGTCGAGCACGACCCGGATCTTGCCCTGAGGCGGTTCCAGCAAGCGCAACCGTTCTGCTTCGGAAATTGCCATGTTTTTTCCTCCATTCATGATTGACCGGGTAAATCAGGCTTGGCGGGAAATCCGCTGGCCGCTTGCCTTGGAAAAGACGTGGATGTTCGTCGAGTCCATGCATATCCTCACCGCATCTCCCGGCTTCAACTGGGTCAAGCCGTTGATGTTCACCGTGGCGGACTTGCCGGCACACTGGACAGTCAGGTGGGTCTGCGCCCCGGTCGGCTCGACCAGCGAGATTGTCGCCGGGATGACGATATTGCCCTCGGTGAGCGACAGGTTTTCGGGACGGACGCCGATGCTTACGGGTTCGCCATCGGGCACGTTCAGCCCCGGCGGCAGGGAGACCTCTGTTCCATCGTCCAGGCGCACGCCACATTCCCCCGCAGAGGGGCGAATGATGGTCCCGACCCAGAAATTCATTGCCGGCGAGCCGATGAAATTGGCGACGAACGTGTTTTGCGGCGTCGCATACAATTCCGCCGGCGTGCCTATCTGCTCGATGTTGCCTCCGTTCAGCACGACGATCCGGTCGGCCAGCGTCATGGCCTCGATCTGGTCGTGCGTGACATAGATGGACGTCGTGCGTACTTTCTGATGAAACGCCTTGATCTCCGCGCGCATCTGCACCCGCAGTTTCGCGTCCAGGTTGGACAGAGGTTCGTCGAACAGGAATACCGCGGGGTTGCGGACGATGGCCCGCCCCATGGCCACACGCTGCCGTTGCCCGCCTGACAATTGCCCCGGCCGGCGGTCGAGCAGCGGCTCGATGTCCAGGAGTTGCGCCGCCTGCTGGGTCCGCGCCTGAATCTCGTCTTTCGGCATTTTTGCGATTTCGAGATTCAGCGAGATGTTTTTGCGGACCGTCATGTGGGGATACAGCGCGTAATTCTGGAACACCATCGCGATGTTGCGCTGCCGCGGATCCAGATCGTTGATGACCTTGCCGCCGATCAGGATGTCGCCCCTGGAAATCTCCTCGAGTCCCGCGATCATCCTCAACAATGTCGATTTCCCGCATCCCGACGGGCCGACCAGGGCCAGGAACTCTCCGTCATTGACGGAGAGACTGAGATTTTCGATGACTTTTACCGGACCGTACAATTTGTGGACGGATCGAAGTTCAACAGTGCTCATACATCCCCCAGCCCTATAACCGAAATTGCGCCAGTTCAAATTCTTTTAAGATTCCTACGCGCCGCGATTGCGTGCAGATCGCTCATGCCGGATCGCGAGGCGTATGGCGTCGTAACAGTTGCATGCGACGTTTTTACTATAGGGCGCACATTGCTGTGTGGTCAATATTTTTTCTGCTAAAATTTAGCAACTTTATTTTAGCAACCCATCTCCTCGTTCAGACCGGAAATACATTTCAAACACCGTCTTCGGCACCATGTATTAATACGCAATATATATATACCAAGGTAATTTACGAAAATGCGCAAACAATGCCACTTGCCGAAAACCGCTGGCATGTCAGTTGGACAACCCGGATAAATTCGAAACATTCCAAAATCAGTAGTGTCCGGTTAAAACGACCTCAATGAGCTTGAAACCGAGAACTGGAGCGGACTTCGGAGAATTTTCAGGTGTCTCCGATTTGAACGATGAATCGCCGATGAGGCAGTCTTTTGGCTTTGCTTTGGCCGGAGACG
>JAVBSG010000044.1:0-41201 GCA_031547245.1 Propionivibrio sp.
CTTCAAGGTGATTTCGCAGACGAACGACGGCAAGGCCTTTCACTGCTTCATGGTCGGCCCGGAGTGGAAAGACAAGGCCGGCGCGGTGCAGGAGCTGCTCTGCGGCATGGCCGGCGACCCGGCGGGAAAGAAGATTCTCGATGAGCTGGGGTTCTCGGGGTTCGAGCCCGTCGATGCAGGAGCCATCGCCGGCCTGAAGGCGCTGGTGGAAGCGTAAGAAGTCCGGGGCGATTCTGCCCGTTGGGCTTGGAAAGAAGGAGACCGCCGGCGCCGACGTGGATGCCAAATCCATGAAACGCGGCTCCTTCCGTTTTTTCGCCCGCCGAAACGGCGGCGGGTTCATGCAGGTGGTTTATAGGCCGTAAAACCAGCAGGGCGGATAAGCGCAGCACCATCCGCCGAATGGCATTGGCGTAGCGCCGCCGGATACATTGACTCGTCGACGTTTTCGATGATTGACATTGGAATAAACCGGGCGGCGCGCCGCCTCGGTCGTTGCCGATTGCGTGATCCGTAATACGTTGTGGCAGGGTACGGCATCTGGCGGATGGCGCTTCGTTCACTCCATACGGCGGATAACGCTTCGCTCATCCCATACGGCGGATGGCGCTACGCTTATCCCATACGGCGGATAACGCTTCGCTCATCCGCCCTACCGTCGTTCCGCCCTGGCGTTTTCTGGAAACTCCGGAATGGGCATTAAGATTTGCATCCGCCTCGGACCTGCATTACCTTTCAGGCGGGAGATACTATAAATGCAAGTCGAACGCCTTTTCAAAATCGTCTTTCTATTGATGAACGGCTCATGCACAACGGCCAAAGAGCTGGCCGGGCATTGCTCCGTATCCGTCAGAACCATCCAGAGAGACTTGGACACCTTGAGTGTTGCAGGCATCCCGGTATTTTCCAGCAGGGGATATGGCGGCGGCGTGGGATTGCTCAAAGAGTTCACGATGGACAAGACGTTCATGACGGAACAGGAGCAGGCGGATATATTGCACGGGCTGGAGGCGCTTCAAGGCGCTGGATACCCCGACGGCAACGAGTCTTTCAACAAGTTCGCCGCCATTTTCAGGAAAAAGGCGGAAGACCGCTGGCTGCGCGTCGATTTTTCTTCCTGGCACGATTCCGGATTCGGCAAGGAAAAATTCAACCGGCTCAAAGATGCCATCCTTGCGAAAAAGGTCATTGAATTTACCTATTACAGTTCGGAAAACCGTATATCCGAGCGCGTTGCCGAGCCGTTATGCATGCTGTTCCGTGAGCGGGCCTGGTACATATGGGTTTTTGACCGGCGCAGGCAGGATGAGTGTGCGGTAAGAGCCTCCCGCATGCGGGATCTGGTGCTGACGGATGAAACGTTTACCCGCAGCATGCAGTACGATCCGATGGAAACGCCTGATTACGGAAAGTCCTATGAATTCCAGCGTGTGGTATTGCGGATTGCGGGCAACTACGGATTCAGGGTTTTTGACGAATTTCCCGAGCTGGATATCCACCCGCAACTCGACGGCTCGTTTATCGTTGACCAGCCAATGCCGGTCAACGAATGGCTTACGGGCTATCTTCTTTCCTTTGCGGACGGGCTTGAGGTTATCGAGCCGCTGATCCTGCGCGATACGCTGAAAGAAAAAATCCGCCTGATGCAGGAGAAATACGACAGGCAGTTGTCCGATTCCTGATTGTACAGTCCTGTCCGTGCGGAAAACCCTGCCGATCTCCGGCAGAAATTATCTCCAGCGCCCGGCCATTTGAGACGGTCCAATAAAACAGGAAATTGATCATGGATATTTACGAAGCTATTGCCACCCGGAGAACCATCCGCGATTTCGAAGATAAGCCCGTTGAAATGGGCATCGTCGAGCGGATAATCGATGCCGGCCTGAAAGCGCCTACCAACAACCACTTGCGTCAATGGGAATTCGTCATTGTGAATGACAAAGAGGAAAGAGCAAAAGTCCTGAGAGTGGAGAACATGGCCAACCGGGACGAGTGCGAGAAGATGCTCGACGGCTTCGGCATGACCGACGAAGTTCAGCGCGACATGTACCGTGAGGCCATGCCCAGGCAGTTCTCCATGCTCTACAATGCCGGGTGCCTGATACTCCCCTTTTTCAAGGTGCGGGAACCGATGCTCCAGCCAAGCTCCTTGAGTTCGCTCAATGACTTCGCGTCAATCTGGTGCTGCATCGAAAACATGCTGCTTGCCGCCGCTTCCGAGGGGATATTGGGCGTAACCCGTATTCCAATGGGTGATGAATCCGAGCACATCAAGGCGGTTGTCGGGCATCCTGAGAACTATGTCATGCCATGCTATATGGCTTTTGGGCATCCGGCGAAAAACGCATCCGTCCCTGTTCAAAAAGAAGTCCAGGCAAAAAACAGAATGCATATCGGCTCATGGGGCGGCACTCTATAAAAATATTGCTGTTATAGAGGACTGGCGCGGAATTCTCCATGAGCTGTGGTTTTCGGGGTTCAAGCCCGTCGATGCGGGAGTCATCAGCGGCCTGAAGGTGCTGGTGGAAGCGTAGTTCCATATGTAATCGTGAGCGACGCGAAGCAAATGTAGGGCAAAGCGTAGCGTGTCCACGCGGAATGGCGATTGCAGAAGGGATTGGAAAAACCGCATCGGTCTTGACTCAACGATGTGTTTTGCGGTTGTTTTTGCGCGGTCCGTTTTTCAATCCCGACTATTGTTCATCGTTCTTTCCGCGTGGGCACGCTGCGCTTCACCCTACGCGCCTGGTCTATTTCGGCGGATAACGCTTCGCTTCGTCCGCCGGATGGGATGGCGGAAGAGTTACCCTTATGGCATCGACGCCGCGTCAACGGCGGGCCGATCCGGGGATTTACGCTATTCGATCCCCTGGAGCGCAAAAGGGCCTGAGCGCAGCTGGTCAATCAGGAATTCGATGCTGAACCGCACTTTTGCGGAGCTTGCCAGGCGGGCCGGGGTGACGGCCCAGACGTCCGCCGGTTGCGAATGCAGCGGCAGGACGCGGATCATCTTGCCGCTTTTTATGTCCGCGGCGATATCCCAGTCGGAAAACATGATGATTCCGTAACCATTCAGCGCCCAGCTCCGTACCATGTCGCTGTGGTTCGACCCCATGCGGCCGGTGACCTTGACGGATTCGCTTCCGTTCGGCCCGTCGAGATGCCAGACGCTGAAAGCGCGATCGCGCTCGCGGAACAGCAGGCAATCGCGTTTGGCCAGTTCGGCGACCGACGTGGGATGGCCGTAGCGCTCAAGGTAACTCGGCGCGGCGCAGAGAATTCTCTGGCTTTTTACGATCCGGTGGGCAATCAGGTGGGGCTCGTTCACTTCTCCGGAGCGGATGTCGATGTCGATGCCCTCGGCGATTATGTCGAGAGGCGTGCCGACGACTTCCAGCCAGATGTCGAGCTTGGGGTACTGCATGCCGAGCATGGACAGGATGGGGCAGACGTGGTTTCGGCCGAGGCGCAGCGTGGTGCTGACGCGCAGCGATCCGACGGGGTCGCTTTTCGTGCAGGACATGGCATCCGACATATCGTCCGCCATGTCGAGCAGCTTGCGCGCCCAGGCGTAGAGGAGTTCCCCCTGGTCGCTGATATGCACGCGCCGCGTGGTGCGGTGGAACAGTTTGACGCCGAATTGCCGTTCCAGCTCGGAAATGCGCAGGGTGACTACCGGCGCCGAAATGCCCAGCTCCAGAGCGGCGCCGACAAAGCTGGAAAGCCGGGCGACGCAGCAGAATATCCGCAGGCTGTTCAGGTCAAATTGATTATTCAATTTTTCGGAATAGAGAATTAGGATTCACGATAATTATATATTGAAACAATCAGAGTATCTTGCACTCACGCTCAATGCGCCAGATGTCTCGCCACCGGTTGATGGCGGAATTCATGGGTTGTTGAAGCGGTCTATGACGCATCGCTGACTTTAACTTTCATCAAGCGGAGGACGCATGATTACCAAGACCTTAGTGGCCACCCTCGCAACGGCCGTTCTGCTCGTTGCGGCCCCGGCCGACGCCGAAGTCAGGGAACTGAAGCTCCGGCTGTCGCACGTTCTGGCGCCGGATTTCAGCAAGTACAACGGCACCGAGAAATTCGTCGAAGGCGTTACGAAAAAAAGCGGCGGCAAGATCGATATCCGCGTGTTTACCAACGGCGTGCTCGGCGGCGACGCGCAGATGGTTTCCGCGATGCAGGGCGGCATCCTCGATATCGGCATGATGGGGCCGCAGGTGCTCAACGGGATCGACAGGGATTTCGCCCTGTTCGATCTGCCCTATCTCTACGATAACGAAGAAGAAGCCAAGGCGATCCTTGCCGGTCCGATCGGCTTGCGGCTTTACAAGAAGCTCGAATCGAAGGGGTTGATGGTTTTCCCGGTGGGCGGTCTCGGATTCCGCCACATTCACAACAGCAAACACCCGATCACCAAGCTCGAAGACATCAAGGGGCTGAAAATCCGCGTCTTCCAGTCGCCCGCCTATATCGACCTGCTCAACACCCTGGGCGCCAATGCCGTGCCGATGCCTTTCCCCGAACTGTATACGGCAATGGAGACAAAGACGGTCGACGGCGCCACCGGCCCGATCATCACGACGATCACCAACAAATTCTACGAGGTGCAGAAATACTTCTCGCTGACCGGCCACATGTACTCTCCGCAAGTCATGATCATGGCCAAGAAAACCTGGGACAAGCTCAATGACGACGAGAAAAAGATCATCGTCGAGGCTCAGCAGGAGGCCATGGATTTCTCCGACAAGGGCAAGGCGTTCGAAGCGGAATTCAGCAAGCTCATGGATGTAAACGCCATCGCTCCGGCGGAAATGGAACGCATCAAGGCCGCAGCGCAGCCGGTCATCGACAAGTACGCCGAGAGAATGACTCCGGGTCTGGTCAAGGAAGTTCAGGAGACCGTCGCAAAACTCCGCGCAAGCAAGAAGTAGGCGGCGCAGCGCCGGATCGACGGCAAAAAACTCCCGTATCGCGCGAATCGCATCCGCAATGGAAACGGGGGCGCATGCGGGATTTGTATGCCATCGGCATTAATCAACGTTTTTGGAGCAATGAAATGCTGGAACTACGTTTGGATAAACCCTTCGATCTGAAGCTGCGGGATACCGCCTCGCTGCCTGCGCCCAAGGACGGCGAAATCAAGATCAAGGTCGCCTACGGCGGCATCTGCGGTTCGGATATACGGATTTACAAGGGAGACGTCTCCTACGCGCCCTTCCCGATGCGCATGGGCCATGAAATCATCGGCGTGGTCGTCGAGGCCGGCGCAGGCGCTGGCCTTCCCATCGGCGCGCGCGTGGCGATCGAGCCCAACGCCGTGTGCGGCACGTGCGAATGGTGCCGGCAGGGCCGCGTCAACATCTGTTCGACACGCGTCGCCTGGGGCATCAACGATCCGAACGGCGGTTTTGGGGAGGAATTCGTCTGCGCCGCCAGGTATGCCGTCGTTATTCCCGACGATGTTCCCGACGAGCGCGCCATCTTGACCGAACCGCTGGCCGTGGCTGTACACATGGCCAAGCGGGCGCGCATCGCGCCGGGCGATTCGGTGGCCATCATCGGCTGCGGCTGTACCGGATTGCTGACGCTCGCCCTGGTCGATCATCTGGGCGCCAAAGCCACCGTCTTCGACTCCAGTGCGAAAAAACTCGCGCTCGCCAAAAGCATCGTGCCCGGCGTCGACACCGTGCAACCCGCCGATTTCAAACCGAACAGCTTTGAAATCGTCATGGAGTCCGCGGGCGCCAAGCCGGCCATCGACATGGCTTTCGAGATCGTCAAGCCGGGGGGGCGGATCGTCGAAATAGGCCTCATCTACGAGGAAGTCGCCTACCCGGTGATACGCATCGTGCGCAACGAGATCAGCGTCCTCGGTTCGATCAGCTACACCATGGAGGATTTCAAGGAGGCGCTGAATTACCTGCGGGATCCGGCATTCAACGTTGCGCCGGTGCTCGGCAGGATCTATCCCGTGGCCAGTTTCCAGGAAGCCATGGAGGCCGCATTGTCCGGCGATTACGCAAAAATCGCGATCAAGTTCTGAGAACCTGGGAGAGCAGCCGCCTCCCGCCGTTTGGAGCAAAGGAATGAAAAATATTGCCGTTAAAGGACTGGAGCGGGGTTGTTCCCAACTCGTCATGGGATCTTCACTGTTCCGGCCCGCGAAGCAGGCTGCCGTTTTCGAGGTGATCGACACCTATGTCGCCAATGGCGGCAATACCGTCGACACCTCCTGGGTGTACGGCGTCGGCGAAGCCGAGCGGGTGGTCGGCGCCTGGTTCAAGGCACACGACCGCAAGGACATGATGATCATCGGCAAGGCGTGCCATCATTATGTCGACGATACGGGCGCGCATCACCCCGAGCAAAAGCGCGTGCGGCCGGAGTTCATCACCGCCGACCTGCTCCGTAGCCTGCGCAACATGCAGGTCGACTATTTCGACATTTTTCTGCTGCACCGCGACGACCCCGCGGTGCCGGTCGGGGAACTGTTCGACACGCTGGAAGAGCACAAGCGCGCGGGATTGATCAAAGTCTATGGCGTTTCCAATTGGTGTCCGCGGCGCATCGATGAAGCCATCGACTACGCCAAGCGGCAAGGCTACGGCGGCGTTGCCTTGAACAGCCCGAGCCTGAGCCTGGCCAAGGCCAATGAAAGCCGCTGGGAAGGCGTGGTTTACGCCGACGGCGAAGATATCCGCTGGCACGAAAAGACGCAGTTGCCGCTTTTTTCGTGGGCGCCGCAGGCGAGCGGTTTTTTTTGCTTTGCCAACCGGCTCAAACCCGAAGATTTTCCCAACCCGGATATTGCCCGCATCTACTACAACGATGCCAACCTCGAACGCATGAAGCGGCTGCTGGCGTTGGCCGAAAAACGGGGCAACGGTGTCGAACCGACCAACCTGGCGCTGGCCTACGTTCTCAACCAATCCTTTCCGACCTGCGCCGTCATCGGTCCGCAATCGCCTGCGGAAGTCCTGTCGAGTCTCAGGGCAGCGGACCTCGCGTTGTCCGAAGGCGAAAGGCGGTGGCTCGACTTGCAGGAGTGAGGAACGGAAACGGCGAATGCCATTGGGAAACCGGTGGTTTTCGCTTGTGCTTGCTTGTTCCATTCGGCGGCAGGCGCTTGCGCTTGTCGCTTCCGGCGGATAGCGCTTCGCTCATCCGCCCTTGCGTGTGGCCAACAAAAATGACAACGGGGCGTGTGCCGTTGGCAAAGACATAGGACATGGAGGTATGCTGATTCGGCATTTCCTTCACCAAAAATAGCATTGGCCGCTGAAATTCTCGCGTGACAAAATCCCCTCGCAGTCGAAACACCATACTTGTATACATTAACTTGACCAACAGGGGGGAGAAATGAAAGCGAAGGCCACTCATCCGGCTTACATGCCGAAATTGCGTCTGTCATTGATCGCGGCGTCCATCTTCTTGTTCGCGGCCTGCGGAGGAGGCGGGGGCGGAGGCGGCGGTGTCATCGGCGATGGCGGTAATGGCGGCAACGGCGGCAGCGCGAACCCAGGGGGCGGAGATGCCGATCCGGGGGGAGAGACGATCGTTCAACAGACGGTCGCTGCGCGCAGCAAGAACATCATCACCGTCGATGGCTTGCAGTTCAAGGATCTGAATGGAAACGGCAAGCTCGATCCGTATGAGGACTGGCGGCTTTCGGCGGATGAAAGAGCCGACGATCTCATCCACAACAGCGATCCGGCCGTGAGGATGACCCTGGCGGAGAAAGTGGGCCTCATCAACGCGAACAACATGGTGCCGATCGGAGGGAATTACCCGTCGGCGGAAATCGGCGGCAATCCGACCTGCGCGACGGGAGAACTGAACAAAAAATACATTTGCGACATTACCGTCGCAGGAACGATGTCAGTGTGGAGCACGACGCGGATGCTCAATGAATTCAACGGGCGTTACTTCATTCTTCGCGCCAATCCCCCCGTCAGCACGTTGGTTGCCTGGTTGAACAACTTCCAGCAAATAGCTGAAGAATCCCGGCTTGGCATTCCGGCCGTAATCATTTCGAATCCACGAAACCATGCGGCGGCGGGGATCGGGCTGTCGGAAGCCTCGGGCGTTTTCTCCTACTGGCCGGGGACGCTTGGGCTGGCGGCAACCCAGGACCCTGCTCTGGTGAAGGAATTCGCCGAGATTGCCGCTAAGGAGTGGCGCACCACGGGGATTCGCAAAGGGTACATGTACCAGGTCGAACTGGCCACGGAACCGCGCTGGACGCGCAACAACGGCACGTTCGGCGACGATCCGGAGCTGGTATCCAAAATTGCCACATCGCTTGTAAAGGGATTCCAGGGCGAAACATTGGGGCAGGATTCCATTGCGTTGACGGTCAAGCATTTTCCCGGTAACGGTTCGGCGCCGCGAGGGGTCGACTCTCATGGAGCCGATGGAAAATATGCCGTCTATCCAACGGCGGGCAGCCTGATCAATTACCAATTGAAACCGTTCCAGGCGGCGGTCGATGCCGGAGTCAGCTCCATCATGACCTATTACCAGGCACCGTCGAACTCTGGCTCCGCAGAGCAGTTGCCAAAGGAATACTGGTACTCTCCGAGCAAACAGTTCGAGGAAGTAGCCATGGCCTATAACAACAAAATCCTCGAATACCTGTATAACGCCATGGGGTTCAAGGGCTACGTAAATACCGACAGCCAGGTCGCAGTTGATACCGGGGAACCCTGGGGTGTTGAAACGCTCAAGCCCTATCAGCGTATCGCCAAGTCGCTCAACGCGGGTGTCAGCCTGTTGTCCATCGCTTCCTATAATATGACAGGCGATCCTTCCGTCGTGGCGACGACCGAGACCGTCCGTGCCATCAACGAAGGCTTGGTGTCGGAAAAGACGGTTGACGCCGCGGTGGCCAGGCTCCTCAAAGAGATGTTCCTGCTCGGCGTGTTCGAGAACCCCTACGTGGATGCCGATACCGCGCTGAAAGCCGTCAAATCCGATGAGGCGCAGGCCAAAGCCAACCTGGCGCACCGCAAGTCCATCGTTTTGTTGAAAAACGACGGCAACGTCCTGCCGCTGGCCAAAACGTCCGGATCCTCGGTCAGGATCTATGGCGAGGTGTTTGCGAGATCGGGCGCAGCGGCTTCGTCGCAGACGCTTCGAACGCTGCTTCAGAGCACTTTCCCCAGCGCCCAGATCGTGTCGGATTACGCTTCGGCGACCCACTCCGTCCTGCTCGTGCAGCCCAGCACCTATAGCGGGACGGATGCCGAAGGGCCATACGTCAAAATCGCTCTCGATTCGACTACTGGCATCGATGTTGCAAGGATCAAGGCCATCGAGGCGGCGACGAAAACGGTTATCGCCATCAACATGGGCAATCCGTGGCTGCTCAATGAGATCGAGCCCGGTGCGAGCGCTATTCTTGCCACGTATGATGTGACATCCGATGCGCTGTTCGATGTGCTGACCGGGGATTTCAAACCTACCGGACGCTTGCCCATGTCCGTTCCCAAAGATCAGCAGGCGATAGACGACAATGCCAGGGACGTTCCCGGCCACTACGAAGCTTTCGACTACGCCTATAGGGACGCGATCGGAAATACCTACAAGTTCGGTTTCGGCCTGACCTACTAGGCGGTGTTCTCCGACCCGATGCGGAACATCAAACGTCATTGCGGACGTTCCGCATCGGGCAAGCTGGTGCTGTGTCGATAGACGATAAAAAACTTCCTTCTCCTGGCAATGTGTTTCATTGTCCCTCCAGTGGGGACGCCCCTCTCTCCCTGGGGTGTCCCCCGCTTTTTTTCACCGTTCTTTCTTGCCTTTCTGGAGTACCGATGAACATCGATCCGCTCACCAACGAATTACGCCAATTCGTGCTCAACTATGCCGAGCACGATATCGATTGCCTGGGAATCAATACCCGCGCTTGGGAAGAACAAAGGAGAGTCTGCGCCTGCGGCCTGACGCATCGGCTTGACGACTTGCTCGAAAGGCTTGACGGAAGGCTCCGGCCGAATACAGCGGGCAGATGGGTAAAGCGAAGCGTGCCCGCGCGGGATGGTGATTGACGGCGGGATTGGCTCGCCTGCCTTGGCGTCGATTCCTTGCTTTGTCTTGCGGCGTCTTTTTTTGCGGTGCGTTTCCTTTATTTTGGCCATTGGCCATTGTTTTTTCCGCGTGGGCAGGCTTCGCTCTGCCCCTGCCTGACTTTGCTTATCCCCTTCGGCGGATAACGCTTCGCTCATCCGCCCTACCGGTCTGGGTATAATTGGCTGCATAACTATAAGCGTATGCCATGGCAGCCATTGAGGGAGGGTTTACATCGTGGAGTTCCGGCAGCTCAAGTATTTCATCACGGTTGCGGAAACGCGGAGCATCAGCCGGGCGGCGGCGCTGTTGAATCTGACGCAGCCGCCGCTGACGCGGCATATCCAGGCGCTCGAAGACAGTCTCGGCGTGCAGCTGTTCAAGCGCACGGCCTGGGGCGTGGAGCTGACCGAGGCGGGCACGGAGTTTCTCAAGCATGCGCGCGACATCCGGACGCACGTCGAACTGGCTTCGCATCAGACCCAGCGGACCGCGGCGGGGCAGTTCGGCCGCATCGACGTCGGCGTGTACGGCACTCCCATGTTCGATATCCTTCCGCGTTTGCTTGGGCAGTTTTCGCTACGCCACCCCGATGTGGAAGTCGTCATGCAGTCGGCGCCCAAGCGCATACAGCTCGACGCCCTGCGCCAAGGGCATCTGCTCATCGCCTTTGACCGCTATCTGCCGGAATCGCGGGATGTGGCCGTGGAGCTCGTTCACCGCGAGGGGGTGATGCTGGTTCTGCACAAGGATAATCCGCTGGCCAGGCTCGATACCGTTCATATCAGCCAGCTTCGCGATCAGAAGCTCGTCGGCGAAATCGGGGCGAATTCCTACGAACACCTGGCGACGATCTGCCAGCCTTACGGCTTCACGCCGCAGGCTTACCACCGGTCCGCCGACTTCATCTCGGCGATTTTCCTGGTTAATGCGGGCTTTGGCATGACGCCGGTGCCGGCTTCGATCGCCAGGATGCAATTGCCCAATATCGTTTACCGCCCCTTCGAGACGGGGGCTGAGGAGTGGCTGCACCTGCATTGCGCGTATCGGCGCAACGAGACGAATCCGCTGCTCGAGGAGATGCTGCGGATCGTGAGGGAGCACCGCGAGGCGGAGGGAATTGCCGAGGGTTGAGCCGCCTCGGGAAAGTGAAAGGCTTGAAGGCGGCAATCCACACCAGGGAAAGATCGGCGGGGACTTTCGGGCGCCATGCCGAGTATATGACAATGACGTGTATTCCGTCGGCAAAGACATAAGACATGGAGGTATGCTGAATCGACATTGCCTTCACCAAAAATAGCATTGGCCGCTGAAATTTTTGCGTGTTAAAAATCCCCTCGTAGTCGAAACACCATACTTGTATACATTAATCTGAACAACGGGGAGGGGAAATGAAAGCGAAGCTTACTCATCCGGATTACATGCCGAAATTGCGCCTGTCAATGATTGCGGCGTCCATCGTCCTGTTCGCTGCCTGCGGAGGCGGCGGGGGCGGAGGCGGCGGCATCATCGGCGGGGGCGGCGGCACGCCGGGAGGCGGGGATGTCGATCCGGGCATCGACAATACGATTGCGCAGCCGGCGATCGCCGCGCGCGTGAAGAGCATCATTACCGTCGATGGCAAGCAGTTCAAGGATTTGAACGGCAACGGCCAGCTCGACAAGTACGAGGATTGGCGCCGCTCGGTCGATGAGCGCGTCGAGGATCTGGTCGCCCGCATGACGGTCGAGGAGAAGGCGGGGATGATGCTGATCAACACGCTTAACCCGGACTGCAACGGCGCGGTCGGGCAAACGGCCTTCAATTACATCAACGAGCAGAAGATGAGCCGTTTCATTCTGCGCAGCACGGTGATCGCCAACCCGACGTGCACGGGCTCGGGCGGCCAGGTCAGCCCGGCGAGCATGGCGAAATTCACGAACGCCGTCCAGTCGATGGAGGAATCCACGCGCCTCGGCATTCCGGCGGTATTCAAATCCAATGCGCGCAACCATTACGACAAGGACCCGCGCGTCGGCATCAACGAGGGAACAGGCGGGGCGTTCACCGAATTTCCCAAGGAATCGGGCCTTGCCGCCGCCACGCTCGGCGCGGGCGACATGTCGGTGATCAGGAATTTTGCGACGGTGATGGGCAACGAATGGAAGGCCATCGGGCTGCGCGGCATGTACGGCTACATGGCGGATCTCGCGACCGAGCCGCGCTGGAACCGCGTGCACGAAACCTTCACCGAGGATCCCGATCTTGCCGCCGACATCATGACGACGCTGGTGCAGACGCTGCAGGGGCCGGTGGTCAAGGACGGCACGTCGATCACGCCGGATTCGGCCGTGGCGCTGACGCTGAAGCACTTCCCCGGCCACGGGCCGCAATTCCAGGGGCTGGATTCGCATTATTCCTTCGGCAAGCGGCAGGTTTTCCCGGGCAACAATTTCGCCAACCATGTGAAGCCGTTCAAGGCGGCCATCGATGCCGGCGTCTCGTCGATCATGCCCAACTACAGCATCATCACCAACGGCAGCTATGACGGCATGACCTTCGAACAGGTCGGCAGTTCGTTCTCGAAGAACGTGGTGACCGATCTGCTGCGCGGCAAACTGGGGTTCCAGGGGTATGCCAACTCTGATACCGGCGTCATCGAGGACCGCGCCTGGGGGATGGAGAAGAATTCCGTTTCCGAACGCGTGGCGGCGGCGATCAACGTCGGGACCGATACCTTGTCCGGTTTCAGCACGAACAAGACGATCACCGATCTCGTCGGCGCCGGGCTCATTTCCGAGGAGCGGGTTACCGAGGCTGCCAGGCGCATGTTGAAGGAGCAGTTCAAGCTCGGGCTGTTCGAGAACCCCTACGTGGACGACAGCCAGGCGGCAGCCGCGGTCGGCAGCGACGCCAACCGCGCCGTCGGCCTCGATATCCAGAGGAAATCCGTGGTCCTGTTGCAGAACGAGGACATGGGCGGCGGCGTCAAGGCGCTGCCGCTGAAGACGGCCGGCATGAAGGTCTATACCATGGGGCTGGCGAATGAGGATGTGGCGCAATACGGTTTCGCCAGCGTGACGAACGGCGAACAGGATGCCGCCGGAGCCACGCTCGCCAAGGATGCCGACAACAGCGTGGTCGGCAGGCGGAGCGCCGCGGGGCACGATTACGCCGTCATCCGCGTGGAAATTTCGACCAACAAGCTGGTGGCGGGAACGACCGGAAAGTATGTGAGCACTTACAAATCCGACAATGTGGCGACCGGCTCCAACCCGGCCTATGTGAATGCGTTTACCGGCAAAACCTTCGGCGCGGAGGATCGCTGCGTGGCCAAAACCACCCTGTACTCCGAGGTGGACGCGGCAAAATCCTGCCTGGACAACGGCTTGGGCTTTGGCGGTTCCGCTCCGTGGGAAGCGAGCATGATTTCGTTCTCCGAAATGCAGAGTTCGAAATCGTGGCTGATCTCGCCGTCGCTGACGGACATCCAGAAGATCATGAACGAGGTCGGCGCGAAGAAGACGGTGCTCGCCATCTACTTCCGCCAGCCCTACGTTCTTGACGGCGCGAGCGGCGTCCGGGATGCGGGAGCGATCGTCGCCACCTTCGGCATCGGCAACACGGCGCTGCTCGACGTGCTGACCGGCAAGGTGCTGGCGACGGGGCAGTCCTTCAAGCCGCAGGGCAAGATGCCGTTCGCCCTGGCCAGCAACGCGCAGGCCATCGCCGACAAGAAATCGGATATGCCGGGTTATCCGGAGGCGGATACGCTCTACAAGTTCGGTTTTGGTTTGACGTACTAAAGGCGGTTTCCCCGATGCGGAACGTCGAGGTTTTCTGCACGACGCTCCGCATCGGGTGGGCGGATGGCGCTTCGGTTATGCCATTCGACGGATAACGCTTCGCTCATCCGACCGGTTGGGGTGAGGCTGGTGCGGTATCGATGGACAATAAGAAAACTCCCTTCTCCTGGCAATGAGTTTCATTGTCCCTCCAGCGGGGGCGCTTCTCTCTCCGAGGGATGTCCCCGTTTTTTTTTACCGTTTTCTTTTTTTGCTGCTCTGCCCCGCGTGGGCACGCTTCGCTTTGCCCAGCCTAGCTGACTTTGCTCGTCCCTTTCGGCGGATAGCGCTTCGCTCATCCCATTCGGCGGATAACGCTTCGCTCGTCCCTTTCGGCGGATAGCGCTTCGCTCGTCCCTTTCGGCGGATAGCGCTTCGCTCATCCCATTCGGCGGATAACGCTTCGCTCATCCGCCCTACGGGTCTGGGTATAATTGATTGCATAACTATAGGCGTATGCCATGGTAGCCATTGAGGGAGGGGTAACATCGTGGAGTTCCGGCAGCTCAAGTATTTCATCACGGTTGCGGAAACGCGGAGCATCAGCCGGGCGGCGGCGCTGTTGAATCTGACGCAGCCGCCGCTGACGCGGCATATCCAGGCGCTGGAGGACAGTCTCGGCGTGCAGCTGTTCAAGCGCACGGCCTGGGGCGTGGAGCTGACCGAGGCGGGCACGGAGTTTCTCAAGCATGCGCGCGACATCCGGGCGCACGTCGAACTGGCTTCGCATCAGACCCAGCGGACCGCGGCGGGGCAGTTCGGCCGCATCGACGTCGGCGTGTACGGCTCGGCCATGATCGACGTCGTGCCGCGTTTGCTCGAGCAGTTTTCGCTACGCCATCCGGATGTGGAAGTCGTCATGCAGTCGGCCCCCAAGCGCATGCAGCTCGATGCCCTGCGCCGGGGGCATCTGCTCATCGCCTTCGACCGCTATCTGCCGGAATCGGGGGAGGTGGCCGTGGAGCTGGTCCACCGGGAAAGGATGATGCTGGTTCTGCACAAGGATAGTCCGCTGGCCAAGCTCGATACCGTTCACATCAGCGAGCTTCGAGACCAGAAGCTTATCGGCGAAGTCGGGGTGAATTCGTACGAGCGTCTGGCGGCGATCTGCCAGCCTTATGGGTTCACGCCGCAAGCCTACCATCGGTCCGCCGACATCATCTCGGCGATTTTTCTGGTCAACGCAGGTTTCGGCATGACGCGGGCGCCTGCCTCCATGGCCAGGATGCAGTTGCCCAACATCGTTTACCGCCCCTTCGAGACGGGGACCGAAGAGTGGATGCATCTGCATTGTGCGTACCGGCGCAACGAGACGAATCCGCTGCTCGAAGAGGTGCTGCGGATCGTGAGGGAACACCGCGAGGCGGAGGGGATCGGCGAGGGGTGAGCCGTTGCGGGTGGAACGGTTGAAAAAAACGCGCAGGATCGTCGAGACCGATGCCATAATCGCATGCATCAGGGATTCCAACGCCAGGCGGAAAAATCAGGGATGACGGCCATGGCGCTTAAATAGAGAACAGGATCGCCATGCAGACCCGGAGCGCGCTCACCTGGAGGAACATCGTCGGCTACGGCCTGGGCGATATGGCGAACAATTTCGTTTTCGCCATGGGGGCGCTGTTCCTGCTCAATTATTACACCGACGTGGCGGGCATTCCCGCGGCGGCGGCGGGGACGCTGCTGGCGGTCCTGCGGGTATACAGCGCCGTCACCGACGTGGTGGCCGGGCGCGTCGTCGACCGCACGTCGACGCGCTGGGGGTGCTGCCGGCCGTTCCTGCTGTGGGGCGGGCCGCCGTTGCTGCTGCTGAGCGTGCTGGTGTTTTCGGTGCCGGCGGGCTGGAGTGCGGAGGCCAAGCTGGTTTTTGCCTACGTGACCTACGGATTGACGGTGACGGCCTATTCCTTCGTCAACATTCCGTACGGGTCGCTGGCCGGCATGATGTCGCAGGCGCCGCAGGACCGGGCGCGGCTGAGCGTGTCGCGCTCGTTCATCTCGACGGCCTCCTTCGCGCTGCTCGCCGTCGTCGTCGGCGCGGCGGTGCGCAGCCATCCGGGCGGCGCTTTGCAGGCGCGGCTGATATGGATCACGCTGGCCCTGGCGGCCGGCGGGTCGGTGCTGTATTTCCTGTGTTTCCGCGCGACCCGGGAAGTCGTCGGCCGGCAGGTCGAACGCCCGAAATTGAAGGACAGCCTGGGCATCATTTTCGTCAACCGCGCGCTCTTGATCCTGTGCGCGACGATGATGTGCATGATGGCCGGTACCCTTTCGATGACGGCCTCGGGCATGTACTTTGCCCGCTACATATTGGGGGACGCCGGTCTGCTGCCGGTGATTTTCGTGACCACCACCTTGTTCGGCGTGCTGGTTTCGGTGACATGCACGTCGATGCTGGTCCGCCGCTTCGGCAAGAAGGGCACCTTTCTGCTGGGGATCGCCGTGGCCGTGGCGGGGTTTCTGGCGCTGTATTTTTTCGCCGGGGCGGGGCGGGTCTGGATTTTCGCCTTGCTGGGGGTGGTCGGCGCCGGCAAGATGACGGCGGCGGGAATCACCTGGGCGCTGGCCGCCGATACGGTGGAATACGGGGAGTGGCGCACGGGGGTGCGTATCGAGGGATTGACCTACTCGCTTTTTTCCTTCTCGCGCAAGTGCGGGCAGGCGCTCGGCGGTTCGGTGCCGGCCTTTTTGCTGGCCGCGAGCGGTTACGTGCCGAATCTGGCGGCGCAGAGCGAGGGCGTGCGCGAGGCCATCCTCCAGGCGATGGTTCTCGCGCCGGCGGTGGCGTTTTCGCTGGTTTTCGTGCTGATGCTGTTTTATCCGCTGTCCGATGCGCGCTTTACCGAGATGCTCGAGGACATCCAACGGAAGAAGGCTGCCGAGGCGCCGCTGGCTCCTTGAGCGGCCGATACGGGCCGTTCATTGCGGCAGCGCTTCCGGCATTTCGAGAATCGCGAATACCCAGAAGATGAAAACTGCCGCCGTCAGGGCGATGCCGGCGAGGATGAAAAGCGGCGGCCGCCGCGTGCGCTGGCCTGCCTGGGGGGCCGGAACCCCTTCGCTCATGGCTGTTCCCCCTGGACGTCGGAGCTGCCGCCGAGCGCGGACACGAGTTCCTGGTACATTTGCGCGAGTTCGCCCGTCATGAGCGCGAAATTCCGGTCGAACCGCTCCTCTTCGTTTTCGGCCGGCATCGCGGATTGCGCCTTGAGGGGGTCGAGGAAGCCGATCTGCTGGATGAACATGGCGTCCGAAAGCACGAAGGAAATCCTGTCGGCCCAGGTCAGCGCCAGATTGCGCACGGCCTTGCCTTCTGCGGGGTTTCGGCGGGCCGCTTCCGGTGCGTGTTCGGCATGGCCGGGCCGGGCTTCCCCGGCGCCGGCCGGGCCCGGGTTGCGGTCGATGGCGAAGCGGCCCGGCGCCTTGCCATCGGCCAGCCAGGAGGCCATCGCCGAGCTTGGCGCCGCTACCGTGCGGTGCGTGCGCAGCCTGATGTCGGTGGTGAGCATGATGAGTTCGGCGAGATCGCCGACTTTTGACGGCGTTGCCGAATCGATGCCGAGAAGCTGGTTTTTCGTGTCGAGCCAGGCGAAGGTCTTGTCCGTGTGGGAAAAAGCGCGCCGGGCGGGATCGGCGGCGGGGAGGCTTGCCGTGTCCCGGGCCTCCGCGGCCTGCCTGACCGCGGAGGCGGGCAGGACCTTGCGTTCGACGCCCAGCGCGATCAGATGCAGGCCGTCGATCGAGTGTACGAATGTTCCGCTGTTGCGCGGCGGGACGAAACCGATGCGCTCGGTCTCATGCGGCGCGCACGGGGAAAGCGAATGCGCGGAAAGGCTCTGCTCAAGCCGTTTGAGGCTGGCAGGGCGTTTGAATTCGGTTTTGAAAACCGTCAGATTCTTGAAAAACATTTCCCATCCCTTTCATGTGTCGTTATAAGTGCGGGGGTTTCTCCCCAGCGCTTTCCGGTTTTCTCCGGTGGATTTCAAAACTTTTCCCGGAAATGGATCGCCCGCATGGCGATGCTGGAAAACAGGCGTCCGGAGAAGTTTTTCGCGTGCCGGCCGAGCTTCTTCACCTGGTTGATGACGGCGCGCTCGCAGCCCTGGACGCAAAGCTGGCTGGAATGGAATCCCGGTTCGGCCGACGCGTTATCGATCGCCCGGTACTCCGTGCCGCGGGGCAGGCCGGACCGTCTGGCGATGTCGAAAGCGATGTGGCGGATGAGTTTGGCTTTCTTTCCGCGCATTATCTGATCGCCTTCGTCAGGTCGGCGAGGGGCGTTTCGCGCAGTCTGGCCAGGGCCTGCAGAGGCCGCGGGCCGTAGGCGAGTTCGAGGAGGAGGCTCACCGATTCCGGCGGCGGATAGCCTGATTCGTATCGCGATCCGGCGGATTGGGCGACGCCGACGCGCTTCCAGAATTCCGTTTGATTCATGCGCTGCTGCTTGCGCCAGATCCTGGCGATGCTTGTCTTCGTTGGGGCCTCTACAACAGACATCTTTGCTTCCTTTCATGATGTGGCTCGGTGTTCGGGCCGGTGCGGTCCCGGCCTCGGCGGCCGCCCGGTGCGAAGATTCGCTGCCGGCGGCGATCCGGGTGACCGCCGTGGATTCGGGAACGCCGGAACGCGCAGCGGCGGCCGGAACGATGCTCCCAGCCCGCAGCGCCGGCCGATCGTCCGCCCCGGCGCCGGCGATTGGCGTGGCAACAGGATTGAAAGGAATTTCTTCAGCGTGAATGGCCGGCCCTGGCGGCATTGCCGCAGACCGTGTGCTGCCATCCATCCCCCCTCGATGAATTACGTTCTTTTCTTGTGCTGACCCGCTTTCCGCACCGGATTTCTCCGGCGCCGCACCGCTCGATTCCATGTCAAGATATGGTTCGGGCTGGTGTGAAAAACGGTAGTGATTTTCACTGTAACTGACACTCTCTGATCTATCCATGACGTTAGTATTTAGCGTTATTATGGTGAAGATTATAAGACCTGAAAGTTACGCTTTTCAAGAGAAAATAACATCTTTCGCAAAAAAATTTCCGCGCGGCTCCTTCGGTAAACCGAAGCGCCGCACGGCGATGGTGCGAAAGATGCGCGGAACGGCCGGCCTTGCCGGCGGCAAAGCCGGGGCGGCGGCGAGGATGAGGAGGCCAGGCCGGCGTGCTTCGTCAGTCGGCGGGGAATCCCCTCGGGGCCAATCTCGCATGGCCGCCGAAGGCGTCGAGCAGGCGCTCGCGCCAGGCGTAAACCGGGTCGTCCTTGGTCAGCAGTTCGAAGGGGCTGGTGCAGCGGGCCCACTGGAATGCGCCGAATAGAATGTAGTCGGCATACATCGCCGAGGCGCCGCCGAAGAAAGGCTGGCTGGCGAGCGTGCGCCGCAACGGCTCCAGGGAGCGGCGGAAGCCGGCGACTTCGGCCTCGCGGCCGGCCGTCACTTCTTCCAGGCGCATGCCGAAGCGTTTTTCCCGGCTCTCGCGGAAATAGGCGCGGTCCTTTTCATGAATGACGAGGGCGATATCGGAAACGATCAGGCGGGCGATGCCGCCGCCGAGGACGAGGGCGGAAAACTCGTTCACGAAGCGCGTCACGGATTGGGCGGCCGCCCCGCCGAACAGCGACGGCGCTTCGGGGTAGCGGGTCTCGAGGTAGTCGGCAATCGCCCACGAATCGTGCACGACCCGCTCGCCGTCGACCAGCACCGGAACCAGCCCCTGGCCGGAGAAGGCAATGGCTTCCCTGTCGGTAAACCGCCAGGCGACCGTCTCGAACTCCAGCCCCTTGTGCAGCAGCGCCATGCGTATGCGCCAGCAATACGGGCTGAAGCGGACGCCGGCGTCCGCCCCTGCCAGGTCGTAGAGAATCCGTTGTGGCATTTTTTTCCTCCTTACCGTTTACCTGTGTGGGTGCGTTTCGTTTTGCCCACCGTCTGCCTTCATTATTGTTGCTGTTTGAATTTTTGCAAATAGAGTAGATCTACGTTGTCGGAAATTTTTTTCTCTTTGAATATCGAATAGCCGGCTCTTTTGTACAGCTCGATGTTTCGCAGGCTTTTTGAACTGGTGAAAAGCTCGCAGCGGTTGCAGTCGGCGATTCTTTCGATTTCATCGAGAAGTTTTGTGCCGATCCCCTTGCCCTGCATTATTGGAAGCACGATCAGCTTGCCGATGAATAGCGAGTCGCCGACTATCCGTCCGCGAACGGAAGCGATTATTTTTCCCTGCGCATCCACGGCTTTCAGAAAAATCGATGCCGCATACTCGCTCCCGATGTCTTCGATCGTCTGTTTCAGCGGCTGGATGTCGTAGTCGTTGAGCAATGCGGCTTCGCTCTGGTATGCGGCATATTGAAGCTCGAGAATCTCTTCGACGTCGGCTTTCTCCGCCCTGGATATTGCCAAAGGGATACCGTCCCTTGTTCTCCAGGGCATGATCCCTTGATTGTCAGCGTGGCGTGGCAATTGCTTTTCCCCCTTGCTTTGGCACTTCCGAAAAAATACCACGCCGAACCTTGCGGTAGAAGGGGGTAGTGTCAATCACTTCATGCGTTTCCCATTCGGCGGAAGCATCTGTTCCTTCAGAAACTCCAGGCAGATGCGGACCTTGGCCGACTGGGCGGAGCGCTGCGAGGAGACGGCCCATACGTCGGCCGGCTGGCGGTATTCCGGCAGTACCCTGACCAGTGATTTGTTGCGCAGGCTCTTGGCGAACAGCCAGTCGGCGCTGCAGGCGATGCCGTGTCCGTCATGCACCCATTTCAGTACGGTATCGATGTCGTTCGACGCCATGCTGCCCGATACCTTGGCCGTTTCCCAGCCCTGCGGGCCGGTCAGGCGCCAGGTGCCGAACGGCTCCTCGCGCTCGCGCAGCAGTACGCATTCGTGGCGTGCAAGTTCGGCAATGCTCTGCGGCATGCCGCGCTGGGCGACATAGGCCGGGGCTGCGCAAAGAATGCGCGAGCTTGGCATGATGCGATGCGCGATGAGGTGGTGTTCGCGGACTTCGCCGGCGCGGATGTCGAAGTGGAATCCTTCGCCGATCAAGTCGACCCGGCGGTCGAGGAGTTCGAGCCAGACGTCGATTTTTGGGTACCGTTGCTTGAAGCGGGACAGGGCCGGCGTAAGGTGTTCGCGGCCGAGTTTGGCGCTCGAACTGATGCGGATCGGGCCGCTCGGCTCGCTTTTCGTTTCCGACACGTCGTTCCGCATTCCTTCGACGTCTTCGAGAATTTTTTGCGCCCACTGGTAGACCTTGGCTCCTTCGTCCGTCAGGTGGACCTGCCGCGTGCTGCGGTTGAAAAGCCTGGCGCCAAGGGATTGCTCCAGCATGGAAATCCGTTTGCTGACGAAGGTTGGCGCCACGCCGAATTCCCTTGCCGCCGCGACGAAGCTGGATCGGCGCGCCACCGCGCTGAAAAGGCGCAGGTCAGGGAGCTGCGGGTCATTATCCACGATTTGATTCCTAATCAATGAATTAATCGATGAATAATATATCACTTAATTCACAGTAGACTCGCTCCCATGTTTTGTCATATCACCTGGAGGGAAGGAAATGAAAAAGTTGGGAATGAAAAAGACGGCAATCGTCGGCGCGGGGGCCATTGCCTACTGCCACGCGGAGGCGCTGGCGAAACTCGGCGTGGCGATCTGCGGCGTCATCGACGTCAATCGGGAAAGCGCCGAAAAACTGGCGGACCGGTACGGTACGCAGGCGATAGGCGACCTGGCGGAGATCGCCGGGTCGCTGGACATGGTGCACATCTGCACGCCGCCGTCCTTTCGCATCGATTACGCCAGGGTGGCTATGCAGGCGGGCTGCCACGTCGTCATGGAGAAGCCGATGGCGATTGCCGTCGCCGATGCGGAGCTTCTGGTGGAGATGGCGCGCGCCAACGGCGTCAAGCTGATGATCGACTTCAATCACCGTTTTCGCACCGGTTTCCAGGAGCTGCTCGGAATCGTCGAATCGGGCGGGATCGGCGATGTCATCAACGTTTTCGTCAATCGCATGGGCATGCTGGGCGGCAACGCCGGCACGCAGAACGATACGTGGCGGCGCAAGGCCGATACGGTCTGCGGGATGAGCATCGAATCGCTGTCGCACGACATCGACATGATCTGGCAACTGGCCGGCCCGGTATCCTCGGTCAAGGCCGACGTGCGCGGCACCTTCGCCGATGCGCCGAAATTCGACAACAACGCCAATGTCCTGCTCGGCATGAAGAACGGCGCCATGGGCATCATCAACGCCAGTTGGTCGTCCTATTTGAAAGGCAGCTCCCGCGGCGTTTTCGGCACGAAGGGAACGGTGATTTTGGAGGGCGACGATTTGTTCGATTTCACCCGTCTGCGCATTCGCACCAAGGATATGCCCCATGAGAAAGTCGTCAAGCTGAACGACGTTTACAACTTCTCGACCTGTCCGTCGTATTTCAACGCCAACCGGTATTTCATCGAATGCATGGAAACCGGCGCCGATTCAACCGCCTCCGGACAGCATGCGCTGGAAACGTTGAAGGTCTCGCGCGGCATTCTGGAAGCCGCGCGAACGCAGGCAACCGTAACGCTCTGAGAAATTTGCAAAGGAACGGCAATGAAGAATATTGGAATCGTCGGCTTGGGCAACATGGGCATGGGCATGGCGAAGAATCTGATCGCCAGGGGGTTCGAGTTGAACGGCTTTGCCCGCTCCCACGATACGCTCGAACGCTTTGTGGCCTTGGGCGGGAAGAAGTGCGGGGACGCCGCGGCGGTGGGGGCGGCGTCCGAGGTGGTTTTCGTGATGGTCGTCAACGCTTCCCAAGCGACGGAGGTGATCGCGGGCAAGAACGGTTTGCTGGAGACCCTGAAACCGGGGGCCATCATCGTGGTGACGGCCACCATCGGCAGCGCCGCGGTGAAAAATCTCGCCGCGCTGGCCGGGGAGCGGCATGTCTCGCTGATCGACTGCCCGGTTTCCGGCGGCCAGAAAGGGGCGGACGCCGGGGCACTGACCTTGATGGCCTCCGGCGGAAAGCAGGATTTCGACCGGTGCGCGGATGTGTTTGCCGCGATTGCCAGGAACATCAATTTCGTCGGCGACGAAATCGGCCAGGGGCAGATCGTCAAGGCCTGCATGCAGGGGCTGGTCGGCTGCATCTATTCCGGGATGTTCGAGGCGATGGCGCTCGGCGTCAAAGCCGGCGTCGGCGCGGAGGCGCTTTTCTCGGTAATCGGCACGAGCGTCGCCAACACGCCGCTATTCCAGGGGGCGATCCCGGCCGTCATGGACCGCAGGTTCAAGGGCACCGGCTCCAACATCGCCAACACCTACAAGGATCTGACGATAACCATGGCGCTGGCCGAGGAGTGCGGCACGCCGATGATGGTTACCGGAACGGCCAAGCAGTTCTTCCAGGCCGGCATCGCCCGGTTTCCCGGTGAAGACAATCAATGCCTGATCAAGGTGCTTGAGGACATCGTCGGCGTTGAGGTGAAGCGCGGGCAGGCGTCGGTCGCCGCCTGATCGTGAAGGATGCGTTCCGGCGTTTTTTCTTCTCGTTCAGGAGTGGCTCGCCTGGGAGGCGGGTGCCCGTTGGGGCACCCTTGAGCTAGGCTACTTCGAACTGCCCTTCATCAGCCCCTGCTTCTCCAGCCAGTCCTGGACTACCTGCGCTATCTGGTCGGAATTGGTGTCCATCATCAGCATGTGGGTGTTGCCCTTGACGCCGGAATCGGTCATTTCGATCCAGTCGGACTGGCCTCCGGCGGCTTTGAATTTATCGTCCACGCGTTTTAGCAGCGTCCTCCTGTCCTGCCAGTATTTGGTATTCAAGTCTCCGAACAGCCAGAGCACTTTCACGCCTTTGAGCGGGGAGTAGTCGACGTCGACTTTCGCCGGATCGGGAATGCCGCCCGGTTCCAGCATCACTACCGCCTTGACCTTCTCCGGCATCGAGCGGGCCACATCCCACGCGAAAACGGCGCCCTGGCTGTGCGCGACGATCACGCAGGCTTCAGGCAGGCTTTTCACGTATTCCTTGTAGGCGGCCAGCGTCGCTTCGTCGGAAGTCGTCCATCTCGGCGTGCTTTGCTTGCTCATCTGGTCGAAATGCTTATAGGGGAACAGCGTGTCGGGGTAAATTTCCCGCTTGGCCGGATCGTCGTCGTACTTCGGGCCGATGCGGAACGATTCCCATGCCTGCGATTTCGGCCTGAACACCGGCTCTCCCTTGTTTATCTCCGGGTATCTCGCCCACGTGGCCCGGCCGCGCTCCACCGAATCGGTGACATAGACGTCGTGTCCCTTTTTCAGGAAAAAGGTCTGCCATCCTTTGCGGCCGTCGGGCGTGTCTTCCCAGGTTACGCCGGAGAGGCCGCCGCCGTGCCAGAGGAGGAGGGGGTATTTGGCCTTGGGCGAGACGAGCTTGACGTATTGAACGTACATCTGGAAAGCCTCGAAGCCCCCATTGGGGTTGATGGTGACCTTGGGGCCTCCCGGCGTGTATTGCGTCTCGTAGCTGGGAAGGCCCTTGATCAGAATTTCCTTGCCACCGACGTGATAGCCGCCGATTTCCTTGACAAGGATTCCTTCGTCATTGGCAAGGGCCGGGTTGGAAAGCGGTGGAATAGCGGCAATGCTAATCGCAAGAACCGCCTTGGCAAACAATTTCATTGATCATCCCCTTGTTGAAATTAATGTTTGAAAAGTGTCCGGATTTGCCTAGACGGAGATACTCGCGTTGCCGTGTCCGCTGCCGCCATAGGGACGAATCCGGGTTTTCGCGCTCGCGCAGACTGTGCCGCTTCATCGATGCGCGTTCGCGGCCACGCGTTTGCCGTTCGAGTGTACTTCAGTGCGCGGATGGCGTGCGGGTATCGCGTATTTTGCCGCGGCGTACAAATCAGCCATGGACCCATATCAGGAATATCGAAGTGAATTTTCGGGGATTGGATGATATACGGGTAATCTTCTCTTCATTAGAATCACGATCGCTACGGGGAGCGCAAGATCTTTTTTTCACCGATTCCTTCCGGTCCCAGGCGCCGATACAACAACAATTGCGGTTCGGGAGCGGTGGTCTCCCGAATCGTTTTCAGGAGATAAATTCGTGAAGCCGAAAAATCAATCGAGAAAATCGGGCGGGCCGGCCATTGCCGGAAGCCTGACCGTCATTGCCGTGCTGCTGGCCGCCTGCGGGGGCGGAGGCGGCGGGCACCATAGCGTCGTGGGCGTGACGCCCGAACCGCCGGCGCCGACGCCGGTGGAAACCGCGTGCGCCGATCTGCTGACGCAGTTTTCCATGGAAGGCGTTACCGTCACGCGGGCGGAAGCGGTCGAGGCGACGAGCAATTTCGTCGGCCTCTCCACCAGTGGCACCGCCGAGAACACCGGCCCGCTGCCGGCGCATTGCGTGGTTTCGGGCAAGGCCGACGAGCGCACCGGCGCGGACGGCAATCCCTATGCCATCGCTTTCGAGGTGCGCATGCCGACGGCGGGATGGAACGGCCGTTTCTTCTTCCAGGGCGGCGGCGGCTCCAACGGCTTCCTGGCCACGGCCTATGGGAACCTGCGCGGCAACCTCGTCGATAACGGCGGCATCCCGATGGACAACGCGCTGAACCGCGGCTTCGCCGTGGCTTCGACCGACGGCGGCCATCAGGCGTCGACCGGCACGGAAGCCGAGAACCAGGCGCTGTTCGGCAAGGACCCGCAAGCCCGCCTCGATTACGGCTATAACGCGGTGGCGCGCACGACGGCGATTGCCAAGGCGGTGATCGCCAAGCGCTATGGCGAAACCGCCAACCGCTCGTATTTCGTGGGCTGCTCCAACGGCGGGCGCGATGCGATGGTGGCTTCGCAACGGCTGCCGAACGAGTTCGACGGCGTTTTCGCCCTCAACCCGGGGTTCCAGCTGCCGCAGGCGGCCGTCAACCAGGCCTGGGATACGCAGCAGTTCTTCAGCCTCAAGCCGACGGTCTTCGATTCGTTTACACGCGCCGATCTCGAATACGTGGCCAAGCGCGTCCTCGCCAAATGCGATGCGCTGGACGGCGCGGTCGACGGCTTGATCCAGGATCAGGCGGCCTGTGCGACGGCCTTCGTGCCGGCTACCGATCTGGTTACCTGCTCAGGCGCCAACGATGGCACCTGCCTGTCGGCGGACCAGAAGACAGTGCTTGCCGCGGTGTTCGGCGGGGCCAGGAGCGCGAGCGGCGGTAGCCTGTACGCCGACTTCCCGTGGGATGCCGGCATCAGCTATCGCGACTGGCGCAGCTGGAAGATCGGCCGGGCGCCTGTGGCGGGCGCAGGCGCTGCCTCCGGCGCGAGCCAGGCCGTGTCCATCGGCGCGCATTCGCTGCCGGCCGTGTTCATGTCGCCCAGCACCGTCATCACCGGCGACAATGTCCTGAACAACTCGACGAACGCACTGGCGTTCATGAACTCGGTCAGGACGCAGCTCAACCCGGCCGGCGCCGTCGATCCCGATTCGATCTATGCTACCTCGGGCATCTTCACGACACCGTCGATGAGCAAGACCGAGCGCGGCGTCGGCTTCATGCCGGGCAACGGCCTCGGCTACGACGTGTTCCGCGACCGCGGTTCGAAGCTGATCGTGGCGCACGGCACCAGCGATCCGGTGTTCTCGTCCAACGACACGCGCAATTGGTATGTTGCTCTGGGCAATGCGTACGGCGGCGATCCGTCGGCCTTCGCGCGCTATTTCCCGATCCCCGGCATGAACCACTGCTCGGGCGGGCCGGCGACCGACAAGTTCGACATGGTCACGGCGCTGGTCAACTGGGTCGAGAAGGGCGAGGCGCCGGACTCGGTGTCCGCTTCGTCGCGCAGCCAGGATTACCTCTACACGGGCGCCTGGGAGCCGTACCGTCCCACGACGCTGATCGCCGCCGGCATCGTCCGCCCGCTCTGCCCCTACCCGAAACAGGCCAGGAGCACCGACGGCGGCACGACCTGGGCTTGCCAGTAAGCCGATCCGCTAGCTGATAATTGAGTGGCACCACGGCCCTTGTCCTGCGGGACAGGGGCTTTTTTTGGAGGGTGCGGCCGGGCAGGTAGGGTGGGCTAAGCGAAGCGTGCCCACGCGTAAAGCACGATGGTAAATGGGTGGCATTGAAAAGACGGAACGCGTAGAAAAAACTGCAAAACACAGCGTTGAAGCGGCGCCAGGGCGGGGGTGTCGATATCGAGGCGAATCGCCGTCCGCGTGGGCACGCTGCGCTTTGCCCATCACCCTACATGCCATTGTGATGTTCGCGCGTTTTGCGCGAATACGCCGTCAGGACGCGGCAGCCGGGAGCATCATGCGCATCCCCCAGACGAACATCACCAAGCTTATGAACAGGAAGAACGTGGCCAATGCCGTCAGCCTCACTGCGCCGCGCCTGCCCAAGGGCTGGCCGTCGGAAGTGAGCGCCCGCTCGCTGAAGAACCATGTGCCGAGGGCAAGTTGCATGGCCAGCCCTAAAACGGCGCCAAGCAGCATGGGCAGGCCACCCAGGTAGGTGATGCCCAGACGCACGACTCCGGTCAGAACGACCACCATGGCCGCGAACTGAAAGGCATGCGACCAACTGACCGGGGAAGTTTTCATCACGCGAGCCGCCAACCTGACGTATACCGCGTGGAGCACCAGAACAAACGCCAAAGGCACAAGCTGTACTAATCCCGACATCTTTCTTCGTTTCTCCTGCCTCAATGGTTTCAGTTCGTTGCGCCGGTTGCTGCGCGAAGCGTCTTCCGCCAGACGGCGGCATCCGTGATGCCCTGTTGTCCGTGAAGCGTGGAATACTATCGACGGATGGCGCTCCGCCTATCCGCCCAACGTGCGCTTCGGAGGCGGCGGCATCTTCGACCACAAGCCGACTATTGTAAGGCAAAGCGCCCGGCATCAAGGAAAGGAAGATAAGCGAATGCGCCGATGGAAGGTTCAGCAGATCCAGCCACGGTTGAAGAAAAAATCCGGACTTTCGCACTCGGCAGTCAGATTCTTCAGGCGGTTGCGGATATCGGCGACGTCGATGTGTTGAAGCAGGGCCGCGATTTCCGGTCTGCCTGCGGATGACACAAGAAAAGCTTCCGAACGCGAATGGCATTCCCGTATTGCCTCGGGGCGGCGCAACGGTGCAAGGGAAATACCCATGAGGTGGGCGGGAACGAAAAGCGGCATGAAATGCCAGATCCCCACGTCGACGGTGCGTTCGATAATCAATCGCGGCATGCAGCGAAAATCGCAATTGACCAGGCGATATCCCTGCTCTCTGGGAAATTCTTTGAGCGTGAGCGCCAGGTGATCGCTCGATTCCTCGTCGATTCCGACACGAATGGTGTCGGGGGCGTTGCTTTCGATTGAGCCGTTCTCGTCGTTTCGTGTCAGTACCTTGATCGATCCTTCCGCATAGAAGCTTTCCGGCCCCAATGGGGTCAGATGGAGGCGGGCGTCGCCGGAAACGTTGCAGACTTGGATGCTGCCCTGGGAAACAAGGGTAATGTCACAATCGCCATCGAGAAGGGAGGCTATCCGGCGCGATCCGCCACGCTCGAAAAAGAACTCTATCGGGATATCCAGTTTATGAAAGCAATCGCGCAGAGTGTCCGTGATGGCCCAGATCTCGTTGGGTCCCGGCGGTGGCAAACGAACGCGTATCCGGCCGAATTCCGACAGCGACCACAGTTTCCGGAAATCGCAACAGGTTACAAAACGGCCTTGATGCCCACGCGACTCGATGGAGACCGCGCCGGAATTCTCCAGGAGCATGATGGCTTTCTGCACAGTACCCGCGCCAACCTCCAGAGTACGCTGGTACTCGGTCGTTTTGAGAAGTCTGCTGCCGACGCCGCAGCGCAAGATATCCGTAGCAACAGTTTTTATGGCGCGCTGAAAAGCAGGTTCAAATAACAAAAATTCTCTCCAGATATATTGGCTACCGGATACTCCGTTCCGGAAAAAGATGCGGTATGGAACGGAACCCAGGCAATCGCGTTCCGCGCCATACCCAGGTTCAGCCCATCATCCGCGGCAGGAATGTGACAAGGGAAGGCACCAAGGTTATCAGAATCAACGACCCGAGAAGCGGAATGAGAAACGGCAGTATTGATTTGGCAAATTCCTGCATCGATATGCGGGCAATGTTGGTCATGACGTACGTCACAAGACCCAAGGGAGGAGTGATCGTGCCGATGGACATATTCACTGCGATAATGACGCCAAAGTGAACCGGATCGATGCCAAGGCCGGTTATTACAGGCATGACCACCGGGACGGTCATCACGACAATGGCGATCGCCTCAAGAAAGCACCCCAGTATCAGATACATCGCCATCAACAGGAGAAGAATTACATCAGGATTGTTCGAAAAGGACAACAACCACGAGGCCACCTGAGCCGGGGCTTGTTCGAAAGCCAGGATCCAGCCGAAACTCGTTGACATGCCCATGATGAGCAGAATGGCAGCGGACATGTTCATCGTATCGACGAAGGCCCGCCACAGCCCCCCGAAGGTCAGTTCCTTGTACCAGAACCGTCCGACGAGGAAAGCGTAGGCCGCGGCGACGGCTCCGGCCTCGGTGGCCGTGAATACGCCGAAGATGATGCCGCCGATGACGATCCCCGGGGCAATCAAGGCGATCAAGGCGTCCAGGAAGCAATCCTTGAGAGCCTTCAGGGAAAATCGGTCGTGATATTTCGGAAGACCGGGGGTGCCCTTGGCGTACCAGGCCACTGTGAGCATCAAGCCGACTCCCATGAGGATGCCGGGAATGATGCCGCCGACGAACAGCTCGCCGATCGATATCCCGGCGGCAATTCCATAGACCACCATGATGACGCTTGGGGGGATGACCGGGCCGATGGTCATCGCCGCCGAAATGAGGCCGACGGAAAACGGCCTTGGATAGCGGTTTTCCTCCATTGCCGATAGTTGGATTGTGCCCAAAGCGCCGGCAGAGGCTGCGGCGGAGCCCGAGATGCAGGCAAAGATCATCGAGGCGAGGATGTTGGCGTGTCCAAGACCGCCGCGGATGTGCCCGACGATGGCGTTGGCGAACTGGAATATTTTGCGGGTGATTCCGCCGAGGTTCATCAGATTGCCGGCCAGTATGAAGAACGGCAGAGCCAGAAGGGTGAAACTGTCGATTCCGGTGGCGAGCTGCTGGACGAAGGAAATCGGCGGAATCCCGTGAATCAGCAGATAGCCGAGACTCGCCGCACCCAGCGAAAAGCTGATGGGCACTCCGATGAGCATGAGTCCAAGCGCGGCAAAAACAAATAGTGCGGCATTCATTTGGAGGCCCCCTCGTCGGAAACGCGCGCATCTCGGCAGTAATGGCGCGGGAAGATGATCCGGGTCAGCGAGAAGACGAATATCAGGGCTCCCCCCGCCGCGACGGGCAGGTAGTAGAGGTTTCTGGCAAAACCGAGGCTGGTGGAGTAGTCGCCCGCCGTCAATCGATAAAAATCGATTCCATAGACCGCCATGCCGACCGCTACGGCGCCGACAGCGATGTCCGCCACAACGGACCAGAAGCGCCGCCATGGCTTTCCACCGGCGTCTGCGATGAAATCGATGCGCAAATGGGCGCCGTTTTTCGTCGCGGCGGCGGCTCCGAGACACACTGCCCAAACGAGAAGCAGTCTCGCCAGTTCCTCTATCCAGTTCAGCGGCATCGAAAATCCGTAGCGGTATACCACTTGCAGCAGGGAAAGTACGACGATGACCGCCAGCAGGGCGCCGATAAGATATTCAAGGCCGTTTCGGAACAGCCATTGGGTGACTCTCATGTCAATACGCCTCCCGCTTCCAGCGGCGGCATCCGCCGCCGCTGGAACCCATGATTATGCTGCCATGATTCTGTCGTACAGATCGCGTCCCCATGTGTTCATATTCGATTCGAATACGGGGAGAACCGACTTGGAAAACGCGCCCATGTCCGGCGTGACGGAGATCAGGTTGTCGGTGGTCAACTTGGTTATCAGGTCCTTTTCCTGGGACAGCAGCAGACTTGTCTGGTGTTTTCCCGCCTCCACCGCAGCTTCGGTCAGAATGTTTCTGTTGGCCTCGGACAGCTTTGAAAAGAAGGCTGTGTTGGCGATCATTATGTTGGAATAGATATAGTGAGAAGTCATAATGAGGTGGGTGCCAAGCTTGTGGAAACCGTTGTTCCAGATGAAGTCGGGCGGCAATTCGATGGCGTCGACGACTCCGGTCTGCATGGCGCTGTAGGCTTCGGTGAACCCCAACGGAACCGGGTTTGTGCCCATGGCTTTCCATAGTTGATCGTAGATCGGCACCCCCGCCGTGACACGTATCTTTGTGCCTTTGAAATCCCCGGGATTCTTCACTTCCCGTTTGGTGACCGTTTGGCGCGTTCCCTGCTGCCAGTTCGCGGCCAGCACCGATATTCCCGTCTTCGACTGGTACTCGCTGAAGAGCGCTTTGCCGATCTCGCCCTGGAGGACCTTGTCCATGTGCTCTCTGTCGCGCCAGAGATAGTACATATTGAGAATGTCGAGTTTTTTCAACTTGCCGGAAGTCACCGGCGTGCCGACATTGGCCATCTGGATAATGCCGGTGGAGACGCTGTCCTGGAGCTGTATCTCGCCCCCGAGCTGGCCGCCCGGGAATATCTGCACCTTGATCTGTCCTCCGGTTTTCGATTCGACGATCTCCTTGAACCGCTGGGAGCCCAGTTCGATTGGCTGGCCCGCAGCGGCGATCAGGGCGAGGCGGACAGTCACCTCCTGCGCCGCTGCCGATTTGACGATAAAGGGAAAACCGAGTGTGGTCGCGCCAGCCGCACTTCCCGCCATGACAAGGAATTTTCTGCGATTCATGTTGAACCCCCTTACGTGTGACATGCTCGTTGATCAGGTATTCCCGGAATTTCCGGAATGGTAAAGTCGAAGGAATTTCATCATTTCCAGTAAATCGGCCTCCTGGCCAAAGGAACCCGGTTTGGTCAGGCAGAGGAGACGGTCGCATTCACCGCCAAGGACTCGAATCAGCGGCGAGGCCGGAATAACCTCCGGCCCTTCGACCAGAAAGGCGGCGGCGCCAGCCGACCGAAATACGGCGCTGGCCGTCGAACCGCCCGAGATGGCGAGGCCGCCGATTTTTGACAGAAGCGGGCGAACGACACCGGCGACGTATCTTTCGATATGCCGTCCCAGTCTTCCATCCTCCCATCCGGCCTGTTTTGCCGTCTGCAATAGGGAGGCTATGTCTTCGGGCTTTTTCAGCGTTCTCAGGATGACGTCGCGTCCCGCATCGATGTGGCTCTGCAGTTCCTGGCGGTACAGGGCCTGCCGGTAGGTGTCCGGCTGCGCCAGATCGTCGATATTCAGCGCCAATGTCAACACGGCGCACCCGGAGTTGTTTTCGGCGAAGACAACCTGCCGATGCGTGGATACGCTGGTGGAGCCGGCTATCGCCAGGATGGGCCGGGTCGAGCGCAGAAGCATTTCCGAAGCAACGATGGCTTCGCCGAGTCCATACGTTCCGACAAAGAGCCGTATCCCGTTACCGGCTGCCGCCAGGACCGCACGCTTCATGTCTTCCTGTGTTTCGGCATCGGCGATCAGGATCGGTTCGTCGCTGCCGGCGACGAAAGCCGTCAGTTCATCCATGCTGCGCCGGACAAGCTCCAGCGGAAGCAAACGCGTAGCCAGATTCGTTTCCTGCGCCAACACGTCGGCGACGCTGTCGATGATCTGGCCGGCGGTGCTGTCCAATCCGTGCATTTGCTGGCCTATCGGCTTCCCCGCCAGCAGTTGATAGCCGTTCACGGTTGTTCGGCCGCTGCGCGGGGAGGCGGGAATGACGATGCAGCGTTCCCGTTTTCCTGTGGCGGTCAAAATCGTCTCGACTTCGCTGCCGATGTGGCCACGCAGCAACGAATCGATTTTCTTGACTGTCCAGTCCGGCCGGTGGTTTTTCAACGACAGGACGGCTGCTCGATTCTTTTCCCTGGCGATGTCGATTGGGTCGTTCCGGGAATCGGTGTTGACGATCAGAACGTCGGTTTGCGGGGTTTCGGGAACCCTCGCCGTCGTGTCGCCCAATACGAGGGAAACCAGACCCGCCCTGCGGAATTCGGCTCCCAGGGCAATGGCGCCGGACAGGTCGTCGGCGATGACGGCGATATGCGTTGTCACTTCGTCAGCTTCCTTTCGTTCGCAAGCAAGCCAGCTCGGCCGCCACCTTGATGGCGCGCGCCATCACCGAATCGTCGGCGATCCCTTTTCCGGCGATGTCGTAAGCCGTGCCGTGGCCCGCCGTCGTCCGTATGATCGGCGTCCCGGCTATGACAGTTACGTATCCATGGCGCTTCAGGGGAATGACTCCCTGGTCGTGGTACATTCCGATCACGCCGTCGTATCGTCCCTTGTCGGCGTTGTTGTAAAGGGCATCGGCGGAAACGGGGCCTTCAATATGGAATCCCTCCCGGCGCAGTTTCTCGATGACGGGGATGATCACATCCTGTTCTTCCGTCCCAAAAAGCCCGCCATCTCCGGCATGCGGGTTGAGTCCGGCGACGCCGATTTTCGGGGCGTCTATTTTCCACAGGTCATAAAGGCTGCTGTGAGCCATACGCAGCACACTTTCGATGCGTTCCGGCGTAATCAAGGCTATGGCCTGGCTGAGCGAAACATGGCTGCTTACCAGGTAAATGCGCATCAGGCCGCCAGTCAATATGGTGAAATAGTCGGCCGTCCTGGATATTTCGGCGTAGATGTCCGTTTGACCGGAATAGCCGTAACCTGCGGCTCTCATCGATTCCTTGTTTGTCGGGGCGCAGGCGACGGCATCGACGGCGCCCTGCAGCGCCCATTCGGCGGACAATTTGATGTATTCGACAAAAGCCTTTCCACAGGCGGCGTTGACCTCGCCATAACGGAAGTCTTTTGGGGATATGTTGTCAAGATCTACCAAATCAATCGATCCGTATTGATATTTTCCTTTCTGTGGGTCGGGAACCGCCACGATCTCGCTGTTTGCTCCAGTCGCTCTCAAAACATCCTCGATCAGGGCCTGCGTTCCAATGACCAGCGGCCGGCAGGCTTCGTACGTTTCGGGGCGCAGCAGCGCGCGCACGACAATCTCAGGGCCAATCCCCGCAGGATCGCCTATCGGTATGGCGACCAACGGGCGACAGGCTATCGGCGTAACAGTCATTTTGGTTCCTATCAAAGTATTTCAGGAGGCGTGATACTTCGTCTGCAATCCCAGTTTGCCTGGATTCAGGGTGCTTTCGGGATCAAGCACGTCTTTGATCCGCTGAAGTATGCCGTGTGCCGGCCCCAACACCTTGGCGATATAGGGAAGACGGGCGAGGCCTGCGCCGTGGTGATGGGAGATTTCCCCTCCCAGGCGCGCGGTGACTTCCATGGCGGTGCGCCAGATGTCGTCAAGGCGCTTCGCCGCCGTTTCGTCGTCGGGAGCATGCCCCAGCAGGATTACGTAGAGCGAGCTTCCTTGCATGTAAACGTGCGAAAAATGGCCCAGGACGTGGTCGGCAAACGGACGAAGCGCCGTCGTCAGCTCCCGGTGCAAGGCTTCGATGCCGGTCCATAGATGCGCGACTTCGATTGTTTCCGCGTAGCCGCCGGGTTCCGACATCAACTTTTCCACGGTCGAAAAGTCGTAGCGCCGCTCAAGCCACGACTGTACCGGCTGGCTTCCCAAGCTGCTTCCGCCGGCGGCCATGACCAGTTCCCTGGAGACCGCGTGCTCGATTTCGGCCACCTGGCGGGTTCCTTCGTGCATCAGGAAAAGCGCGCAACCTTCGAAGGCGTTGTCGAGCAGAGCGAAGCGGGCTTCCGTAAAATCGTAGAATCGCACGAGGCTCGGGCGTATTCCGGATTGGATGATTTGACGCATTACAGTGAGTCCGGCGTTTACCGACGGAATGCGGAAGGCTTCGCTGACAGAAAAAGGCGGCAGTTTGAATATCTTCAAAGCGACGTTCGTCACGATACCGAGCGTGCCTTCGGCGCCAAGGAACAGTTGTCTCAGATCCGGACCCACCGCGGCGCGAGGATTGGCGCCAAGAGGGACTTTCGTTCCGTCGGCCAAATAGACGGTGTATCGAACGATCAGGTCTTCGATGCTGCCATAGCGGGATGAGCACTGACCGCTTTCTCTTGTTGCCAGCCAGCCGCCGACGGTGGACCGGGCGAGGGATTGCGGATAATTGCCTGTGGTGTAGCCGCGCTTGTTCAGCCACTCCTCAAGGTCGCTTCCGCACATCCCGGCGGAAACGTCGACGATGAGATTCGTTTCGTCCAGCTGGGGATCGCCGACGAGTTTCGACATATCCAGAACGACGCCTCCATACTGAGGCAAGGGTTGCCCAGTGACGGAAGAACCCAGGCCACGAGCCGTTACGGGAACGCCAACCTTATTTGCGGCCGCCAGAATGCGCGGAACCTGTTCGACTCGGGTGAGAGTGACGATGGCGTCGGGGCGATAAGGGTGGCGCTTCAGCTTTCCTTGAACCGTCGAAACAGGCCAGGTGTCATGACTATAAGTGTCGCGGCTTGCGTCGTCCGTCCGAATGCAGACATCAGGAAGGTCTTGGATTTGGTCGAGAAATTGTTGGGTAGTCATGTCAACATACAAAATTCTGAAAAATGAATATTGATCATTCTATGAAGCGAAATTTTTTTGTCAACAGTTTTTATGGGTTTCTGCGCTATCCGGCATCAAAGCCGGTTTACCGATCTCGCCGTTAGTTGCTCTTTTGCTTGGGCGTGCTTCGCTATCCGCCTTTGCGCTGTCGTGAATACGCCCTGGCTAGGACTTGGCAAGCAGCGGCACCCCCAGCCACATGCCGGCAATCGCCAGGCAAAGCACGGCTGCGCCGTAGGCCTGGAAGCAGTAGCGGATGTTTCCCTTGGCTATCGAGGTCGCGGAGATGCAGTAGCGGCCCTGGATCGTCAGGTTCGTCCCGGAGGTGGGGCCGGCGGCCAGGCCGATGGCCCAGGACTGTACGAAAACCATGGCCAGCAGGGTCGGTTCCGGATTGAGGGGGGCCAGCCATGTAGCGGCCATGGTGATGGTGATGACGGTGTGGATGCCGACGGCGGCGAGCAGGATCATGATGGCCAGCACCGCGGCCGCTTCGACGACTCCGAATTTCGAGAAAGGCATCCAGACGTTGCCGGTCGAGATCAGGGCGTTGAGTCCGCTGGCGAGGCATCCGGCGGCCAGGAAGAGGACCACTTCCCCGGCCATGGCGGGCAGGCGGCCGCTGGCCTGGGCGGCCATGGTCCGCGCGGCGGGCAGCAGGCCCTTGCGCACGGCCACCGTGATGGCGACCAGCAGCAGCGAGGCGATGCTGATCACGGAGAGGATGGCCCATTCGGGCAGAAGCCAGTGTCCGATACCGACGATCAGCGCCAGCAGGCAGGGCAGGAACAGGGCCGAGTAGTGCATGGGGTAGCCGACGAAGCCCGCCGCGTGGTCCTTGCTCGAACGGATGATGTCGCGGCCGGCGAGGCAGATCAGCACGGCGGCCAGCGTCGTTCCGGCGGCGACCACACGTAGCGGGTTGGCGCCCGGCGCATAGGTGATGGCCACGGCGGTGGCGGCGAAAAACGGCGACCACAGGGCGGCGGCGAGGTAGGCGCGCGAGAGCAGCGCGATCTGTTCGCGGCTCGGCTTGCCGTTCGCTCCGATGCGGTCGGCCATGATGAAGATGGCCGAGAGATTGATCACGGCCCCCAGGAGGTGCACGCCGACCGCCGTTCGCCACAGCGCCGGTTTGCCTGTCGGAAGTTTCTCGTCTTCCTCCGATTCGGCCAGCAGTTGCAGGAAACTGACGGAGGCGAGCATGCCCAGCAGCGCGATGTTCTGGGTCAGCAGGTTGATCCAGGCGAAGCTGCCGCCGAGCAGCAGCGCCGCGCCCAAAGCCGCCGCGCCTATCCCCAGCAGGATGAACGCCTGGTATTTCTGCGCCCGCGCCAGCCGCGGCCACAGCACGGCGGCGGCGAGCCAGGCGGCGATGCCCGCGCACCAGAGCGGAGGGCCGTGCCCCGTGCCCGACCAGGCGGCCAGCAGGGCCATGGATGTGACGAGAAACGCGGCGAAGGCGTTGCGGTTCGGAAGATCTCCTGCGGGTGCGGTGGCCATGAAATTTCGGTTTTTTCGAATGCGGTTCTGTTTGGGCGGTGCAACCAACGGCCCATGCCGATGGGGACGGGCGGCAACTAGTCCGAGCATGATACAGGCAACTTCACCTGCATTACGTAGCGGTTTGTGATTGACGGCGGAATTCGTTGAACGTGGCATTCGGCGGACGGGGCTTCGCTTGTCACTTGCGGCGGATAACGCTTCGCTCATCCGCCCTACGGTGTATGCATATGGAATTCTCGTGGCGGGCAAAGCGCAGCGTGCCCGAGTGTACGATTACCGGAAATGTTGTGTATTTATATACAGCCGGTAATGTATGCGTTAAACTCGCCCGTCAACGATAAAAACTCGAAAATCGACAACTTTGGGGAGTATCGCCGGGCCCGGAAAAACGGGCCGGACGCTTCTGTCATCGCACTTTTGCCGCTGCGGCAATGCACCCCGTCCAACAAGGCAGCCTGGTGTCATGCCACGCGGAGAGTCGTCGAACTGCCGGGTTCGCACGGGCCGAGGATACGGTCGAGGAGGGGAGATGAAAATTCGTTTTTACCGCTGGTTTGGGGTGGCCGCTCTTTGCAGCATGGCCGCCATGGCTTGCGCCGGACCGGATGCGCGGGATGCCGCTCCCGAGCGGGAAGAATCCGCGGAATCCACCGTCGATGAGCTTCGGGCTGCAGCGGACGCCGGGGATGACGATGCGCAAAACAACTTGGGAGTGCTGTACGAACAAGGCCGGGGCGTTTCTCAGGACGACAGGCAGGCTGCAGAGTGGTACAGAAAAGCGGCCGATCAGGGAAACGCCTTCGCGCAAAACAACTTGGGAGTCTTTTACGAAAAAGGCTGCGGCGTTCCTCAGGACTACCAGCAGGCCGCTGCGTGGTACAGAAAAGCGGCCGACCAGGGATACGCCAGCGCGCAAAACAACTTGGGATTTCTGTACGACAAAGGCCGAGGCGTATCTCAGGACTACCTGCTGGCAGCAGCGTGGTACGGAAAAGCGGCCGACCAGGGAGACGCTGTAGCGCAAACCAACTTGGGAATCCTGTATGACAAAGGGCGAGGTGTTCCTCAGGATTACCAGCAGGCAGCGACGTGGTACGGAAAAGCGGCCGACCAGGGAGACGCTGTAGCGCAATACAACTTGGGACTCCTGTACGACAAAGGCCGAGGCGTATCTCAGGACTATCGGCAGGCCGCAGAGTGGTTCGGAAAAGCAGCCGAGCAGGGAGAAGCCTACGCGCAAGGTTACTTGGGATTCATGTATGCCAATGGCCGAGGCATTTCTCAAGACGATAAGCAGGCCGTTGCGTGGTACGGAAAAGCGGCCGATCAGGGAGACGTCTTCGCGCAGACCAGCCTGGGGTTCATGTACGAAAAAGGCCGGGGTGTCTCTCAGGATTACCAGCAGGCCCTTGCGTGGTACGGAAAAGCGGCTGATCAGGGAGACGCCTTCGCGCAGACCAGCCTGGGGTTCATGTACGAAAAAGGCCGAGGTGTCTCTCAGGATTACCGGCAGGCCGCAGAGTGGTTCAGAAAAGCGGCCGGCCGGGGAGATGCCGGAGCGCAAACCCGCTTGGGGTTACTGTACGAAAAAGGCCAGGGCGTTCCCCAAGACGACGAACAGGCCGCAATGTGGTACAGAAAAGCGGCTGAGCAAGGACATGCCAGAGCGCAAACCAACTTGGGACTCATGTACGTCAACGGCCGGGGAGTTCCCCGGGACGACGAGCAGGCGGTGGCGTGGTTCGGAAAAGCGGCCGAACAAGGAGAAGCCGTGGCGCAAGCCTACTTTGGGTACATGTACGCAAAAGGCCGGGGCGTTCCCCAGGACGACGAGCAGGCCGTGGCGTGGTTCAGAAAATCGGCCAATCAAGGATACGCCAACGCGCAAACCTGCCTGGGCATCATGTACAGGGAAGGCCGAGGTATTTCTCAGGATTACCAGCAGGCCGCTGAGTGGTACAAAAAAGCAGCCGATCAAGGATACGCCAAAGCGCAGACCCGCTTGGGATTTCTGTATGCCACTGGCCAGGGCGTTTCCCGGGACGACAAGCAGGCCGTGGCGTGGTTCAGAAAAGCAGCCGATCAGGGAGACGCCGCCGGGCAGAGCCACTTGGGGGCCATGTATGCCCTCGGCCAAGGTGTTCGCCGGAACTACAAGCAGGCCGTCGCGCTGTTCAGAAAAGCGGCCGACCAGGGAGACGCCTACGCGCAGTACAACCTGGGGTTCGCTTATGAAAACGGCTATGGCGTTCCTCGGAACAACAAGCGGGCCGCAGGGTGGTATGGAAAAGCGGTTGAGCAAGGAAACGCCGGAGCGCAAACCAGCCTGGGAGCCATGTACGCCCTCGGCCAAGGCGTTCCTCGGGACGATAAACAGGCCATCGCGTTGTTCAGAAAAGCGGCTGACCAAAGCCATTCAGGCGCGCTGAACAAACTGGGCGCCATGTTCGGAAAGGGCGCCGGCGTGCCGAAAAATGCCGTCATCGCTTATGCGCTCTACACCGTTTCTTCGGAAATCGATGCTTCGAGTGGCAATGACGCGACGAGTAATCGGGCAAAGATCGCCAAGAGGATGGCAAAAGAACAGGTTTCGGCGGCTCGGGAGCTGAGCCGGGAGATGGCCAAACCCGGCAATCTGCTCAAGGCGTTGGATGCTTATGTCATTGACGGGGCGAAGTGACCGGGCGTGGCAACCCATCGCCGCATGCACCCGTTCGGGCAACGGGGCCGGACGCTTTGATCATTGCGTTTTTGCCATTGTGGTGATGCACACCGTCCATCAAGGCGGCCGGGTGTCATGCCGCGTGGAGTCTTGTCGAACTGCCGGATTCGTACGGGCCGAGGATATGGCCGAGGAGGAGAGATGAAATTTCGTTTTTACCACTGGTTTATGGTGCTTGTTCTTTGCGGCGTGGCCGCCATGGCTTTTGCCGGACCGGATGCGCGGGACGCCGCTCCCGAGCGGGAAGAAGAGGTTTCGGCGGCCCGGGAGTTGAGCCGGGAGATGGGTAAACCCGGCAATCTGCTCAAGGCGTTGGATGCTTATGTCATTGACGGGACGAAGTGACCGCGCTTGGAAATCCGTCGCCGCGCGCAGCCGTTCGGGCGCTTGCTCCCGATCCGCCTGGCCGCCCTGCGTGAGCCGGATAGCCGATACCGATGCGGTTGCAGGAGAGCGGCGCGTATTTATGTACAAGCGATAATGTATGCGCTAAACTCGGCCGGCTGAGAAAAACACTGCCACCGGCAACTATGGGAAGTATCGCGAAGCCCTGAAAACGGGGCCGAACGCTTTGGCCGTTGCGCTTTTGCCGCTACGGTAGCGCAACCCGTCCAGTATCCGGTGCCGGCCGATCGTATTGGCTGTCGTGTTTCTCATCTTCGGTATCAAAGAGCTTCGTATTGTCGGCGAAGATTTCGGCGGCGCAACCAAGGGTTTCGCCGAGGAAATCGATGACGCCGGACCTTGCCCATGAATTTGGCCTGGACGGGGTTTGACTATCAAGTTGGCGCCCCGATTGCCCGAACGCCTCAAGGCTCTCTTTCAGGGCAACCGGGCGTCATGCCGCGTAGAAACTTATTCGGAGGCAATCTGTCTTTCAACGGGTCCTGGCGGCCCTATCGGACTGCCGCAGCCCGCGCGGGCCGGGGAATTGGGCTGCGCCGGGCACGCTTTGCGCCGTGTCGGGGCCGCCGGGAGATGCCTGGCGGCGAAAATCAGCTTGTTTGTTGCTGTCATTGTCTTACCAAGGAGGGGGTATGCATTTAGAGTATTCCGAAGGGGGCCGATCATGATGGCCCGTATCGCCGACGGATATTTCCGTTTTCTCAAGTTCATGGTGGTCGCCTGCATCTCGTTGATGGTCATCCTGGTGCTGGGCAACGTCATCCTGCGCTACGGCTTCAACTCCGGCATCACGGTGTCCGAAGAGCTGTCGCGCTGGTGTTTCGTCTGGCTGACTTTCATCGGCGGGGTGACGGCATTGCGCGAGCATTCCCACCTCGGGATGGAGTCGGTTGTCTCCAAGCTGCCGGTCATGGGCAAGAAGATCTGCTACGTGATCAGCCACTTCGTGATGATCGGCTGCGTGATCATGTTCGGCCTGGGCAGCTGGGACCAGACGCTGATCAACATCGGCGTCGAAGCGCCGGCGACGGGGCTTTCTTCC
>JAVBSG010000006.1:0-12158 GCA_031547245.1 Propionivibrio sp.
TTTCCGGTGCTGACATGACTTGTTATAACAAGTCACACTAAGCAACGCCCGTGCCACCCCTAAAACCCGCATGGTTGCGTGGATATCGGGTTTCCGGCGCACCACGTCCGTGCAACTTCGCGGTGCGATGCACAGAAGTGTGCCAGCAATTCCCGTTAAAAAAGGCGCCTGGAGAAAAACACCTTTTGTTTGCCGGAAAACAAAGAGGCCCGCAGTCGCGGGCCACATGATGGTGCTCTCGCCGCACCCGCCGGTTTACCGCGGCTATGCCGGAAATTCGGCGTCAAGCTCGGCAATATCCTGCTTTTCGAGAACCAATTCCAGCGCCGCGGCATTTTCCCGCATATGCTCGACCGAGCCAGACTCCGGGATCGAGATGACACGCCCGCTGCGCAGGGTCCAGGCGATCGCCATGGCGGCGGGGGCCACTCCCCGCCGCGCGGCGACCTTGGCCAGAACGGTGTTTCGCAGGAGACCGCTGCTCCCCGAGCCAAGGGGCGAATAGGCCATGATCGGCATGCCGTTCTGCTCGCACCAGGGAAGAAGGTCCGATTCGATGCGTCGGTTGACCAGGCTGTAGGGAACCTGATTGGTGGCGCAGGCCGAACCGCCGGCAACGCTCATCAGCTCTTTCATGTCCGCCACGCCGAAATTGGAAACTCCCCAATGCCGGATGCGGCCTTCGGCCTTCAAGGCTTCGAAGGTATCGACGACGGCGCCCAGATCGCCTATGTCGCCGCGCCAGTGGAGAAGATAAAGGTCGAGATGGTCCGTGCCCAGACGCTCCAGGCTGTTCGCACAGGCCCGGCGAATGCCGGAGGCGCTCCCGGCATTGCTCGGCAGGACCTTGGAGACGAGGAAGACGCTGTCCCGCTTGCCGGCGATCACGCGGCTGATCATCCTCTCCGCGGCGCCCGATCCGTACATTTCGGCCGTATCGATCAGCGTCATGCCGAGCGAAAGGCCCGTGCCGAGCGCGGCCTCCTCCTGCGATATCGGATGGCGCCCCTGCGCCAGGCGCCAGGACCCCATGCCGAGCGCCGGAGCGGTGCCGCCTTGCGGGAATTTGACCGTCCGGACGGACGGCTGCCGGGCCCATGCCATGGTGCTGAATATGATTCCCGACGCGATTCCCGCCGCGCATGCCTGGCCAAACTGTCTGCGTGTCATGGTTTTCATGGTCTTGCTCCTTCAAAGGATAGACACAACCAATCCGTTCCTACAGTCTAGTCGATAGCCGTGGCCTTTGCCGGTCAAGGAAAACACGCCGTTCCGGGCCGAATCGGCCGCAAACGCCGGTCAAGCGGCGGCGCGCGCTTCCCGCGCAAACGGCACGCCGGCCAGCATCCGCGCAAGATGTCCGGCAGGCACCTCGACCCAGCGGTGGAACGCCGCCGCCGCGGCAATACTCAGCACGACCGCCGCCGCCAGCGCGGCAACGGCTTCCCCGGGTGAAGTCCAGTCGTAGCGCAGACACGCCGTGGCGACGAGTACCAGCACGGGAAAGTGGACGAGAAACAGGCTATAGGAGATTTTCCCGAGCCAGGCCACCACGCGGCTTTTCGGCCACCGGCAGCCCCATCCCGTCGTTTCCGCGAGATAAAGCACCATGCCGACGCCCATGGCGACGACGAGGCGCCAGCGCCAGGCAAAGCACAAGGCCAGCACGAAAAGAAGCTGATAAAGCCAGAATTCGGTTTTCCGCGCCCCGGGCCGCGATACGCGGTATACCACGACACCCATGAAGAAGTAGGGGAAGAAGTAGAGTCCCCAGGCATCGTAGCCGCTTTCGACGTTGATGCCGAACAGCGAAATCGCCGCCAGGATCCAGCAGAGGAGCGAAGCCACGTCGAAACGCACCCCGCGCACCGAGTCGCGGACCCAGAGAATGAGCGCGAACAGCAGGCACAGCTGGAAATTGATGCAGACGAACCAGAATCCGGCGGAAAGCTGTTCCTGCCCGAGAATGTCCTGAAGGAAAAACAGGTGAGCCATCAGCTGCCGGGGCGTCACCCGGCTGCCCGTCACCTCCTGGGGGAGATACCCTTTGCCAACGGCATAGGCCAGCAGAACGAAGGCGATGGCCGCCAGATAGGGAATGCCGAGGCGGCAATAGCGCTGAATCAGGAAAATGCCGGCCTGCCGGAAATTCCACAGTTGCCCGTAAAGGCTTCGCGCCAGCACATAGCCGCTGACCCCGAAGAATATCTGGGTCGTGCGGGCGTGATTCCTGAGCCACTCGAGACACTGCCCGAGCCACGGAGCGGCCAGGCTGTTGAGCGGCGGATAGAGGGCGAAATGATGGAGCAGTATGCAAATCGCGCCAAACGCGCGCAAGGCGTCCAAAAACACGAGACGCTGATTCTTCGGCAAAGCGCCGTTGTCTTTTTTCAAAGAAAGGGGCATGGCATATCGGAAATTTTGAACGGGGCGGGGGATGATGCGGCAGTCATGCAACGCATTTTACATACCGCTAGACGCCCGGTTCCAGGTAAAAGTTCGTATACTTTCCATCATTTTCCCGCATCGTGCAAGCCGAAGGCATTTGCCAGCGTCCTGAACGAGGCAGATGCCGGGGCAATGCCTCATCTTTTGGGGCTTTCCAGATAATGCCATTGGATTTATTTTGAACGAGTTCGCCATCGGAAAAAAAATGACCGCCGGATTCCCGGCGGTGAATAAGGACGGCCTCCCCGCGACGCCCGCGCGAAGAAACCCTGATGTATCGGCATGTCACCGGTAGAGCGGAACGACTCCAAAAACGATCGCCGAGGCGATGAAGATGACGAATATGCCGAATGTCCACTTGAAGCACGCTCTTTGCCACTCCCCCATGTCGAGCCCCGTCATGCTGAGCAGCAGGTAGATGAACGCCACGAGCGGACTCAGCATGTGGAAGGCCTGCCCAAGCAGCGAAGCAAAACCGATCTCGAAAGGCGAAAATCCGTAGAGCTTTCCCGCCTCCAGCAGAACGGGCAGGACCCCGTAGAAAAAAGCGTCGTTGGACATGAAGAAGCCGCCCGGCGCCGAAATCAGCACGACAATCAGGCCCCAGAAGCGCCCGAACGCCTCCGGAATCACTTTGACGAGGCTGGCGGCCAGGGCGTCGGACATTCCGGAGTTGGTAAAGAGGCCCATGAACGCGCCCGCGCCGATGACCATGATGACAGTTTGCAGAACCTCTCCCGAATTGGCGTAGATCCGTTCTTTCTGCTCGCTGATCTTCTGGTAGTTGATGAGCAGCGCCAGGATCGTCCCGACCAGGAAGATGAATACCGGCTCGAATATCCCGGACATCAGCAGCCCCAGGGCGCCCACCGTCACGATGCCGTTCACGATCGCCTTATCCGGCCGCTTGAGCGCGTCTTCCTCGCTGGACACATGGGAAAAGATGGCGTCGATGTCACCCGTTGAAAGGCTTTGGACCCCCAGCCGGCGGCGTTCCGACAGGCCCATGAAGTAGGAGCCGGCAGTCACGAAAATGCTGGCCAGCACCATGCCCGGCATGAGCGCATTCAACAGCGCCGGAACGTTGATCCCCTCGATCACGGCGATCACGCGCGCCGTCGGCCCGCTCCACGGCAGCAGGTTGAGGATCGTGTTCTGCAGGATCAGCAGAACCCCGAGATGCATCATCTTGAGATTCAGCTTCCTGTAGATCGGAATCAACGCGGTGCAGCAGATCAGCGTGGTGGTCGTCCCGTCGCCGCTGAGCGAGACGACCGTCGCCAAAACGCTGGTGCCCACCAGAACCTTCAGCGGATCGCCCTTCGCGAGTTGAATGATCTTCTTGGTCAGGGGATCGAAAAGCCCGGCATTCAGCATCAGCGAGAAAAACATAATCGCGAAAAACAGCATGAATGCGGTAGCCGACGTCTTCGTGAGTCCCTGTTTTACCCAGATGCCGAGCACCTGCAGCTGCTCCAGCACCCCGACGCTGTCCACCGACATCTTCAGCGCCTTGGCGGCCGCCCCCTGGTAAAGGCCGGCGAACGCCCCAAGCGCCGCGAAAAGCAAAGGAATGAAGACGATCGCCGTAAACGGGTGCATCTTCTTTGTAAGTATCAGCGCCATGAAAACGATGACCATGGACCAGGCGATTACGGTTAACAACATTGTTCTCTCCCTCCGGATGAGTGGTCTATGCCAACTTACTTGTCGATACGTTCGAAATGCCTTCTAAACAAGAAAGGTCTTGTCCTGCAGTCTGCGCAGCTCCCAGATCGTGGACCCGGCGGGTTCTTCGACCATTTCGTAGGTGACGGTCGTGCCCGCGGGGATATCCACCCGGGCGCGGTTGCCGGTCAGCAGATGCGCGCTGGCGTAGTTACCCGGAGCGATGGGCCGGGCGGGAAGCATGCGCGCCGTGAGCTGGTTGCTGTGGTCGTTGCCGAAGACTTCTCCGGCCTTGATGTCCCTGGCGGCCACTTTGGCGAGATCGTAACGCGGCAGGTACGCATCCGACCCGGTGTTCAGGCCGAGCAATCCGGCAACCAGTATCGTCGAGGAAGTCTCCACGCCGCACAGATGGTAGGGCCGGTAGATCACGGCGGCGGTATTGTCGTAGTTCGCAATCTGCCCCTTTGTCGTCAGCACGTGGTTGGAGTAGGCGTTGTCGCAGCGGACGACCAGGAACACCCCGCCGCCCAGGCCGGATTCCTCGGGCGCGCGCAGGCAGGTGGCCAGATCGATGATGCCGCCTTCGGCGAATACCCCGCCGTTGGCCGTTTCGCAGTAGGCAATCGGAATCTCCGTGATGCGCAGCGGCGCGTGCACCAATGTGTCTTTCGCCGGCTTCAAGCCGGTGTAATTCGCCGCCACCGTCATTTCGCAAAGGTCGTAGGACCCGGGCTGCGGCAGTCCGGCCAGGATTTCGGCGCGCCTGGCGATGTACTCGGCCGCCTTTCCGCGCGGAATCATCCTGAGGTATTTTCGATCCTCTTCGGCAACCGGGATCGTTTCGGCATAGGGGGGATGGATCTTCTTGTCCGTCCTGATCGTGACGGTGCCCTGCTTCGCGTCGTATATGAATTCCCCGTCCGTCGCCTTGCCTCCGCTCAGCACGTTCAGCCCGACCGACCTGGCCCACTCGACCATCTGGATGAGCAGCCCGTGCTGGTCGCCATCGACCGGCGTATAGACGACGCCATGCTCGTCTGCGATCTTTTTCAGGATCGGGCCGACGCTCGCGTCGCAATCCTTGGTGATCATCGCCACGTGTTTTCTGTTATGGATGGCTTCGAGCGCATATCTGGCGCTCGCCTCCGGAATTCCCGTGCTTTCGCACACGACGTCGATGACCGGGATCTGCGTCACCATGCCGCAGTTGTCGGTATACACGTAGTTGCCCTTGGCGATTTCGGCCTGCGCCCGCCCGGCAGTGTCGCAGTAGACGACCCGGCTGCCATCGATTCCCGCCTTTTCGTAGGCCTTCCTGGCGGCCTCCGCGTCGATGTCGGCCACGGCGGCCACGGTCAGATAGGGCGTATGCGGCTCCTGGGTAACGATGGCCGTTCCATAATTGCCGGCGCCGATCACTCCGGCAAATACGCGGTCTTTCTTCGCCATTTTTTTGTACAGATGGTGGTAAATCATTTGTGCCCTCCGGGAAAATAGTCATGTCGGTTTCTTGCGCCAGGATTCTTAAGCTGCGGTTGCAGCGCTGAATCTTCCGGAATGATTTATACACAACGTTGATTTTATTGTGAAACTGTGATTTTCTATGGATTGCCATTCGAAAATGGAATGGCAACATCCCATCAGCACCCTTGCCAGGAGCGGAAATTTTCATGGATGAAGCGGATTGGAAGATCATTGTCGAGCTGCACAAAACGCCGAACATCACGCGCACCGCCGAACGATTGTTCATGACCCAGCCGACGCTTTCGAAAAGGCTCCAGATGATCGAAAGCTCGCTCGGGGCGCAATTGGTCCTGCGCTTCTCGAAAGGCGTGGTGTTTACGCCGGAAGGCGAATACGTCGCCGAACAGGCGAAAAAAGTCCTCTCCCACTTGGCGGAAATCCGCGGCAGCCTGCTTCGCATCGGCGACGGCCAGTCGGGAACCCTACGGCTTGGAATGACAAACGCATTCGCGCGCTTCACCATCCCGCCGCTGCTGATGCAGTACAAGCAACGGCACCCCGATGTCGAGTTCGACATCGCCACCGACATCAGTGCCGGCGTCATCAAGATGCTCGAGGCCAGCCAGGTCCACGTCGGATTCGTGCGCGGCGATACCGAAGGAAATTTCGACAGGGAGCTGATCAGCACCGAACAGGCATGCCTCGTCAACAAGCATGAAATCGCCGTGGAGGATCTGCCGCAATTGCCCCAGATCACCTACCTGAAGGACCCTTTCGCAAAAAAACTGCTCGACGACTGGTGGTTCAACCGCTTTTCCAAGCCGCCGGTCATCGGCATGCACGCCAACCACGGCGACACATGCCACGAAATGATCGCCAACGGCCTGGGCTACGGCATCTTCCTGTCGCCGAATTTCGTCGACAATTCAAAGAGCCTGTTCAAACTTCCCCTTTTCTACAAGGACGGCAGGCCGCTCGTGCGAAATTCCTGGATGATCTGGAACCGGGAATTTTCCGACGTGCCGCTGGTGAAGCGGTTTCTCGGTCACATACGCGCCCATCTGATTGCGCCCGCGCGCAAGACGAAACGCCATGGGCGCCAAGGCCCATCCTGCGCCGAACCGTCCGCGGACGAACCCGCCAACGCCGGGAAGACCGCGCCGGACACGTCGGGCACACAGGCATGAACCTGATGGCATTGCATTTTCCGGCAGGCATAGCAAAAACCGGCGCGAAAGCTGCCCTGTGAAGCGCTAGCCGCCCGAAAAACCGTTATAATCCAAGACTTTTCACACTTTTCCGCTTTCCGGCGGTTCGTCGTTCCCGATGCTCGTTTACCGCGGCTTTTCCCGTTCAGCCCCCCAAGCCACCGCGCTCACCATCGGCAATTTCGATGGCGTGCACCTGGGGCACCGCGCTCTGCTGTCCCGTTTGAGGACGGTTGCCGGGCGTGGGCATTGGCTGCCTGCCGCATTGACCTTCGAACCGCATCCACGCGAGTTTTTCGCCCCCGAATCCGCGCCGGCGCGCCTGTCCAACCTGCGCGAAAAGCTGGAAATGCTGGCCGAGGAAGGCGTGGCGCTGACTACCGTCTGCCGTTTTGACGCGCAGCTGGCTGCGCTGACCGCGGCCGATTTCGTCGAAAAAATCCTCGTCGGCAGCCTGAAAACCAAACACCTGATCATCGGCGACGATTTCCGTTTCGGCGCCGGGCGCGAAGGAAATTTCGCCTTGCTGCGCAACGCCGGCCAGCGGTACGGTTTTACTGTGGAAAGCATGGACAGTGTGGTGGTCGACGGCGAGCGTGCCTCCAGCTCCGCCGTGCGTGCCGCGCTGGCCGCCGGCGAAATGCAGCGCGCGGCGCGCCTGCTGGGCCGCCCCTATTCGATCGACGGGCGCGTGGTGCATGGCGACAAGATCGGGCGCAGCCTGGGCTTTGCCACGGCCAACATCCGCATCAAGCACGACAAGCCGGCGCTGCTGGGCATTTTCGCCGTCGAGGTACGCGGCTTGCCCGGCGGGCCGCATCACGGCGTCGCCAACCTGGGCATCCGCCCCAGCGCCAATACCGTTTCCCGCCCGCTGCTGGAAGTCCACCTGCTGGATTTCCATGACGACATCTACGGCGAGCATCTGAACGTACGGTTCCTGCATAAGCTGCGCAGCGAGATCCGTTTCCCGAACTTCGAGGCGTTGAAGGCGCAAATCGCCCAAGACGTCGAATCCGCAAGACTGTATTTCAAAGCATAGAGTGAGCACCATGGCTGACTATAAAGACACGTTGAACCTGACCGACACTTCCTTCCCGATGCGCGGCGACCTCGCCAAGCGCGAACCCAAGTGGGTAAAAGACTGGCAGGAAAAAAAGCTGTACGAAAAGATCCGCGAAGTATCCAAGGGGCGCCCGCGCTTCATCCTGCACGACGGCCCGCCCTATGCCAATGGCGATATCCACATCGGCCATGCGGTCAACAAGATCCTCAAGGACATCATCGTCCGCTCGAAGACGCTGGCTGGCTTCGACGCGCCCTACGTGCCGGGCTGGGATTGCCACGGCCTGCCGATCGAACACCAGATCGAGAAGCAGCACGGCAAGCACATCCCGGGCGACAAGGTCCGCGAGTTGTGCCGCGCTTTCGCCAACGAGCAGGTCGAGCGGCAGAAAAAGGACTTCATCCGCCTCGGCGTGCTCGGCGAATGGGACAACCCCTACCTGACGCTGGCGTTCAAGACCGAGGCTGACGAGATCCGCGCGCTCGGCAAGATCCTGGAAAAAGGCTATCTCTACCAGGGGCTGAAGCCGGTCAACTGGTGCCTGGACTGCGGTTCGGCGCTGGCCGAGGCCGAAGTCGAGTACGAGGACAAGACCTCGCATGCCATCGACGTGGCTTTCGAAGTCCACGCCAATCATGCCGAAAAACTGGCCAAGGCGTTCGGCCTAGCGCATCCGTGCGCGCGCGCCTTTGCCGTGATCTGGACGACCACGCCGTGGACGCTGCCGGCCAACGAAGCCGTCAGCGCCCATCCGGATTTCACCTACGATCTCGTCGAGACGCCGAAAGGGGCGCTGATCCTGGTGCGCGAGCTGGCCGAAGCCTGCCTCACGCGCTACGGCCTCGAAGGAAAAGTGATCGGCTCCGCGCAAGGCAAGGCGCTGGAGCATCTGCTGCTCAGGCACCCGTTCCAGGACCGCGACGTGATGGTCATCTGCGGCCAGCACGTCACGCTCGAAGCCGGTACGGGCCTCGTGCATACCGCCCCGGCGCACGGCGCGGACGACTACCAGATCGGCCGGGTTTACGGCCTGCCAGTCAACAACCCGGTCGGCGACGACGGCAAGTTCCTCCCCAGCACGCCGGCGCTTTCGGTTTCGCCGCTGGCCGGCAAGACGGTCTGGGAAGCCAATCCGTTGGTAATGCAGGAACTCGAAGCCAAAGGCCTCTTGCTCAAGTCGGAAAAGATCACGCACAGCTACCCGCACTGCTGGCGGCATAAAACGCCGATCATCTTCCGCGCCACCACGCAGTGGTTCATCGGCATGGAGCACAAGGACAGGGAAGACGCCGCCACGCTGCGCTGGATCGCCGAGCGCGCCGTCGAGGAGACGCAGTTCTTCCCGGCCTGGGGCCGCGCCCGCCTGGAGGCGATGATCAAGACCCGGCCCGACTGGTGCGTTTCGCGCCAGCGCAACTGGGGCGTGCCGATCCCCTTCTTCCTGCACAAGGAAACCGGCGCGCTGCATCCGCGCACGCCGCAGCTGATCGAGGAAGTGGCCCTGCGCGTCGAGAAGGCCGGGATCGAAGCCTGGTTCTCGCTCGATCCGAAGGAACTGCTGGGCGACGAAGCGGGCCAGTACCGCAAGATGAAGGACACGCTCGACGTCTGGTTCGATTCCGGCGTCACGCACCTTTCCGTCATGCGCGGCTCGCACGTCGAAGCCAGCGAGTACCCCGCCGACCTGTACCTCGAAGGTTCGGACCAGCACCGCGGCTGGTTTCAGAGTTCGCTGCTCACCAGTTGCGCCATCGACGGGCGCGCGCCCTACAACGCGCTCTTGACGCATGGCTTCGTCGTCGATGGCAAGGGCCTGAAGATGTCGAAATCGATGGGCAACGTCATCGCGCCGCAGAAGGTTTCCGACACGCTGGGCGCCGACATTCTGCGCCTGTGGACGGCGGCCACCGATTACTCGGGTGAATTGTCGCTCTCCGACGAAATCCTGAAACGCGTCGTCGAAGCCTACCGCCGCATCCGCAACACGCTGCGCTTCCTGCTCGCCAACACGTCCGATTTCGACCCGGCGAAGAACGCCGTGCCGTTCGACGAGTGGCTGGAAATCGACCGTTATGCGCTGGCCATGACGCGCCAGATGCAGCTCCAGTGCGAAGCCGATTACGGCAGATACGAGTTCCACCGCGTAGTGCAGTCGCTACAGACGTTCTGCTCGGAGGATCTCGGAGGCTTTTACCTCGACATCCTCAAGGACCGTCTGTACACCGCCGCGAAGAATTCCCCGGCCCGCCGTTCGGCTCAAAGCGCCCTGTGGCACATCACGCAGACTTTCGTGAAACTGATGGCGCCGATCCTCTCCTTCACCGCCGAGGAAGTCTGGCTGACCGTCGGCGGCAACGCGGACGATTCGATCATGCTGCACACCTGGCAGCCGCTGCACGCCTTTGCCGACGAAGCCGCGCTGCTCGACCGCTGGAGCAAGATCCGCGGCTACCGCGCCGACGTCACCCGCGCGCTCGAAGAGCTGCGCATCGCCGGCAAGATCGGCTCCTCGCTGCAGGCCGAAGTCACCCTTTACGCCGACGGCGAGAAATTCGACCTGCTCGATTCCCTGGGCGACGATCTGCGCTATGTCCTCATCTGCTCGAAGACGCAACTCGTCCGTAGCGCGGAAGAGAAAGTCGAGTGCGCCCCGCTGCCCTACGCGAAATGCGAACGCTGCTGGCACGTGCGCGAAGACGTCGGCGCCGATCCGCAGCATCCCCAGATCTGCGGACGCTGCGTAGCCACCCTGCGCGCTTAGGGCAGAGCCCATATGCCCGCGCGTAACATCAAGCCGTGGCTGTGGCTGGCGGCGTTCGTCGTCTTCGCCGACCAGCTCAGCAAATGGATCGTGCTCGGCACGATGCATCCGGGAGAGTCGCGCTATGTCGCGCCTTTCTTCAACTGGGTGCTGGCCTTCAACCCCGGCGCCGCCTTCAGCTTTCTTTCGGATGCTGGCGGCTGGCAGCGCTGGTTTTTCACGGCGCTGTCGCTCGCCGTCTCGGTCTGGATCGTCACCATGCTGCGCCGGCACAGCGGCGAATTCCGCCTGTCGCTCGCGCTCACGCTGATCCTGGGCGGCGCGCTCGGCAACGTCATCGACCGCATCCGCTTCGGCATGGTCGTCGACTTCATCCAATGGCACGCCGGCGGCTATTACTGGCCGGCATTCAACCTGGCCGACTCGGCGATCACCCTCGGCGCGGCGCTGTTGATCTGGGATCAATTCTGCGCGAAACCCGCGGGCGGCAAAGCGGTCGAAGACTAGTCGCCTTTTTTACGCAGACCCATGGAAATCACTCTTGCCAACCCGCGCGGCTTCTGCGCCGGCGTCGAACGCGCCATCGCCATCGTCGAACGTGCCATCGAAAAGTTCGGCGCCCCCATCTACGTCCGCCACGAGGTCGTCCATAACAAGTTCGTTTGCGACAGCCTGCGTGAGAAAGGCGCCATCTTCATCGACAGGCTCGACGACGTTCCGCAGGGCGCCACGGTCATCTTCAGCGCGCACGGCGTGTCGAAATCCGTCCGTGAAGCAGCGGCCGCACGCGGGCTGCGCGTTTTCGACGCCACCTGCCCGCTCGTCACCAAGGTGCACAACCAGGTCGCCCGCATGCGCAAGGAAGGCTGCGAGATAGTCATGATCGGCCACAAGGGGCACCCGGAAGTCGAAGGGACCATGGGACAAAGCCCGGACGGCATGTATCTCGTGGAAACCGTCGAAGACGTCGGGCGCCTGCGGATCGGCAGCGGCATTCCGCTGGCTTACGTCACGCAGACCACCCTGTCCGTCGATGACGCCGCGAGAATCGTCGAGGCATTGAAAAAACGCTTTCCGGACATCCGCGAACCCCGCAGCGACGATATCTGCTACGCCACCCAGAACCGGCAGGACGCCGTCAAGGCGCTGGCCGGCCAAACCAACGTGATCTTCGTCGTCGGCAGCCAGTCCAGCTCCAACTCCAACCGCCTGCGCGAAGTCGCCGAACTCCGCGGAACGCAGGCGTATCTCGTCGACCACGCCGAGCAGATCGATCCTTCCTGGCTGAAGGAGGTCGACCGCGTGGGCATCACGGCCGGCGCATCGGCGCCGGAAATCCTGGTTCAGCAAGTCGTCGAAAAACTTGCCAAAACCCACCCGGCGGAGATCAAACAGCTGCAAGGCGTGGAAGAACACGTCATTTTCGCTCTTCCGAAAGAGCTGCAAGACACCGAACCTGGATAGCCGAAGGCGATAGAAAGCCGGCCCCGGCTCACTCGCCCGGCTGCGCCGTCACCTCGATCACTAGTTGGCTTTTGAC
>JAVBSG010000050.1:0-11630 GCA_031547245.1 Propionivibrio sp.
AAAATGCCGCAGCCTGGAGACCAGCTGGGATATTCCAAGGACGAGAGCATTCGCTGGCTGGACCCGGAAATACGCCGGCTGCTCGACGCCTTGCTGCGCCTCTATCGCGAACCGGGGCGATTTACCGACCGGCGGCACGCCTTGAGTATCGTTGGCGCCGATGTAAACCGGGTGGAGCGGCGATGGTTTTCCCGTAGCGCGGGCATGCCGGAAAAGGAACCAACGCATTTTGAGGATGCGTTCGACAAGCAGGGGATATTCAGCCGTCCGGGCTGGAGAGGCCGCTATCTTTACGATGGATGGCGCGACAACGGAGAGAGTTGGTATGCCGAGGTCAGAGTCTTCGTCGATCCCAAAATCGAATGCGTCGATAGCCGCGCCATTGAGGGTTACCTCGATTTGTATCTTGAAACAGGCCTCCTAAAAGGATACGTGCCTCAGCTACCTCCAGAGCGATGGGATAGGCATGGGAGTTATGGATCGCCCTACGCCCTGGCGGTTAGCCCGTTAACACCTCATCTTGGAATGATATTCAGCAACGGATGTTTGTTGGAAATCGCCGTCTATCGCAATTCAAATTACATGGACGTAAATGACGGAAACGTTCTCAATTGACGGCATAGTCTTTTTACATAGGCCTACGATCTGACCAACAGCCCACGCAGCAGCAATTCCAGGGCAGTCACGCTTCGCGCCAGCCGTGCATTGCCGTCGTCGCCATCCGCGATCCAGAACGCCGCTTCCGCCAAGCCGCCGTAGATCAGCGATGCCAGCGCCTGCGGGTCGGCTTCGGCCACGATGCCCTGCTGCATGAGATTGCCGATCAGCCGCCGCATCGACTCGATGCAGTGGCGTTGCGAGTCGGGCGAAGCGCCGCCCAGCACGGCTTTGGCGTCGCGCAACACGATGCGCTGGATTTCCGGTTCAAGCGTCATCTCCAGATAGGCGCGGCAGCGGTTGCAAAAACCTTCCCACGCATCCTCTGCCGTGTCGGAGATGGACTGCAGGCGGGCATCCATCTCGGTGTCGATCTGCGCCACCACCGCCGCCAGCAACCCCTTCTTGTCGCCGAAGTGGTGATAGAGCGCCCCGCGGGTCAAGCCCGCCTGCGCGGTAAGGTCGTCCATGGAGGTGTCGGCATAGCCGAGTTCGGCGAAGACCTTGCGGGCGGTCGCCAACAGCGTGGTTCGGGTTTCTTCCATTTCAGCGCGGGTGCGGCGAACCATTATTCCTCCTTACATACGTACCGTATGATTATTTACATTCGCTTCGTATGAATGTATGATCGTTTTCATACGCACTGTATGTATTGTCCTACCCCCCTGCCGTTATGGCAAGCGGGGACTCATCGGAGAACGAGATATGGCCAACCCCTACCGAGAACTTTTTGCCGCTCCGGGCGCCAAGGGCTTTACCCTGGCTGGGCTACTGGCGCGGATTCCGCTGCCCATGACCGGCATCGGCATCATCACCATGCTGGCGCAACTGCGCGGCAGCTACGCGCTGGCCGGGGCCGTATCGGCAACCTTCGTGCTGACCTATGCGCTGCTGTCGCCACAGATTTCCCGCCTGGTGGATCGCCATGGGCAAAGCCGGGTTCTGCCCGCGGCCACAGCCATCAGCGTTATCGGCGTGCTGCTTCTGCTTGCCTGCTCCCGGTGGCAGGCACCGGACTGGACCTTGTTCGCCGGTGCCCTGCTGGCGGGATTCATGCCCAGCATGTCGGCGATGGTGCGTGCCCGATGGACGGCAATTTATCGGGGGCAGCCGCGACTGCAGACGGCCTATTCACTGGAAACGGTGCTGGATGAAGTGACCTTCATCGCCGGGCCGCCGTTGTCGGTGAGTCTGTCCGTGGCGGTGTTTCCTGCAGCCGGCCCCCTGGCCGCAGCCGCGCTGTTGGCCATAGGCGTGCCGGCACTGATAGCGCAGCGCCGTACGGAACCTCCGGCCGAAGCGCAGAACGGCGCCGCAGATCGCTCCGGATCGGTCATCCGGCTGGCGAATGTGCGCTTGCTGACGCTGTTGATGGTAGCGATGGGCGTCATCGTCGGCACCGTGGATATCGTCAGCGTGGCCTTTGCCGAGCAGTTGGGGCAGCCGGCGGCAGCCAGCCTGGTTCTGTCGGCCTATGCCGTGGGTTCGTGCCTGGCCGGCCTGTTGTTCGGCGCATTCAAGTGGCAAACCCCGTTGCACCGCCTGCTGTTGCTGGGAGGCCTGGCAACGGCCGTGACCACGCTGCCCCTGCTGCTGGCGGGCAACATTCCCGCTCTGGCCGCCGCCGTGTTGGTGGCCGGGCTGTTCTTCGCGCCCACGATGATCGTCACGATGTCTCTGGTCGAGCAGATGGTGCCGGAGCGGCGGCTGACCGAAGGCATGACGTGGCTGCTGGCAGGGCTGAATGTCGGAGTGGCGCTGGGCGCGGCGGTTTCCGGACAGGTAGTGGATGACGAAGGCGCTCGCGCCGGATTTACCGTGGCCTTGGGTGCAGGGGTTTTGGTGTCGCTGGCAGCGCTTTGGAGCCATCAACGTTTGCGTTGGTGCCAAACAAAACCGGCCTCGAATACCGCCTGATTCCGGTAAAGCCGATTTCAGCCGGCATCCCCGTACATGAAGTCGCGCGTAAGCGGCAGCCTGTCGATTTCGGGATTTTCCGCCTTGACCGCCAGGAGCTGATGGATGGATGTCCATGCCTGGTCGAAGGCGTAGGCGCAGCCGGCCAGGTACATCTGCCAGATGCGGTAGCGGTTTTCCCCGACCATGGCGCGAATGTCGCCCGCGGCCGATTCGTAGCGCCGCGCCCAGTGCCGCAGCGTCATGGCGTAGTGGCGGCGCAGGCACTCGACATCGGTGACCTCCAGACCCGCCAGGCTCATTTCCCGGATCGCGAGGCTCAAATGCGGCAGCTCGCCGTGCGGGAAAACGTAGCGCTGAATGAACTCGCTGCCGCCCCAGGCGACGCCGCCCGAATCCGGATCGGTGGAGGTGATGCCGTGGTTGAGGACAATGCCGTCGTCGGTCAGCAAGTCGTGGATCTTGGCGAAGTAGCCGTGCAGGTTCTTCAGGCCGACGTGCTCGAACATGCCGATGCTGGTGATGCGGTCGAATTTCCCGTCCATGTCCCGGTAGTCGGTCAACGAGACCCGGCAGCGGTCTTCCAACCCGGCGGCGGCGATGCGCTCGCGCGCCAGATCGTATTGCTGCTGCGAAAGGGTGATGCCCGTGGCCTGCGCGCCGAACTTTTCGGCAGCGCGCAGGATCAGCGCACCCCAGCCGCAGCCGATGTCGAGCAGGCGCTGCCCCGGCTGCAGGCGGATCTTGCGCAGCACGTGGTCGATTTTCTGTAGCTGCGCCTGTTCCAGGGTGTCGTCGCGGGTTTTGAAATAGGCGCAGGAATAGACCATGTTCCGGTCCAGCCAGAGCTTGTAGAAATCGTTGGAAACGTCGTAGTGATAGGCAATGGCCTCGGCGTCAAGCCGCTTGGTGTGGGTGGCGGCCTTCGCGATGCGGCCGAAACGCCCGACGGGCTTGATGGCGTGGCGCGCCAAGCGGGCGGCGACGTCGAATATTTCGTCGAGTTCGCCCTCGACGTCGAGCAGGCCCTCGACATACGCCGACCCCAGGGCATCGAGGCTCGGATGAATGAGGCGCCGCAGCCCTTTGGGAGAAGTCACGTGGATGATCACTTTGACGGCCTTGCCCAGATCGAAGCCGCGGCCATTCCATAGGGTTATTCGCGCCGGGATGTCGTAGTTCCGTAAATCGGCGGCGAAATGCTCAATACTCGCTTGCCAGAACATCGGTGAATTCCTCGCTACAGATGATTTGGCGGGCAGGCGTTTTTGGTATTTGCCTGAAACCCATACTCAGAATAGAAGACAAAGATCGGATGTGCCAGTTCGGAACAATCCGGTTTTTTTGCGTATTTATTCTAAAAAAGAATAACCATATCAATAAATATACTTTGTGATTCTATAAACCTCTTTATAGTTGTCCGGTCAGAGTTCTCATCAAACATAAACAAAGGATATGAAATGACTGGATTGCTTCGCCGGCTGTCGGTAGCCGTTATCGTTACCGGACTCGCGACCGGCCTCGTCGTCAGGACACCCGCGGCTTTTGCCCAGAGCGGCGCGAGCCTGCTCAACGTGTCCTACGACGTCGCGCGCGACTTTTATAAAGATTACAACCCGCTGTTCCAGAAATCCTGGAAAGAAAAAACCGGCGAAACGCTCGAAATCAAGCAGTCGCACGCCGGGTCCAGCAAGCAAGTGCGTGCCGTGGCCGACGGCCTGGAGGCGGACGTGGTGACGATGAACCAGGCCTCCGACGTGGACTTCCTGGCGGAGAACGGCCTCGTTGCCAAGGACTACGCCAAGAAATTCCCGAACAACGCCTCCCCCTATACATCGACGATGGTGTTCATCGTGCGCAAGGGTAATCCGAAGGGGCTCAATGACTGGTCCGACCTCGTCAAACCCGGCGTGCAGGTGATCCTGCCGCATCCGAAGAATACCGGCAACGGGCGCTATTCCTACCTGGCGGCCTGGGGCTACGCGCTCAAGCAGCCGGGCGGCAGCGACAAGACGGCGCAGGAATTCGTCGGCAAGCTGCTGAAGAATGCGCCGCTGTTCGCCTCCGGCGGCCGCGACGCTACGACGACCTTCATGCAGCGCAAGATCGGCGACGTGCTGGTGTCCTTCGAGAGCGAGGCCGAGCTGATCGCCAAGGAATTCGGAAAGGGCGAGTTCGACGTGGTGTACCCCTCGCGATCGATCCTGACGGAGTTCCCGGTGGCCATCGTCGACAAGGTCGTCGACAAGAAGGGAACGCGCAAGCAGGCGCAGGCCTACCTGGACTACCTATGGTCGAAGGAAGGGCAGGAGAACGCCGCACATAATTATCTGCGGCCCCGCGACCCCGAGGTGCTCAAGAAATATGCCTCGCAGTTCCCGGCGATAAAGACCTTCACCGTGGATGAGGTGTTCGGCGGCTGGAGCAAGGCTTTCCCGACGCATTTCAAGGACGGCGGAACCTTCGACCAGGTGTATCAGGACAGATGACCGCTTGGGGGCGGGAAGCGTACCGCGCTCCCCGCCCCTTCGGACAAATAACAATCTGAAAACGACGAGCGTGCCACCATGAAACGAGTTCTCCCCGGTTTTGGCCTCTCCCTGGGCTTTACGCTGATCTATCTGTCGCTGCTGATCCTGCTGCCGCTCTCCGGCCTCGTTTTCAAGGCCAGCACGCTGTCCTTCGATCAGCTGTGGAGCATGGCCACCGGCGAGCGGGCGCTGGCGGCCTACCGCGTGACCTTCGGCGCCTCGCTGCTGGCGGCGCTGATCAACGCCTTCTTCGGGCTCATCGTAGCCTGGGTGCTGGTCCGCTATCATTTTCCGGGGCGACGCCTGGTCGATTCGCTGGTCGACCTGCCGTTCGCCCTGCCGACGTCGGTGGCCGGCATCACGCTGGCCACACTGTACGCCAGCAACGGCTGGATCGGGCAATATCTCGAACCGCTCGGCTTGAAGGTAGCGTTCACGCCGGTGGGAATCGTCGTGGCGCTGACCTTCATCGGCCTGCCCTTCGTCGTCCGCACCCTGCAGCCGGTGATCGAGGACATCGAGCCGGAAGTCGAGGAAGCCGCCGCGACGCTGGGCGCTTCCCGCCTGCAGACCTTCGCCCGCGTGCTGCTGCCGGGAGTTCTGCCGGCGCTGCTGACCGGTTTCACCATGGCCTTTTCCCGCGCCGTCGGGGAATACGGCTCGGTGATCTTCATCGCCGGCAACATTCCCTTGGTTTCCGAAATCACGCCGTTCCTGATCTATTCCAAACTGGAACAACACGATACGGTCGGCGCGACGGCGCTCGCCACCGTCATGCTGGCGCTCTCCTTCGTGCTGCTGCTGGCGGTCAACGGCCTGCAATGGTGGGCAGCCCACCGCCACAACAAACTGGAAAGGATCAGCGTATGACCGGACAATCCGTGCGCCGGGCCACCGCCGAGCCGCGCTGGCTGCGCCTGACGCTGATGGCGGCCGGCCTGGGCTTTCTCTTCTTCTTCCTGGCGCTGCCGCTCCTGGCCGTGTTCACCGAAGCCTTTGCCGGCGGACTGAGCGCTTACCGGCAGGCGCTGTCCGACCCGGAAACCCTGTCGGCCATCGCGCTGACGGTGCTCATCGCCGTGGCCGTGCTGCCCTTCAACGTGGCGTTCGGGGTGGCCGCCGCCTGGGCCATCGCCAAATTCGATTTCCGCGGCAAGAGCCTGCTGATCACCCTGATCGACCTGCCCTTCGCCGTCTCGCCGGTCGTCGTGGGCCTCGTGTTCCTGCTCGTTTTCGGCATGCAGGGACTGCTCGGCCCGTGGCTGGCGGCGCACGACGTCAAGATCGTGTTCGCCCTGCCGGGCATGATCCTGGTGACCCTATTCATCACCTTCCCCTTCGTCGCTCGCGAGCTGATCCCGCTGATGCAGGCACAGGGCAAGGAAGAAGAGGAAGCCGCGGTGTCGCTGGGCGCTTCGGGCTGGCAGATGTTCTTCCGCGTCACCCTGCCGAACATCAAGTGGGGGCTGCTGTACGGCGTGATCCTGGCCAACGCCCGCGCCATGGGCGAATTCGGCGCGGTGTCGGTGGTCTCCGGACACATCCGCGGCGAAACCAACACGCTGCCGCTGCACGTCGAGGTGCTTTACAACGATTACAACGCGGTCGGCGCGTTTGCCGCCGCCTCGGTGCTGGCGCTGCTGGCGCTGGTGACGCTGGTGGCCAAGGCGCTGGTCGAGTGGAAGATGCGCCAGGAAACCGCAGCGCTGGAAACGGTGGCGCAACCGGAGGAAGGACAGGCCACCGGCGATCGTCGGCAAACGACGATCAGCGAAGGCGAACCGGGCGAGCAGCGTCATGGCGCGGTGAAGCTGGAATGGCAAGGCCCCTCGGCTTTGAGAAACGGCTGGAAATTTAACGGGGAAAAATCATGAGCATAGAAATCAATGGCATAGGCAAGCGCTTCGGCAATTTCGTCGCACTCGACAACATCAACCTGCAGATTCCGACCGGCGAACTGGTGGCGCTGCTCGGGCCGTCCGGCTGCGGCAAGACGACGCTGCTGCGCATCATCGCCGGCATGGAAACGGCGGACGCCGGACACATCCGCTTCGGCGGCGAGGATGCCACGGAACTGCACGCCCGCGACCGCGGCGTCGGTTTCGTATTCCAGCACTACGCGCTGTTCCGCCATATGTCGGTGTTCGAGAACGTGGCTTTCGGCCTGCGCGTCAAGCCGCGGCATGAACGGCCGTCCGAGGCCGAAATCTACCGGCGCGTGCACAACCTGCTGAAACTGGTGCAGCTTGACTGGCTGGCCGAGCGCTATCCGTCGCAGCTCTCCGGCGGACAGCGCCAGCGGATCGCCCTGGCGCGGGCGCTGGCTGTCGAGCCGAAAGTCCTGCTGCTCGACGAGCCGTTCGGCGCGCTCGACACCAAGGTGCGCAAGGAACTGCGCCGCTGGCTGCGGCGCCTGCACGACGAAATGCATATCTCCAGCGTGTTCGTCACGCACGACCAGGAAGAGGCGCTGGAAGTGGCCGACCGCGTGGTGGTGATGAACCGCGGGCGCATCGAACAGATCGGCACGCCGGACGAGGTGTACTCCACCCCGGCCTCGCCCTTCGTCTACCAGTTCCTGGGCAACGTCAACATCTTCCACAGCCGCATACACGGCAACTGGGCCGAGGTCGGCCGCGGCGCACAGGGCGGTTCGGCGGCGGAAGACCACGAGGCCACGGCCTTCGTCCGCCCGCACGACATCGACATCGAGAATGCCCCGATGGCGGGAAGCATCGAAGCCACCGTGCAGGACGTGCACGCCATCGGCCCCATCGTGCGGATCGAACTGGCGCACGCCTCGGAGCTGATCGAGGTGGAACTGACGCGCGAACGCGCCGATACGCTACGCCTGCAAAGCGGCCGCCCGGTCTGGCTGAAGCCGCGCCAGGTCAGGGTTTTCAACCGCGCGGGCATGCTGTTGGAGGAAGGCGGTTCGGGTATTTGAGGCGCTCCGAAGCGATCCCGGCACCGGAAAAACGCAACGTTCATCGAAACCGCCTCTTCAGGCGGTTTTCTTCAATTAGACGATGAAGCGCGCAGCTTTTTGACGAAATCGCCGAAAGGTTTCAGCTCCCAGCTGTCCCAGACTTTCTGGGTGGCGGCCTTGAAAGCGGCCTGATCGGCCTTGACGACCTGCACCGAAGACATCTTCTCGTATTCGGCCAGCAGCGTGGCGTCGGAATCGGCCATCGCCTTGCGTTGCATGGCGGTGGCTTCCTCGGCGGCGGACTTGATGATGTTGCGCTGGTCGGAGGTGAGTTTTTCCCACGACTGGCGGCTCATGACGAAAGGCGCCACGCCGTAGTTGTGGTTGGTGATCGAGATGAACTTCTGCACTTCGTGCAGCTTGGACGAATGGATATTGGCCAGCGGGTTGTCCTGGCCGTCGACGAAATGGGTTTTCAACGCTTCGTAAACGATGCTGAAATTCATCGGCACCGGCACCGCCCCGAGCGCGATCATCGTGTCCATGATCGACTTGTCCGGCGTGGTGCGGATGCGCAGCCCTTTCATGTCCTCCGGTTTGACGATGGGATGCTTGCTGTTGGTGATCTGGCGGATGCCGTTGTCCATCCAGCCCAGCAGGATCATGTTTTTCGCTTCGAGCTTCTTGGCCAGATCCTGCCCTACCGGCCCGTCCAGGACGGCCCAGGCGTTGGCGGAAGCGGCAAAGGCATAGGGTAGCCCCAGCGCCGACAGTTCCGGCACCAACGTGGCGAGAGTGCCCTGCGAGTTGATGCTCAGATCGAGCTTGCCGGTGGTCAGCGAAGCGACCATCGCCATGTCGTCGCCGAGTTTTGCACTGTCTTCGACGACGATAGTGATCTGCCCGTTGCTTTTCTCCTTGACCCGGTCGGCGAACTTGATGGCGGCAAGGGATTTCGGGTTGTTCGGCGCGTTGCCGTGGCCGAGGGTCAGCTTCAGCTGCGCGTGCGCTGCCGGGAAAACGAATAGCATGCCTAGCAAAACGAGCAGCCGCGGTATGACAGTCATGAAAACCCTCCGGAGGTTTTGTTACCCGAACACTATCGGTGCGAATATTAACCGCCAAGCAGGAGAATGCCAACATGAATAGTGGGTATGGAAGGTGGATTTTCATCGCCCGGAAAGCGGCGATTCCCAGCGCCGCCGGCATCACCGTTTGCCGAAGAGACTCCTTAGCCGCCCCAGGAACGGAGACGGCGCCCGTTCGCCGAAACCATACGCCTTCATCACGTCGAGGCAGAAGGCAAGATACCCCGGGGTAAGCGTCGGCGCGGAAACCCCCGCCGCGGGGAAATAAGCCGACAGGCTATCGGCATCGGCAGCGCAGCCGCTGTCGCGGCAATGCTGCGCGAAGGAAAGCTCCTGCCCCCACCAGCCGGCCGCGGCTGGACGGATGGCGCGGGCCATCGCCGCCGTCTGTCCTGGGGCCTCGGTTGCGGGAAAATTGGGCCAGATGTCGGCATAAAGGTAATCGACGGGGCGGCCGCCGCTGCATTCCGCGACCCGTGCCGCGAAATCGCCGCCGAGCGCATCCGCTTCGACGATCCGGACCTTGTCCCGGCAGGGCCAGTTGTCGAAGTTCGTCGACTCCTTCATCAGCGCGACGATGTCCGAAGAGATGTCGGCGGCGATAACCAGATCGACCTCCGGTTTCATCGCGGCGGCATAGGTATACATGCCCAATCCCACGCCCGCCGCCACCACGATCCCGCGCGCGCAGTGGACGTGCCAGGCATGGCTTTCCTGCTCCAGCAAACCGGTGGACATCCAGACTTCGCGGCCGCGCGTCAGGACCGCGCGCGCTTCGATGGCGGAAGTGGCAAGATAGCCGTCCGCAATGCTGGGCATGTGCGTGCGGATGCGCCACTCGCCAAGGCTTGCCGAGCGGTAGGCCGGCAAGGGGAAGAGGCCGAAACCGTACGCCGACATCAGGAAGGAGTGATGGGGTGACATGGGAGCTTGAAGCACTTTCTCTCGCAAGAAGCCATTATAGCAACCGCATTGACGCTGGCGGTCGCTTGGCATCCGCTGCGGCGGGGTATGCAAATAGAAATTCCGGGACTGCTGCGAAACGGATAATGGCCCTGCGCGCAGGGATAATTTGCCCTTGTTGGCTGAGGGATACTATGCTCAATGTGTGTCCATTGAGAGGGCTGCTCCATGAAGGGATGCAAAAGAACACGGATTTCCGGACCCGGCATGGCGGTGCTTTCGCTCCCCGCCGCACTGATGTTCGCGCTGGCCGCTTCGGCCCACGCCGAAGAGTCATGCGCAACGGATTGCCGCATCTACGGAGCGGCTGGTTCCTCGGTGCATGGCGGTTCGGTGTTTGCCGGAGCGATCGGCCTGATGATTCCTTCTTCGCTGTTGTCGTGGGTTCCGCGCGAAGCAGGCCCCCTGTCATTGCATTGGGACATTTCGCTGAACCATTGGCGCACCGAAAGCACCACCGGCAGCGATCGCAGCTTCACGCAGCTGGCGGGCCTCGGAATATGGCGCCATACGCTCGGCGGGCCGGGGTCAGCATGGTTCGTGGATCTGGGACTCGGCGCAAGCGTTTTTGATCACAAGTACGGTTCCGGAAAGCGGAAATTCAGCACCACCTACCAGTTCGCCGAAGCGCTCGGGATGGGCTACAGCTTTGGGAAAAACAGAGCCTATGAGATTTCCCTGCGCTACCAGCATATCTCCAACAGCGGCATCAAGGAACCCAATCCGGGAGAAGACGTCATCCATCTGCGTTTCGCCACGCGCTTCTGAGCGCCGCCCCGCAGCAGGCGGATGTCATTGACCGCCAGCGCCCTGGCGGAAAGGGCTAGTTGACGTCCGCCGCAGCCTGGGGCTGGTCGCCGTAATGGTATTCCACCGTCGTATCGTCCATTCCCAGGCGCCCGACGAACGGCAACCGCAGCCCCGGGGTGTTGAAATCGATGCCGAAATTCGCGCCAAACACGTTGATTTCGATGCCTTCCTGCAGGCCGACATTCACCCCCAGCAAGCCGAGAAGCGACACCTGCACCCCGGCGCCAGACGACGACAGGCCGACCGGGTCGCCGATCGGGCGGTAGTCCTTGCCAATGGCATTGGCCGGCAGATCGAGCTTGAGCGCCGGCACCTGCCTGCCGATGTGGGCGATGAACGTATTGCTGTTCGGTCCGGGGTAGCTGCGATAGGTGCTCGCATAGGGATAATCGCCGATGGCCTGCTCCACTTGCTCGATCATCGCGTCCACCCCGTCGCCCCGGTGATCGGCCAGCAGCTTCGGGCGCGAGCCGAACCACAGCCCGTCGGGAACCGCGTAATCGCGCCTGACGACGTTTCCGCCGCCCCATCCGACCACGTCGTAGCGCGTGAAGGCCGTATCGCCGGATTTCTTGAAAATGATCCAGGAGTGCACGGCGGCGACGCCCCGCCAGCCATAAGTAGACGCGGCGTATACCTGAACGATGGCAACGCCGGGCAGTTGCGCCGGATCGGGGGCGATGCCGGATGAATCACGCCGCGCCGTATACCAGTGGCGGTTTTCAACCCCCTTGT
>JAVBSG010000152.1:0-6554 GCA_031547245.1 Propionivibrio sp.
ATTATGTGGCTACGGTGGGCGAGGGAGGCGGCTGGGAAGTGGTCGAAAGATATGTTCGTAACCAAGGACAGCCTCGCGAAGATCTGCGGCAGTTTAGGCTTTTCTAATACCCCGCGCTCTTGGCGCGGGGTTGTTTATTAACAGCTTGAATGTCGTTAGCCGCGAGCAGGCCAAGCGCGGCGTCGAAACAGCCGCGTGGGAGCGCAATATGTCTGGGAAAATTTTCTGCGCGACCAATGACACGAGGTTTGTCCCAGACAGGAAAGCGCATGGCCTGTGCTTTGTAGAATTCGGGGTTCTGGAACGCCGCAAGGCGGACGAGGCGGTTAGCCAAGGCTTGTGGAAGCTCATCTTTCTGGAAATAAACCAAATTGGCCAAGGTTACGTTCAGCTTCTTGGGCATCGTACCAATCAGTTTCTTGCTGCTCGGCAAAGCTTTTTTCCAGGGGGTTGCGTTATCTTCATCGTCAACGAATGTCACGTCGAGGGGATGCGAACCCCCTGTAGCCTGGAAAACAACCGACTCGATATCGGCGGCTGGCATGCGGTGGATGTTCGATAAAAACGCCCATTGGTCGGGGTGAGGATTTAGTTCGTCGTCAACAAAGACACTGCAACCATTTTCCCGCGGCTTCTTTTGTAGAGGCAAAGCAATCAAATTACCGAAACCGCCTTTCGGCATGGTGTCTTGGTTCGGAAACAACCGATCATAGGAACCGAGTAGGAGTTGCCGGGTCTGGGTACACACATGGCTGATGATGGCTGTCCCCAAGCGGCGCGCTTCTCGCGCGTCGACTTTGTGTGTGAAAAAAATCCAGACATGTGCGCCTTTGCCAGAGCGAGAAATTTCGAGTGTTGCAGGGACGTTCAGCGATCGGCAAGAGCGCATGAAAGCACAGGCATCGTCTCGCCATTCCTGCTCATCGAAGTCGACGGCCAAAAAGTGGCAGGTATCGTCAGGCAGTAAGGGGTAAACACCGATCGTGTGTGCTCCGGCCAGATGGTTATAGATAACCGCGTCCGTAACGGGTTCGAGTAAACGGTGTTGGCATTCCGAACACTTGATTCTGGGTTTTTGGCATACCCCGGCACGCCACTCGTTGGCGCATGCCGGCGAGTACCCGGTTTTCCCAGTGCTTTTACTCTCCCATCGAACAGGATAGATGTCATCTCGGCCCCGAAAAAGGCTGCGGAACAACGCTATTTTTTCTTCTGGGGACAGTGCGACAGAGGGAATTTCTGGTGGGGGTTTTGGCAGATTAGGCGGTAATCGCCATTCGATGCCATGCGCTTCAAGAAGCGCAATCAGCCGAGCATTTTCTGTTTGGAGCGCTACGACAGAATTCTGTTGGTCGTTTGCCATGCGCTCTAGTGTAATGCAAGCCAATCGTTTGGCTAGGAGGAGACGGAAACGCGGAAAGGGATAGCTCAATTAGCAAGGGCGTGCGGTAGTGTTAATTCAAATACCCGCGCTTGGCCAATAAACATATTTGAAATCGATTACAAATAACTCAAGTCGATCTTCTATCTTGATCCCTTGGATGAGCCATTTGTAAAAATACAACAAATAAAATAACCCTAGGGTACTTTAGCAGGCTGGGTCATCAGGATTTAGGTTTGCTTTGTAGAAGTTGACACTCCTTATTGGGAAGTAGCAGAAACCGCTGTTGGGCACTTTGTTGGGCACTTTTTTAACTGCCATACCTAAAAAGAAAAAGAGTTACAGATTATTCATCTGTAACTCTTTGATTTTAATGGTCGGGGCGGCGGGATTCGAACTCGCGACCCCTTGCACCCCATGCAAGTGCGCTACCAGGCTGCGCTACGCCCCGACAAACTGAAATTATAGCATTAACGAACGGCTGCAACGCCTAGATTCTAAGGGTTTCTGCAATTTCCAATAATTCCTTGCGTATGAATTCCGGCGTTATGTCCTTATCCGAGTGAGAACCTCCGACTGAGTTCTCATCCAGGCGATGCCGCGCACCGCTGATGGTGAAACCCTGGTTGTAGAGGAGCTCCCGGATACGACGCACCAGAAGTACTTCATGGTGCTGATAGTACCGACGGTTTCCGCGACGTTTTACGGGTTTCAACTGGTTGAATTCCTGCTCCCAGTAACGGAGCACGTGCGGTTTCACACCGCAGAGTTCGCTCACCTCGCCAATGGTGAAATAGCGCTTGGCTGGAATGGGAGGGAGCGGCTCCTTTAAGGAATCTTTAGGATTGTGTTCCATTATAGGAATGCTCCACTTCGCCCTTGAGTTTCTGGCTGGCATGGAAGGTGACGACACGGCGCGCGGTGATGGGGATTTCTTCCCCAGTTTTGGGGTTGCGGCCAGGGCGCTGGGGTTTGTCGCGCAACTGGAAATTGCCGAAGCCGGAGAGTTTGACGCTGTCCCCTTGTTCCAGGGCGTTGCGTATCTCCTCGAAGAAAGCTTCGACCATATCCTTGGCCTCGCGTTTATTGAGGCCAACTTTCTCAAACAGTAAATCCGCGAGTTCGGCTTTGGTGAGGGTCATATCAATTCCTGTTAGACGCGAAGCTGGGCCGCGAAGGCCTGATGCATGTAATCGACGATTTGCAGCCGCACTGCATCGACTTCGGCATCTTGCAAAGTTCTTTGAGTATCTTGCATAACTATACGAAATGCAAGGCTTTTTTTCCCTTGTTCGATACCTTTTCCTGTGTAAATGTCGAACAGCTTGATATCCCTGACAATAGCAGGGCTATTGGCTCTTAGTCCGTCAATGATGGCCTGAAGTTCGAGTTTCTGGTCGACGACGAAGGCCAGATCGCGGTATGCCGCGGGTTGCCGGGAGACTTCTTCGTATTGCGGCAGACGGGCCTGCGTCAGGATATCGAGGTCGAGTTCGAAGACTATCGGTGCTTGCGGAAGGTCATATTTTTGCAGCCACTGCGGATGCAGTTCTCCCAGAAAACCGACGGTTTGCCCATCGACGACAATGCGGGCGCAACGTCCTGGGTGGAGGGCCGGGTGCTCTGTTTTCTCGTAGCGTACAACGCGCGGTGTCAGCAGCAATTCGATTTCGCCCTTGAGGTCGTAAAAATCGACAGGACGCGTGGGATTGCCCCATTGTTCCGGCAGGGCGGCGCCGTAGGACAGCCCCGCAAGCTTCCAGGGTTGGCGGAATCCCTTGACCGGCGATCCCCGCGTATCGCGGAAGAAACAGCGGCCAGTTTCGAACAGGCGGACACGGTCTTGCTTGCGCTTGAGGTTGGTGATGACATTGGCGACAAGTCCGCCGATCAGGGTCGAGCGCATGACGCTCATCTGGCTGGCGATGGGATTGGCCAGACGGATCGGAGACGCGTTGGCGGAAAAATCGCTTTCCCAGGCTTCTTCCACGAAAGCGTAATTGACGACTTCCTGGAAACCGCGATCGGCGAGAATCTGGCGCACTCTGGACAGCGGACGGGCATTCTCCGTTTGCGGCAGCATGGCGAGGCTGGCTTGCGGCGCGGGCGAGGGGATTTCGTCGTAACCGTGCAAGCGGGCAATTTCCTCGATCAGGTCTTCCTCGAATTCGATGTCGAAGCGGTAGCTGGGCGGCGTGACGATGAAAACGTCGCCCTCGCGTGAAAAGGCCAACCCAAGGCGAGTAAGCAGGGCGGAAACCTGTTCGGACGTGAAGGAAACGCCAAGCACTTTCGCGGCACGCGGTAAGCGCAGGCGAACCGGCGGACGAGGCGGAAGAGCTGATTGTGCTTCACAGAACGGCCCTGCCTGGCCGCCGCAGATTTCCAGGATCAGCTGGCTCGCGCGCTCAAGCGCCTTGTGCGTCATGCCGAAGTCTACGCCGCGTTCGTAACGGTGCGAGGCATCCGAGGTGAATCCGTAGCGGCGGGCGCGTCCGGCAATGGCTTTGGGCGCGAAGAACGCCGATTCCAGGAACATCTCCGTCGTCTCGAGCGTTATGCCTGTGTCTTCACCGCCCATGATGCCGGCAACCGCCACGGGGCGTTTGTCGTCGGTTATCAATAAAACATCGCCCTGGAGTTCCAGCGTCTGTTCATTGAGCAGCAGAATTTTTTCGCCAGCTCGCGCGAGACGGGCGTGAATCGCGCCATCGAGTTTCGTATTGTCGAAAGCATGCAGCGGCTGGCCAAGTTCCAGCATGACGTAGTTGGTGATGTCGACCAGCGCGGAAATCGAGCGGATACCGCTACGTTCGATGCGGCGTTTCATCCAGTCCGGCGTGGCGGCCTTGGCGTTGACGCCGGTGATGACGCGGCCGCAATAGAGCGGGCAGGCTTCCGGGGCGTCGAGAATGATGTCCCGCCGCTTGTCCGTGGTGATCGGCGTATCGGCGATCTGTAGAGGGCGGGTCGGAGTATCGGTCAACGCGGATACTTCGCGGGCAATGCCGGTCAACGAAAGGCAGTCGGCGCGGTTCGGAGTCAGTTTCAGCGTCAGCAGCCGGTCGTCTAGATCGAGATAGCTGCGGATATCCTGCCCGATGGGCGCGTTTCCGGGAAGCACCATCAATCCCGAGTGATCGTCGGAGATGCCGAGTTCCTTGGCTGAGCAAAGCATGCCGCAGGATTCCACGCCGCGCACCTTGGCCATCTTGATCTGAAAATCACCGGGCAGATTGGCGCCGGGCAGGGCGCAGGGAACCTTCTGACCAGCGGCGACATTCGGTGCGCCGCAGACGATCTGCTGAGTTTCGGCGCTGCCGATATCGACGCGGCAGACGCTCAGGCGGTCCGCATTGGGGTGTTTGGCGACTTCCAGCACTTCGGCGATGACGATCTTGTCGAAGATCGGAGCGACGGTTTCCTCTTCTTCGACTTCAAGGCCGGCCATGGTCAGAAGGTGCGAAAAATCGCCGCCCGAGATCGTCGGGTTAACAAAAGTGCGAAGCCAGGATTCTGAGAATTTCATGGTGGATCCGTATCGGCAAAGAGGCTTAAACGAATTGACGCAGGAAGCGCAGATCGCCGTCGAAGAAAAGGCGCAGGTCGTTGACGCCATAGCGCAGCATCGTCAGGCGGTCCGGACCCATGCCGAAAGCAAAGCCGATGTACTTCTCGGGATCGATGCCGACATGCTTGAGCACATTCGGGTGCACCATGCCGCAGCCGGCGATTTCGAGCCAGCGCCCTTCGAGCGCGCCGCTCATGAAGGCCACGTCGATTTCGGCGGAGGGTTCGGTAAACGGGAAAAACGAAGGGCGGAAGCGTACCTGCATATCGTCGCTCTCGAAAAAGCGGCGCAGGAAATCGGCGACGACGCCCTTCAGATCGGCAAAGCTGACGTTCTCGCCGATCCATAGGCCTTCGACCTGATGGAACATCGGCGAATGCGTGGCGTCGGAGTCGACACGGTAAACGCGGCCCGGAGCGATGATGCGGATTTCCGGCATCGTTTCCAGGTGGCCGTACTTCGCGACGTGCGCCTGCATGTAACGCACCTGGATCGGGCTGGTATGCGTGCGTAGCAGGATGTCTTCGGCAACTTTGCCGTTTTCGTCGAGCAGGTAAAACGTATCGTGCATCGAACGCGCCGGATGGTCTTCGGGCGTGTTCAATGCCGTGAAATTCTGGAAATCGGCTTCGATCTCGGGGCCGTCCGCGACCTCGAAACCGATGGAGCGGAAAAGGGCCTCGATGCGCTCCAGTGTGCGGGTGACGGGATGCAGCCCGCCGCGCATTTCACCGCGGCCGGGCAGGGTGACGTCCAGCGATTCCTCGGCCAGCCGGGCTTCCAGCGCCTGCCTGCGGATCGCTTCGCGGCGGGTGTTCAGCGCCGACTCAATGGCCTCTTTGGCCTGGTTGATCGCGGCTCCAGCCGTTTTACGTTCGTCGACAGGAAGCTTCGACAAGCCTTTGAGCAATTCGTTGATTTGCCCGCTTTTGCCAACGAAGCGAGCCTTGATTTGCTCGAGAGCATCTGGATCATCCGTCGCGGCAAAGGCAGCGATGGCGTCTTGGGCGATTTGATCAAGGTTCTGCATGGAATCCGGTCCAACACTATTCAGAAAAAAAGGAGGCACAAACGCCTCCTTTTTCCGTACCCGTATTATTAAACTTCGAGTTTTGCCTTGGCTTGGGCAGCCAGAGCGGCAAATGCCGGCTTATCGAAAACGGCGAGGTCGGCAAGAACCTTGCGGTCGATTTCGATCTCGGCCTTTTTCAGTCCATTCATGAAAGTGCTGTACTTCATGCCGAGTTCGCGAGCCGCCGCATTGATCCGGGCGATCCACAGAACACGGAACTGGCGTTTTCTCTGGCGGCGGTCGCGGTACGCATACTGGCCAGCCTTCATTACCGCCTGTTTGGCGATGCGATAAACGTTCTTCCGGCGGCCACGGAACCCCTTGGCCTGGGCAAGCACTTTTTTATGGCGCGCATGCGCCGTTACACCACGTTTTACTCGGGACATTTATCGGCTCCTTAAGCGTAGGGCAACATGGCGCGAACCATGGCCTTGTCGGAGTCATGCACTCCGGTCGCGCCGCGCAACTGCCGCTTGGCTTTGGTCGTTTTCTTGGTCAGGATGTGGCGTTTGAACGCCTGGGCGCGCTTG
>JAVBSG010000151.1:0-2980 GCA_031547245.1 Propionivibrio sp.
AGCGCGTCGAAGCGGCTTGCGGTTTTCCACAATTTGGACCGTAACAGCTTGTTCCGCCTTGCTTAGCCTCTTTGGATCACGTAGGATTGCAAGTTAACGGCAAATTTTCAGCCATCTGTCATGCCGTTGCCGGTCTCTACCTATGGCAAGCCGGATGCCGGCTGAAGTGCCTGCAAGTTTTTACTCCCTGAAAGGTCTAAGTCATGTCCAACGAAAAATTCCCTGATTCGTCCAATCTGGACGTATGGATGAAAGCTGCCACAAAATCTGCCCCGGGCGGAAATATCGAAGCGCTGAACTGGAACACTTCCGAAGGTATCGCCGTCAAGCCGCTTTACACCAAGGCTGACATCGCCGATCTACCCTGCGCAGATACGCTCCCCGGTTTCGCTCCCTATGTGCGTGGTCCGCAGGCCACCATGTACGCCGTCCGCCCCTGGACCATCCGCCAGTACGCCGGTTTCTCCACTGCCCAGGAATCCAACGCGTTCTACCGCAAGGCGCTGGCCGCCGGCGGCCAGGGCGTCTCCGTCGCCTTCGATCTGGCGACCCACCGCGGCTACGATTCGGACAATCCCCGCGTCGTCGGCGACGTCGGCAAGGCCGGTGTGGCGATCGACTCCGTGGAAGACATGAAGATCCTCTTCGACGGCATCCCGCTCGACAAGATTTCGGTCTCGATGACCATGAACGGCGCCGTGCTGCCGGTTCTCGCCGGCTACATCGTGGCCGCCGAAGAACAGGGCGTCAAGCAGGACCAGCTCTCCGGAACGATTCAGAACGACATTCTGAAAGAGTTCATGGTCCGCAACACCTACATCTATCCGCCCAAGCCGTCGATGAAGATCATTTCCGACATCTTCGGCTACACCTCGCAGCACATGCCGAAGTTCAACTCGATTTCGATCTCCGGCTACCACATCTCCGAAGCCGGCGCCAACCAGGCCATCGAAATGGCCTTCACGCTGGCCGACGGTAAAGAGTACGTGCGCACCGGTATCGAATCCGGTCTTGATGTCGACGTTTTCGCAGGCCGCCTGTCGTTCTTCTGGGCCGTCGGCATGAACTTCTACCTCGAAATCGCCAAGATGCGCGCCGCGCGCATGCTGTGGCACCGCATCATGAGCGGTTTCGGCGCCAAGAGCCCGAAGTCGATGATGCTGCGCACGCACAGCCAGACCTCCGGCTGGTCGCTGACCGAGCAGGACCCCTACAACAACGTCATCCGCACCACCATCGAGGCGATGGCGGCCGTCTTCGGCGGCACCCAGTCGCTGCATACCAACGCCCTCGACGAAGCCATTGCGCTGCCGACCGAATTCTCGGCGCGCATCGCCCGCAACACGCAGATCGTCATCCAGGAAGAAACCCACATCTGCAACGTTGTCGATCCGTGGGCCGGTTCCTACATGATGGAAAAGCTGACGCAGGAAATGGCCGACAAGGCCTGGGCCATCATCGAGGAAATCGACAAGATGGGCGGCATGACCAAGGCCGTCGAATCCGGCTGGGCCAAGATGCAGGTCGAGTCCTGCGCCGCGGAAACGCAGGCGCTGATCGATTCCGGCAAAAAGGTCATCGTCGGCGTCAACAAATACAAGCTGGCCAAGGAAGCCCCGATCGAGATCCTAGAAGTGGACAACATGGCCGTGCGCGACGAGCAGATCGCCAGCCTCAAGAAAATCCGCGCTACGCGCGACAGCGCCGCCGTGCAGGCCGCGCTCGACGCATTGACCAAGTGCGCCGAAACCGGCGAAGGCAACCTGCTCGACCTCACCATCAAGGCCATGCGTCTGCGCGCCTCGATCGGCGAAGTCTCCGACGCGATGGAAAAGGTATTCGGACGCTTCCGCGCCACCAACCAGACCATCTCCGGTGTTTACGGCGGCGTCGTGCAGGGCATGGAAACCTGGGAAACCATCAAGGGTGACGTTGACAAGTTCGCCGCCAAGCATGGCCGCCGTCCGCGCGTCATGATCGCCAAGCTGGGCCAGGACGGCCACGACCGCGGCGCCAAGGTGGTGGCCACGGCTTTCGCCGACCTCGGCTTCGACATCGACGTCGGTCCGCTCTTCCAGACTCCGGAAGAAGCCGCCCGCCAGGCGATCGAGAACGACGTGCACGCCATCGGCTGCTCGACGCTCGCCGCCGGGCACAAGACGCTGGTTCCGCAGCTCATCAAGGCGCTGAAGGATCAGGGCGCGGACGACATCATCGTCTTTGCCGGCGGCGTCATCCCGGCGCAGGACTACGATGCGCTGTTCGCCTCCGGCGCCAAGGCCGTCTTCGGCCCGGGCACCCGCATCGAGGATTCCGCACGCACCGTGCTGGAAGAAATCAACAAGGCCGTCGGCGCCTAAGCAGGAGAGAAGGGATATGGAAGCGAGCGCAACACCGGACAATACCCTGGATGCCGTCGACCAGCAGTTGGTCGACGGCGTACTGGCAAAACAACGGCGCGCGCTCGCCAAAACCATTACCCTGATCGAATCCACCCGCGCGGATCACCAGCAGCGTGCGCAGAAAGTCATCGCCGCGCTGCTGCCGCATACGGGCAAAGCTATTCGCGTAGGCATATCCGGGGTTCCCGGCGCCGGCAAATCGACTTTTATCGAGGCGCTCGGCAACTGCCTGATCGACCAGGGCCATCAACTGGCTGTACTTGCCGTTGATCCTTCCTCTTCCGTCTCTGGGGGCTCCATCCTCGGCGACAAAACGCGCATGGAGCTCCTGTGCCAGCGCATCGAAGCATTCATCCGGCCCAGCCCATCGGCGGGCTCGCTGGGCGGCGTCGCCGCCAAAACCCGTGAAACGATGCTGGCCTGCGAGGCGGCCGGCTACGATGTCATCATCGTCGAAACCGTCGGCGTCGGCCAGAGCGAAACCACCGTGGCCGGCATGGTCGACATCTTTACCCTCGTGCAACTGCCCAATGCCGGCGATGACCTGCAGGCCATCAAGAAAGGCATCGTCGAAATCG
>JAVBSG010000137.1:0-49201 GCA_031547245.1 Propionivibrio sp.
CGACTGGCCCGCGCACTTGGCGATCAGCGCGCCGAGATGTGGCGGCTCCAGCAGGTCGAGGCGACCGCTGCGGTCTTTGGCCGGGAAGCCGTAGGGATTGACGGTGTGCGTGACAAAGGCGCGGTAGGCACTGCCGTCGTCTGCCTTGATCTCGGCCAGCGTCACGACCTCATCGACGATGCCGGGCAGTTCCAGACTGGTCTTGCTGCCTTCGATCTGCGGGACGAACACCTTGCGGTTGTAGTCATCGAGGCGTTCGTCGAGGATGGCCACGAACACCACGTTTTTGCCGCGTGCGTGCTGCAGGTGGGTCAAGGCGATGACCATTTCCTGGCCGAGCAGACCATAGGCCGCGCGCAGATCCGGTTTGCCGGAGCGGTCGCTGACCGCGCCCGGCTGCGTCTTGCACCACGCGAAACACTGCCGGGACAACTGCGTGATCGAATCCAGGAAGAAGGTCTGGTAGCGGTTCAGCTGCGCCGGGTCGCCGAACCTTTCGATGACATGGTCGTAGTGCGCCTGGGAGAACGCGGCCTCCGGTGGCAGCGACTTGTCCGGCCCCGCGAGGAACACGAAAAAGTCGCGGCTCTCGGGCCACGATGCCGGGCGGATGGTGTCACCCGGCCAGTCGGCCACGGCGAGATCACCCGCCTCGATGTCGAGGAACAAGGTGCTGGTGGGGTCGAGATCTTTGAGCCGGGTGGTCTTGCCGATGCCGGACTTGCCAAGCATCAGCAACTTCACCCCCTTGCGCTCGGCCAAACGCTGCTGCGCGGAAATGATCGGGAGGGACATCACGCCACCTCCTTCAACTGACCGGCGACCGCCGGATTCCAGAGGATCTGGTAGCCGCTGTGGCCGTTGCGCGAGTACGGCATGGCCTCGGCCCAAGCCTCACCGGCCTCGGTCAGCTCCCACTCGTCCCGGTCGTTACGGAACTGAAGACCACTGGATGCCAGCAACTGGTTCGTCGCCTTGGCCGAGCGATTCAGCAATTTGCCGAGCTGTGTGGCGTTGAACGAGCAGATCGGATCAACGGCAGCGGGCAAAGCGCGGCGCAGCACCTCGGTGGTGAGGCCCGTGTTTTCCTGAATGCAGGTCAGTGTCGCTGCCATCGCAATGCCGGTCTTGACGCCCGGTACCTTGGCGACCGCTTCGCCGATCAGCAGGATGGCGGTGACGCGATCTTGGGTCGGCGCGGGCAAGGAAGCGAGCGTGCCGGGGACCGAGTACGCGCCGGTCTTGCGGATCGCGGGCAACACCTCGCCAGTCACCCAGCGCTTGAAGCGTTTCGCGGCGTCCTTCGTGCTGCCGAGGATCAGGGCGTAGAGGCCCGATTCGTTGACGTGGTTGGCGCGCTGCGTGCGTCCAAGGTTGTCGATGATCTCCAATTTCTGGAGGTCATCGCCGTCGACGTGAGACTTGATCGCCTGAGACGGATTGCCCATCTCCAAGGCATCGCAGACATCGGTGGCGTTGAACCACGGCTGTCCGAGATCATCGACCTGCACGCGCACGGCGTGCGCTTCGAACTGGAAGGGAATGATGGCACTCATAGTCATTACTCCGAATCGAGGGAAAGGGTGAAAGACGGCTTGCCGGAATCCACGGTGCGGGCGGCGGCGAACTGCTGTTGCAGTGCTGGCGGCCAGTTCGTGTAGCGGGATTCGGAGACGGACAACTTGATGTCGAGGTAGCCCTCGACCTTCTCGCCCGCAGCCACGATGCGTTCGGCGATTTCACCCAACTGCTTCTGGTTCCAGCTGACCTTCTTGGGTAGCTCGAACTTGAGGTGCAGCGGGCCGTCGCTGATGTGGGCGGTGCCGAAGTCGCGGCCGGATTTACATAGCGCGGCGCGTGCCTGCTCGCCGTAACACTGATCCAGCGCCGCATCGAACTTGGTGCGGGCCTTCTTGAGCCAGTCGATGGCGGCATCGAGGTTCTTGTCGATCTCGTGCTTCTGCGCGGGCGGCAGTGCAGCCAGTTGGCTGACGGACATCTCAGCGATGTCGGCGGGAAAGAGGGTGATGTCGTTCATCGCCTCTCTCCTCAAACCGCCGCGCGTTCGGAAGTCGAGTCGTGCAGCGCTTTACGCTCGAACTCGAGGATCGCGTCGACCGGATAGCCGACACGCTTGGACAGTTTCAGGTAACGTGGACCGCGACCTTCACTGCGCCAACGCTGCAATGTCTTGGGGCTGATGCCCCAGCGTTGTGCGAGTTCGTTTTCGTTGAGCACCCGGCGGTCACCGGGTGACAGGGTGTTGATCGTCTGCTGTGGCGACCGGGGAATACTGCTGTTTGGTGTCTGCATGAAATGCTCCTGTGACGTTGTTGAGGAACAGGTGTCATTTCAGTCTTCGGGTGGCGAACCTTTAAGGGACGCAATGGCGAACCGCGGCGGAACTTCTGGTTCGCCAATAGGCCAGAGCAGAAATGCAAACGGCGAGCACTCGGCTCGCCGTCATTGGGACTATCCGGAGGAAGTTTCAGTCGTCTGAGAATCCGAGTAATCGACGTTGCTCAGCCCAGTCACGTGGCAACTGCTCTGGCCTGCCACGCAACGTGTGCAGATTCAGGTGCCGGGGCTGACGCCCTGCGAAGATCGCCTCCACGATGTCCGGAGCCAGCATGGTCATGCGCAACACCTCGGCCACCCAGCCCGGCTCCAGTTTCACGGCATGCGCCAGATCCGTTGTGGTGGGATAGATACCCTCGTCGATCAAGCGCTTCCAGTAAAAGGCCTTGCCGAGCGTTTTGATCATCGGCACATCGAAGCCACTGACCCGGTCCGCGATCTCGTGGGCGGGCAGGATCAGCAGTTTGCGATTCTGGCGGCGCCTGATCGTCAACGGCACCAGGGTGACGCGCTGGCCGTCGCTCACATAGCTGCGAGCTTCGGCACCGATCTCGATGCGGACGGTGAGCCTGCGCGGATTCGCCGTGGTATTCATGCCAGGGCCTCCTCGGCCTGTTCGCGAAACTCCTCGACCAGCGGATGCGTGCCGATGTCGGCTCCGAACCCGATCCAACCATCTTCGCGCCAGACGATGTCCAGCCCATGCCCATGTAGCTGAATCCGCTCGATCAGCAGTCGAGTGATGCGCTGTTGCTCGGCGGGGAATAACTGCGACCACACGTCACCGATGCGCTGCATCGCGACGACGACTTGTGCTTCGTCGAGTGCCACACCGGCGGGATGCTGCTGGCACGACCGCCAGACGGCGATCAGCATCTGCGGGGCAGACAATGCCGCGTGAATTTGCGCCAGCACCGCGCTCTCGATTTCGTCTGCAGGCAGATGGCCCACGTCGGGCGTGTCGGGCGACAGGCTAGCGCCCGCGTTACGCCGCTTATGCAGATAGGGAACGTAATAGCGATACTGTCGTCCGTTCTTTTTCTTGACGAAGGAGTGCAGCATGCGTTGGCCATCCGGCGCGAACAGCAGGCCCGCCAATAATGCCGGATGCTTGGCCCGATGCTCGCGAGGAGCTTGTTTGCGCCGTTCGATGAAGGCATGCGCGGCGTCCCACAAGTCCGTTGCGATGATGGATTCGTGCTGGCCCGCATACCACTGACCGTTGTGGGAAATCTCGCCCAGATAGATGCGATTGCGTAGCAACGCGAAGAGGTACTGCTGATCGATGGTGCGGCCCGGACGCTGTCGTCCGGTCTGCGTCATCCATGCCTTCGTGGTATGGCCTTCGATGTCCAGTTCACGCACGAGTTGTGCCGCCGAACCGTGCTCGGCATAGCGGCGGAAGATATCACGCACCAACGCTGCTTCGCGCTCGTTGATGATGAGTTTGCGCTCGACCACGTCATAGCCCATGGGTGGCATGCCACCCATCCACATGCCTTTGGCCTTGCTGGCGGCGATCTTGTCGCGGATGCGTTCTCCGGTGACCTCGCGCTCGAACTGTGCGAATGACAGGAGGATGTTGAGCGTCAACCGCCCCATCGAGGTCGTGGTGTTGAACTGCTGAGTGACGGAAACGAAGGACACGCCGTTGCGGTCGAATACTTCGACCAGCTTGGCAAAGTCCGGCAGGCTGCGCGTGAGACGGTCGATCTTGTAGACGACTACGGTGTCGATTTTTCCGGCCTCGATGTCGACCATCAGGCGGCGCAACGCCGGACGTTCCATGTTACCGCCCGAGTAGCCACCATCATCATAGCCGTCGTCGACGGCGATCCAGCCCTCATGCCGTTGGCTGGCAATGAATGCCAAACCTGCGTCGCGCTGGGCTTCGAGGCTGTTGTATTCCTGATCCAGTCCCTCGTCGGTTGACTTGCGGGTATACACGGCGCACCGTTTTTTTGGGGTGACTATTGCACTGGCATTTTGACGTAGAGAGTTCATAACTTCACTTTCTTCGATGCAGGGGATTTGAGGCCGAAGAACACCGGGCCAGACCAGTGGCTGCCTGTAATGTGTCCCGCGACAGCGGAAAGGCTCTTGAAGCTTTGCCCCTGGTACTCGAAGTCATTCGATCCACGCACCAACACGCGATGCTCGATGTCGTCGTAGACGCGTGTGATGATGGTTCCAGGCAGCAGGCGCTGGCTGTCGCCACGCAGTTGCCTGGGCAGAATGCCGGTTTCGCCCACCTCCTCGAGTTTCTTGCGCAGCGACGGTTTCAACCCGCCAAACGCACGCTCCTGTATTCGGTAGGCCAGCCGGCTTTCCAACCAGGCACGATGGTGGTGGTTGGGCCGTTCATCGAAATGGTCGTCCCAGAGCGACCAGAGGTCGTCCATCGAAAGATGGGGAAGCGCCGCGACTCGGGCGGCGACGGAGGTAGCGGTGGGTGATGGTGCGTGTGCCGTCATGGGCGAACTCCGTTGGTGTGATCGGGGTTCGCATTCACGCGCTGTTGGCCGGAAAAGCCAAGGCAAACGTGCTCGCTGTTTTCAGTGGCGTCGCGTGATTGACGCACACGAAGGCGCAACAGTGCGGCAGCCAATAGATCAGCGATTTCCTGATGCCCGTGCCGTGGCCGGTCAGATGACGCGCAAATGGAGATAGGTTCGATTTCTGTCATGGCAAGCGTTCCGATGGAAAACGCTGCTCATGCTAGAAACTGAGGGCACTTCGCGTAACGTGATTTAGCGCGGGTGCGCGGATTTGGTGCTATGTCTGCTTTGCCCGGTACCAAGCTGCGCGCTGGCCATTTGTTTCACGATACCGAAGCTCGAAAAGGCGGGATTCGTGTATGACCTGCCGCCAACTGCTGCACCCATACTTGGCCGGTAGTTGATCGGGGTATCTCTCGGCAATCCACCGTCCAGCCGAGGCGACGGGCGTCCATTCCTCGACAGCCAATTCGTCAGCTGCCTCACGCAGTGTACGGACAATCCCGGCGGCGGGCCAATCCACCGAGCCATCCGGCGCGATGCCGTTGATCACCAGATCGAGGAAAGCATCGGACTGGGCAAACTCCGCCGCCAGGCGACGGGCATGATCCATGTGCTCAGCCCAGCCTCGCAGTTGCTCAAAGTGTTGATCGATGCGACTGTAGGCCGCCATCAGGAATTCTTGCGCACCACGACACCCGTCCAGGTTCCAGAGGTCGTGCTGATCGATGAAATTGTGCACCAGGTTGTTTCGTAGCAGTACTAATTCCTTCAAGTCGTTCTGCGTCCTGTCGTAATCCTCGGCCGACATGCTCAGGCTAATCTTCGTCTTGAACGAGATGGTGTCGTTGGGCGTATCCGGTTCAGCGACATCTTCTGCCTCGCCGCTGGTGACACACGTCCCGAGCAGCGTACCGACCAAGGCACCCAGTGTTTTTCTGGCAGCATCCGCGATACGCTCCGTCTGGTTCGATTCGAGCGGTGATCCCGGTGATCCTGACGCGGAGATTTCGTGGTGAGCCACGATGGCCTTCATCAATTTCTCGTACTGCTGCAAGCGCAAAAGACAACGGCCCAGCATTCGCTGCACATCGCGTTGCAATGTCTGCAGTTCTTCATCTATGGGTTGGATCGGCAAGCCTGTCATCGCGCGCTTCTTACCGAACTGGCAATTGCCCGTTCGAGACGAACTGATCGAAGCTATCGAAGCCATGCTCGTCCCGCCACGACCGATCCCATGAGCGTGGTTCGGCGCTTTCCAGTAGGAGAAGGGACAGGACGCGATCTCGCGTGGTGTAGCTGTGCTTGAACTCGCGCAGCTTCATGTGCGGCGCCTCCTCCGGGCACCAGATCGCAGCAGACATTTCCGCACCGTCCCACTCCTGCTCGACGCTCGGATCAGCAGCCAGTGTGCCGAGTAACGGTTCTTGCGGATCGTCAGTGCGCCGGATGCGCGCCCGTGTCTTGACGGCACTGCTGCTGCGCCATTCGTACTTCACGAAACCGTTGTCCCAATAGACAAGGATTGCCCGCTGCGTCGTGAATTTGATGAACCGGATGCACAGCGCCTCGAACGACACCTGGAACCGTTTGGCAAGAGCGCTCAGGACATGCAAGTCGATGCGCTGGCTCGAGATCCAGTCGCGCAGCAAGTCGCCAGGCATCAGCAGGTTGCTGGCAAAGTCGTCCGCCTCGCGCTCAATGACACGGATGGTGTCGGCACCGGAGTACACGCTTTCCTTGTCGCAGTTGAAGCTCTGCCGCTGACTACGATGGAGGATAAAGTGGCCCAACTCGTGGGCGACGGTGAAACGCTGACGCTCGGGGCCGGCCTTACCGTTATAGAAAATGCCCCACTCTGCGGTGTCCTTCGGGTTGCGCACCAGCATGCCTTCGCAGCTGTCGATGTCCAGCACCATCGGGGCTTTGATCTTCCGCACACCCTTGCCATAAGGCGTGTCCGGCAACAATTGGCGGACAACGTCCAGATCCACTGCATCTGGCATGCCTTCGGCGTGCCAGACTCGCAACCATTTCAGGATGGTACTGGCAGCAATGGGACCAGTGATGGTCTGCGATGCGCTCAATTGTCAGACCGCCTTAGTTCTTGTCGGGAAACATGATTTTAAGCGCCTGCCGGTAGCGATCCTTCTCATCGTCCGTCATTCCAGCGTACTCGCGAAAGAAGGCCACATCCTCGGGACTGGCTTGGGGAACCTGTTCGATGGGCTCGCCCATCACGTCCTCCATCGTCACGCCCAGCACCTTGGCTATCGCCTGAATTCGCTCGGCAGAAGGGCGCTGCTGCCCACCCTTCATTTCCAGCTCCCAGATGTACGCCTTGGTACAACCGGCCGCGTCGGCCACCTGTTGCAGGGTTAATCCTTTGGCCTCGCGTAAGCGTCGCAGGCGTGCTCCAAACGTCGAAGCCATAGCGATGCTCCTTGTAGGGAAAAACAGTCGATAAATAACACAAGACCGATAGTATAGCCACGAGATACTCAAAAGGTCTAGATGTGGTTTGTTGATTGACAAGCGGAAATCGGCGGTTCAGAATCACGCCTGTATCTCGTTGCTTTACTTTCGATTGCTTGATGTTCAGTAACCCTGTCGCTGGCCCGTGCAGTCCGTACAGCGGTCGCAGACCTCCGACGCTGACCCAGAAAGGACGAAAAGATGAAAAAGACCTTTGTCGACGTGATGCTCGAGCTGCCGGTAGACACCACGCTACGCAAGTTTCTGACCTTCCACGGCCTGCCAGTGCCTGACGGTTTTGCATGGGACGATACCCCAGAGACCAGCCAATTCTTGGTGGAGACCGTCAAAACCTGGCCCGATATCGCCGCTCGCGACCGGATGACGGCCAACCTCATGGCCAGTGTCCAATTGGGCGATGCAGCGGGCAAGCAGGCGATGTTCGAGGCCGTGGTAACGGACAGCGCGGCGCTGGTTGGGCTGACGCTGTGTGGCAGTGACATCCACCGTTCGTTCTGGCTCTACGTCCACCATCCGGCACTGTTCGAGCGTGCCTACGACTTTAGTTTTTGGGGACAGCATGGCCCGCAGAGTCAGCAATATGATCTGGGCTTGAAACGCCAACCGAACGATTCAGAAGCAAATCTGACGGCATTGCGCAACGCGATCTCGGCTTTCTACCAACGCGAGCTGCAATGCGGCGACGGCAGCGTGGCACACCTGGTCGAACGCAGCCCCGGCGTGTTTCTGCTGACGGTCCACGTCAAGGATCTCGCGATGCTGCGTCTGGAATTCGAAGGCGCGACGCTGAAGCGCCGGGTCGGCAATCCTAATATTCATATGGTGTTGGAGTACGCCAAGTCCACTGGCGTGGTGCGCACGCTGGTACGCGGCGGCGCGAAGTATCAGCAGATGCTGGCCGACGCTTTTGCCGAACATGTGCTGGGTGTCAAGGCATATGCCAGCCGTATCAAGCCGCCAACGTTGGATTTGTCGATGCTGCGCACCGGATTCGATGTGCCCGAGGCGTTCGATGACGGTTTCTCGATGGTGCAGCTCAAAGCGCTCACGCTCCTCAGCCCGGATGCTGCGTTGAAGATTGAATGCACGGCCATGCAGTCCAATCAGCAACGCTCGGTACACAAGTTGCTAAAGGAAAAACTGCCAGGCCCGCTGGAAGGCCAGTGGACAGTGACAGCGGCACAGGTCAATCTCTACTATCCGCCCGAGCCGGGCCGGACCCGCCCCAAGGTGGTTACCATCGAGGTCACCAGCAAGGGGCGTCTCAATCTACACAAGTTTGATGCCAAGATGCAGGCACAGTTGGAGGGTTATCTGGTCTCGGTCGGTATCCTGAAGAAAGGCCAGACATTGAGTGTGCAAGAAACTCCACCGGAAACGGACACGGTCAGCGCGTCGGCATTCGAGAACTGATCGATGGCAACGCACGATGCCTGGGCTTTGGTCTGCCGCCTGTTCGCGGGCGGTACACCGGTGCTGCGTGCCACCCTGTCGCCGCGCGAAGTGTCGGTTTTGTCCGTCCTTGGCAAAGCGGTCAAGCCGACGGTGGCAGATCAATCCTTCGTGCTCTGCCCGCACTGTCAGCAACATCGGGCGCAGGTTTGGCGTGATGGTCGTGGCGGTCGAATCTGCCGTTGCCCGGACTGTGGGCCGGTGACCGTCGAGGCAAACGACGGTGCGGCATTGGCCCTGGACGAGGACTGGTTGCGGCAGAAGATGCGCCTCGCGCTCGACATCGAGAGCCGCGACGGCATCGATGACTTGGGCGACGGCGCTTGGCGACTCGGTGATGCTCGCCGTTCGCCGGTGTTGCTGGCCCGCGATCTGACGCGGGTGCTGCATGAACCCGCGCTGCTGGATCGGGTACGGGTGGCCGGTGGTGACATCCGGGTGATCACCCCCAGGCCGCGCACGACACATGGATCGCCTTTCAGCGCGAGCGTGGAATGGTTGGTGCTGGAGGAGCGATTCATGTTCTATGCGGGCGGGATCACGTTCATTCCCTCGGTACCGTCTGCAGTGCCAGCAGTGGCCGATCCGGCCGCACCAGTGAACGGGCCGCTCTCGGCCGACTTCCAGTGGGCAACGCTGCCGGACGTGCAGACCACGCCGATCCGGTTCACCCAAGGTCAGGCCAAGGTGTTCGAAGCGCTCTGGTCGTTCAAGGGGGCCGAGGTGGACGGCGAAAGGATCATGCAGCGCGCCGGCCAGAAGAGCGACAAGCCAATTGACCTGTTCAAGATCAAGTCGAAGGACAAGGGCAAGCCGGAGCACGAGGCTCGACTGGCGGCTTACGGAGCACTCGTTGTCACGCAGCAACGCGCAGGCTTGTATTCCATGCCTTGCGCGGCGGCAGTGTTGGCGTGATGGACTGCTGCTCCAAACCCGCCCGACAACGAATGGCAATGGCACGCGTGCAAATCATGGTCGCAAAAGGCCATGTGCGTGTGCTAGGGCGAAGAAGTTAGCGCCGGTTTCGAGAGAAGAGAGAGCGAAACAGAGGATAACCGAGCACGTTCCTGTCATGATATGGAAACCCAGTCGCACACGCAGAATGGCCAGGAATCCCACGCGTCATGCGGGAAGCAGAAACAAAAACGCCCAACCGAGAGGGGTTGAGCGTTGAATTCTGGTGGCCAGGGGCAGAATCGAACTGCCGACACGCGGATTTTCAGTTTGATGACATTAGCATTATCATGACGTGCGATCAGATGCTCCCCGGGGGCTTACGCCGAGGCAAAACCGCGACTTAATAGCGCTTCGGGGGCAAAAACGGCGCGTCCGGACACAACACTATATGGTGCAAAACCGTGTCAGCGCCGTGGCCCCGCCACACGGAGCCGAGCATGAAAACCAAGTTAACACAGTCCCTCGTCGAGAGGGCGCCAGCCCCCGAGCGGGGCAAGTCCGCGCTGTACGCCGACAACGAGATGCGCGGGTTCTACCTGATCGTCTCGCCCACCAAGCGCAGCTTCTACGTCCAGTCGCTCGTCAACGGCCGCCAGGTGCGCACGAAGCTGGGCGATCATCCGTCGATGGACGCCAAGCAGGCGCGCGATTCGGCCCGCAAGGTTCTGGTCGGAATGCGCGCCGGAACCGATCCGAACGAGGAGCGGCGCAAGGCCAGGGCCCGCGGCATCACGCTGCAGGAAGCGCTGGATTTGCACATCGCGGCGCGCACCCTCTCGCCGCGCACCGCCGAGGACTACCGCTACTATTGCGGGCGCTACCTCGCCGACTGGCTCGACAAGCCGCTGGCCGAACTCGGTGCGGACCGCGCAGGCGTGCGCGAGCGCCACGCGCGCATCACCGAGAAGAACGGCCCGACCTGCGCCGACAGCACCTTCCGCATCCTGCGGGCGGTGTACGGCCGGGGATTGCGCCAGCACCCCGAATTGCCCGCGAACCCCTGCGCCAACGTTGACTACCACGGGTTGAAACGCCGCAAGGTGGATGCGAATGCCGACAGGCTCAGGGCCTGGGGCGAGACGGTGCTGGGCTTGCAGCCGATACGGCGCGACCTGCACCTGTTCATGCTCCTGACGGGCATGCGCCGCACGGCGGCGTGCGAGGCGCGCATCGCCGACCTGGACATCGAAGCGCGGCGTCTGCATGTGCCTTGCCCCAAGGGCGGCGCCACCCGCGCCTTCGACCTGCCGCTGTCGGGGCCGCTGGCCGACCTGCTCGGCCACCGCAGGACGCAGGTTCCGCTCCTCCACCGCAGGAGTCCGTGGCTTTTTCCCGCGGAGTCGAGGTCGGGGCATGTCACCGAGGTGCTCCAGCGCGAACTCGGCGGCCTGTCGGGCCACGCCCTGCGGCACACCTACGCCACGCTCGCCGTGCAGGCCGGCGTGCCGCTGCTGGAATTGAAGTACCTGCTGAACCACGCGGCGACCAACGTGACGATGGGCTACATCCACGTCGGGCCCGAGCACCTGAGAAAACACCAGGAGACCGCCTCGCGCTACATCCTCGAACAGGTCGGCCTCGAGTGGGCCGAGGGGCAGTGGCCGCCGAGGCTCAGGGCAGCGCAGGAACAGGCCGCCTGATCGCCTGACCGAGCGCCGCGTCCGCCCGGAGCCATGGCCGGCCTGGGCGAACGATGGCTCTGCGCGCGCGCCTGACACGGCACGATCACGCCGTAAACCATTTTTCATGGAGACGGCATGATCCCCAACATTTTCACGCCCGAACGGCGGGAGGTGTTCTTCCAGGTATTGGAGGACACCTGCTCGCCCAAGCAGGCCGCCGCCGCGGCCGGCATCTCGCGGCAGACGGCCTTCTACCACAAGGCCAACGACATTGAATTCCGCAGCCGATGGGAGAAGGCCATCGAGACGGCGCTCGACGCGATCATCGAAGAGGCTTACCGCCGCGGCGCCCTGGGCTACGACGAGCCGGTCATCTGGCAGGGCAAGCTCGCCACCCAGGCCGACCCTGTCACGGGGGAAGAGCGCCCGCTGACAGTGAGGCGCCACAGCGACCGCCTCCTCGAAGTCCTTCTCAAATTCCGCTACGGCGACCAGCTCGCCGACCGGCTGCGCGTGAAGGTCGAAGACACGGGCCTGGACGCCGACGCGTTGCTGAAGATGCCCAGCGAGGAGCGGGCGCAGCTCGTGGCCCTCCTGGCGAAGTATCAGGCCAACCGCCCCGGCGAGGAGGAAACCGTTGGCGAGTGAGAAGCTAACTGCATTCGAGGCGATCGTCTTCGCCGAGGGCATCGATCAGCAGCTCGACGCCTGGGAGGAAACCGCGCCGCAGGGCGTTGCGGCGATGGGCGGGCGTGACGCCTTCGCCCAGCGCCTTGAGACTGCCAGCATTTATCTGAGCCCCGTGCCGCGCCTGAACGCCGAAGAGTGGGAACGCATGTCAAACGAATTCGAGCAGGGCAGGGAACATGGCAGCGCCAATCACGGCCAGTGACAGGCAGATCGGGCGCGAGATCGCCGAACCCGCGCCGTGGCCCTTCGATGGCGACCTGGCGCGCCGCGCCAACGTCATGGACCCGAACTTCGATCCGCCCAGGCTCGTCCGCCGGGTCGGGTGGATCAGGTGCCTGCGCTGCGCCGATCCCCACTTCAGCCCCGACGTCGCGGGCGTGCGCATCTGCCTGAACTGCAAGAACTCCGACGAGGAAAACCGCGGGCGCGGCGCGCGCCTCCTCTGAACCCTCGAATTCACCGTCAGGGCGCCGCCGTTCCCGAATCCTTGCCGCGCCTGCCGTCGTGATGGCGGCGGTAGCGCCCGGACACGGCATGGCAAACGTTGGTGTCCCCGGCCGTGCGCGCACGGCACGATAAAACCATTCCGGCCGCGCAATGGCGTTGCGGCCCGCTCCAAGGCTTGGGGCATGCGTCCGCCGCTGGCGGCCGGAGTTCCTCAACTCTATAGGAGCTTCCCCGCATGCCCGCACTGACCGACACCGTTCTCCTCGCCCTCTCTCAGATCGCCGAACTCGCCTCGCGCCTCGACGCGCTGCACGGCAGAACCCTCAAGACCATCGCCCGCCTCCAGGCCGACGTCGAAACGCGCAAGAAGGAAATCGCCTCGCGCTGGAAGGCCGCGCCCGGCCTCGCCGCCGGCGACCTCGCGCGCTTCGCCCAGAACGAGACCGTGGCAGCCGTCCGCCAGATCAGGGACAACGCCGTGCAGGAGCTGGACAAGCTGCTCAAGGATTCAGGCGCACCCCACGCGCAGCTCATCGGCCAGCGCCAGTTCTACGACAGCCCCGCGAAGGTCTTGGCCCGCGCCGCGCTCGGCGACCCGAAGAGGACGGAGTATCTCCAACAGCTCCAGCATGCAGGTCCTGCCGAGTTGGGCAGCATGGCGCAGCTTGCCGTCTCCACGCAGAATATCCCGCTGGCTGCCGCCGTGCTGAGCCTGCTCGACAAGATGCCCACGAAGGAGCGTCCCCACGGCCCCGCCGAGTTCGCGCATGCCATGCAGCTGGACGACTACCTGAAGGCGCAGGAGTGGATCAAGCTGGGCGACCTGAGGCTTCAGGGGATTCTCGTTGCCATACGCGCCTGGAACTCGGGCCGCGGCAACCCGCTCGACACCGTGCAGCTCGCCCTGCGCGAGCAGGCTATCGACAAGGACATCCTGGAAGGGGACGACGATGAATAGGCTTCCCGCATATCCGGCCGACCACCCGGTGGCCATCGCGTTCGCGGGCATCGTCTGCGCCGCCCGCACGGGATGCGGCACACTCGACGCCCTGGCCGACTGCGCCGAGCGCGTGGGCGTCAGACCCTTCTCCGACTACTTCGACGACGCGGCCGAGCTGTTGGGTTTCTTCTACAGCCGCCCGCTCGACCTGTACGTAGACCGCGAGACGAAGCGCCGCGCCGATGCGCTCCCCTACGACCAGTTGCATCTGGCGTTCGCGCATTGATTGCTTGGTGACCATGATCTGGCGCAGGTAGGATTTCTGACAGAGGCTGTTGCCAGGCTGTGTTCAGGGAGGGGATGCCCGCAAGGCATCCCCTTTTCTTTCAAGCAGTTTCCACCAGCCGCCGCGCAGATTACATATCAGTGGACCGCAGACTTTGAAAGGAATGTGCCAGATTCAGGCTGGCTGCCAGGGCCAGGTGCTCGATCCTGGGCTGTTTCAGGCAGCACACTGAGCCTGAGGTGGACAGAACCCACGCACAACCCTAGGCCGTGGTCGTCGAGACGACCAGGAAGCCGACAGAAGCTTCCAGGAAGCATGGCCGCAAAGGCCAAAGACATGGGCGCGCATTCGTCCATGGTTTCTCTCTCATCTTTCAGCATGGAGTAAAGCTGCATCAGGAAGGCTGCCTAATGAGGCTGGATACTGAACCAAACCATCAGGAAGACCAACGTCAGGCCCATGCCCACGAGGCCAATGGGCAGGCGCAGCCACCTCCTCTTCATCTCAAGATCGTTGCCGCCAACGCCGTGGGTTCTCCAGGAGTGGACGACGCCGCACCTGACCAGATAGAGGATGGCCATGCTCAGGCACCACAGGATGAAACAAAGGAGGTCTGCACTCATCATGCACCACGCATTGACGTTCTATCAATTGTCATGCACGCTGCAAGGAAAGGCAAATGAAGGTTTTTCCATGGCATGCGTATTGAGAGCCATGGCTCACGCGCGAAGGACAGGATGGACCAGTTTGCTGCCAAGTCGACCATGTTCCCATTCTGCCCGACATATCACGCCATCCTCTGAAACACCCCGCCCAATTGCCGCCGCGCCTGCCACTTTCGTCCATGGGCTTGCCCCGACGTTGCTGCGTTGCTGCCCTGCGTTGCTCTGGCGAATCTCCCGGAAGGCTTGCGGTTCAAGGATAGTTGCTCTGTTGCTGCTGTTACGCTGTTTTCGCTATATATACCAGAAGAAATGTCCCAGGGTGTCTCTGGCTCGCGCTGTCGTCCAGGTGCCTTGTTCTCTTTCTGACTTATATATAAATCAAAGCAACAAGAGCAACAGAGTAACAAGTCTTGCAGCACAAGGCTTTCGGGCGTTGCCCCTGGCCACGAGGGCACAGCAGCAGGAGCAACGCCCTGGTTCAGGCAGGCATCACGCCCTCTGGTAGCCCCTGCCCTGCTTGCCCTCCTTGCCTGCGCGGACGTTGTGCTTGTATTTCCAGCCCAGGAACTTCTCCATGACCATCTTCAGGCGCTGCGTGTGCTCGGGGCGCTGATCGCCAGGGCGAATGTTGAGCGCCTCGCTCAGGAGCGTGGTCGTGTGCACGCGATCTGTCGGTTCGACCTGCTGGACTTCCTCGCTATCCCAGACCTCGCTGCGGTCCAGGTAAGCGCGCAGGATGTCGGCCCACGGGTCGTCGGCCACGCGCTCCTCCTGCTCGACGGCGGCCACGTCCCAGAGCTCCTGCGGCAGGAACAGCGATTCGCCTGCGGCCTCCCTGCATGCGGCTTCGGCCCAGAGCTGGTCGCGGTCGGCGACCAGGCCATCCAGGTCGATCGTGCCGACCTTCACGGGCCAGAAGCGGCGGTTGCCTGTCTGGTCCTTCAGGTAGGCCGTCTGGTTGGTGGTGCCGATGAAGATGCACTGGCGGCGCAGTTCTTCGTGCAGGCGGCCATAGGGGCGGCGGACGTGGTCGATGCTGCTCGACACAAAGGCTTTCAAGGCCTCGACACCGGATTTCGACAGGACGGACATCTCGCCCAGCTCGATGATCCAGCGGCCTTGCAACGAGAGCGGGGCATCCTTCGACTCGGTGTTGCCGATGGGCGAATCCGAGAACCACTCGACGTTCGGCGACAGCGACTTGACGAAGGTGCTCTTGCCGCAGCCCTGGTCGCCCTCGAGCACGATGACGTTGTCGAACTTGCAGCCGGGCTGGCGCACGCGCCTCACGGCGGCGATGAGCGCCTTTGCGCCGATGGCGCGGACGTAGGCGCTGTCTGCTGCCTGGGCGTACCTGACCAGCAGCTTGTCGATGCGCGGCACGCCGTCCCATTTCAAGCCTGCGAGGTAATCGCGCACAGGATGGACGGGATTCTCGCGGGCCAGGGTCAGGACGGCCTCCAGCACGTCGTCCTTGCTCCAGTTCATGTCGGTGATCTCGACGAGATGCTGACGGATGCGGCGCACCACGTCGTCATCGAGCCTGCGCCCCACGTCGATGGTCCACGGGAGCTCGGGCGCCACCAGGTGGATGGCGCAGCCGAACTCGTCGTAGACCAGGCCCAACTGGCTATTGATGCACCGCACCAGCTTCAGGCAGTTCGGGAAGTTGCTCTTGCTCTCGGGCTTGCCGTTCTTCATCCGGCGTAGCGTCGGCAGCATCTCGCCGTCGACGACGGCAACGTCGAAGTCGTCCTCTGGCGCAGCATGCGGAACATTGCCTCCGGCCTCCTGCACGACCTTATGCAGGTACTTCACGGTGATCGGCCTGCCGCCGCGATAGCGGGCGTGCAGAGAATCCCAGCGGCGGCCGATGATCCAGGCATCATCCGCGTACTTTGCATCCTGAAGGCACCAATCAATGAACTCCTGCCTGCCCTCGCCGGCCGTGGCATGGTGGCAGGCCATCATCAAGTCGCGCCAACGATCATGGTCCTGCCACTGTTCTACGTCCAGTTGATCGAGCGTCGCGGCAAGCATATCGGGGGTGATTTCGCCCCACAGTTCCGATTCCGCGCCCTGCGGAAGTTCCGGCCGGCGGATCAGCGCCAGGAGTTGATTCGGCGCAGGCGGCGTCTCGTCCAGGCCGCGCAGGAAGAACTCGGATTCGTAGCGCCGGCCGTTCGGGTGCACCGATCCTGCCGCAACCACCTGCTGGCCGGACGTCTTGAATTCCACGCCGGGGTATTGTTCCAGGCTGCCGACGATAGCGAATTCGGCGGGCTTGGTCAGATAGTAGTGGTGGCCTCCGCCGCCGGTGACGACGTGCGGGCAATCGTCCAGGTTCAGGCCAAGGTCGACGGCCAGTTCGGACAGGCTGTCGCGGCCCTCCCCGTAGTTACGCGGGTCGGCGTCGATGACGAGATCGGTCGGCCGCAGGCGCACGCCGACGTTGAGGCCATCGCGCCTCGCCTGCGCCAGCACCTCGCGGCTGTAGTAGTCGCGGGTCGTCCACGCATCGTCCCTCGGCGTCTTGCCGCGGTCACGCCCCTTGCTGTCGACCGCGTTCCAGGCATGCAGCGGGATCAGCGGATAGCCCGCTTCGACGTAACCGCGCATGGCCGCGAACGACGGTTCCGGAGATGTGCATTCGGCGGCATCATCTGCACTCGTGAGCCTGCTCACCTCTGCGCTTTGCTGCCCCTTGGCGCCCGCGGTTTCGTCCACTGCGGGCGTGTTCTTTTGCTCTTCCATGGATCACTCCTCCCTCTTGGCGGCACGGCCGGCGAGCATCGCGGCGCCGACGCGGCGCATGCCCGCGCCCATCGGCTGGCCCTTGGCGTACTCGCGCAGCGCGCCCATGCGGTAGCGCACGACCTTGGTGCCGACGCGGACGAACTCCGGGCCACCGCCGTGGCAGCGGTAGAACGCGAGGGTGGTGTACTTGATGCGCAGCACCTCGGCTGCCTCCTGGGCGGTCACGAGCGCTTCGTCGGGGAGTTGGTGTAGCTCGGCGAGCTGTCCGGCGTCGAGCCTGCCGGGGGCGTACTGGTAGTATTTCGTCATCTCTGCGGTTTCCATGCAGGGTTGTCATTCGGCGGAACTGTGTCCGCCACGGGATGACTGTGCCTGCTGTTCGTCGCAGAAATGGGCCGCGCCCGGTTCGTCGGACCGTGCGGGCCTCGGCTGTTCTTGCCACCGAGAGCACTTCTAACCGCCATAGCCATTGCCGGCGGTCCTCGGGCCGATCGCCGGCCCGGTTGAATCGCATATTACCGCGGGGATGCGTGAAAAAATACCAACGCTTGACCTAAACTAGACACGCCCTTTGTTGCGTTTGTCTTTGAGAATTAAGAGACGGTTGTATGCAGGCTTAGTTCACGCGTCCTCCTCTACTGCCACGGCCTCGCCTTCTACCTCAGATTCTGGCTCCTCTTCCAATACACCCTCAAGGTACTGTGCATGACGTTTTTGCAAATACCTCAACGACTCGCCTTTATCGGCCTTGAACTCTAATCGTTCCTGGAAGAATTGGAGCCGCGCACGGTTCTCATCAAGCAATTGTGCCCAGGTCTTCACAAAAATCGCAGCATTGTCGTGCGAATGAATTTGACCCGTGGTGGGGTTGGTAATTCTGAATTTCGCATGTGACCCGATCTCATCGCTGATAACCCAAAAAATCCAATTTACGCCAACGTTCAGAAAGCGCTGGTCATTGACTATTGATGCCGCATATCCCTCGATCTGCGTAATCTCGTTGGAATTAATCGGTATTTTTGGAGCCTTCAACTCGACGACTAAATGAGTGAGTGAATTTGCATGGTGCTGACGAATGGCTTTTGAAAGTACGAGGTCAACAATACCTCGTGTCTTGGAAATATGTTTGACAGGAGCATCAATCACTGTGTCTTCGCCTATCAACTTTTTGTGTGCCCGCAAAACTTCTGTAAGAGACTGATCGTCGACAGAAAGCGCGTATTCTTCACCGAACAGCCAACAATTTTCAGCAACAATTCTGTGGAGCTGGGATCTTTCCTTCAAACGCTTCTTTGGCTCAGGATCAAAGAGAATCGATTCGAGCCCAGTAAGAAATTTGAGGCGATCAGCTACGACCTTTGCTGAACTTATAATCGAGGATAGAGATACATCTTGCAGAAGATCAGATAGCTCTTCACGTTTGCGTTTTGGAAGGTTAAGAACTTCGGTCAATATTAACTGTAAATCTTCGGGGCTTTTTTCAATCGCTTGTCGCAACATTCTCAACTGAAAGGATTTATTCTTCGCGGGAGCTTCTGCAAACTCAGGAAGGTGACGCGCAACATTAAGGGCAACTATATCGAAAACTTGGCGCTCAACTTGTTCAACTGGTGTTGTAGCTTCCCCTTGATAGGGATAAATTGCTTCGTCCTTCCATTCTTGAACAAAACTACGCGCTTGCTCTGCTGCACGGCTCCGGAAGTAGTCCTTAATCGTTTTTACCGCCTCGTCGATCGCAGCGACGGCAGGCTGCTGCATTTCGGCCAGCTCAATCGTTCCCTGTTGTTGCAACTGGCCAAGGTAAGGGGATTGTAAATAGGCAGTAAACTGAAAATCCCCGATATGAAACCGTCGATCCACTTGGCAAAGAGGGAATCGTTTGTCGTTGCATAAGAACAATGCCCTGTTGGCAATACCCTGCCACTCGATGATTTCGAGACGAGCATGATGCGCTTTTCCCGCGTCCGATATGTCATCGAGATTAAATGCCTTACGACCCATGATGACTGTAGATGGATCAATTCGTTTTCCACCAACAAAAATAGACACATCAGAATAATCTGCGAGATACAACGCAAATATTTGCGTCATCTCGGCAATGGCGAAATCACTATCTAGCGATCGAAAGTCCTTGATCGGCTCCGTGATTGTCAGCGTAATGCCACATTCAATCTCTGCTTTCACTTCCTCCTCGTCCGAGATTGAAACGTGTTGAATATCGTCACCAGACATAGAGATCGTGTATGTCCAGCGGCAATTGTCGCGCAGGTATGTCACCTTCCATTCTGCAAATCGGCCAATCGAAAAAGCTTTGAATCTTCCGCGCCCCTCTTGACCATGAAGAAAGCGCCCTTTTGCAGTCGCCCCGCCAGGACGCTTCCACGACCCACCAAGTCTTTGAAACCTTCCCGGCGCCTCTGTGTGAGGTAATCCAATTCCGTTATCCTTAACAGTTATACGTTCAAGTGTACCGAGTCCATTTTCTTCAAAAGAGATGTTTATTCTTTCTGCATCAGCATCCAGGCCGTTCCAGATCAATTCGGACAATGCCTGTACAGGTTTTGCACGTGTAATTTTTTCAAGGTGATCTGGCTGAACTTCGACAGGGTATTGATGGACTGCCATATTGGAGAACCTTTTTAATAGTATTGACGAGTCTGGGATCGTGCTAGTTTATATGCGCTGCTAACATTAGTCAGCAGTCGATATGCCCGCAGAGCGTAATCCCTAAATGCTGAAAGTTTTGGATTCTACTTGCAATACGCCTTCCCCAGCTCGACGAACTTGCCGGTCCGGGCGACCTTGACCACGTCGATGGCCTTGACGAGCTCCGGCCTCAGGCCGTGATCGTCCGCGACCGAGCAGATGTACTCGGCGAAGCCGTCGCGCCTGCTGCCGTCGTCGATGACGCCGACGTACAAGTTCCTGTCCGTCGCCCAGGTGGCGTCTTTCACCTTCGGCTCCTTCCCGCTCTTGACCAGGTAGGTGGCGAAGTCCCTCTGCGCCTGACTCGGCGCTGCCTGTGCCGACGGTACGGCCATCGCGAGGACGGTGGTGGTGACGATGATCGCTGTGGTTCGCATGTCTCTTTTCCTTCCATGGGAGTTGGGAGATGAAATAGTCCATGTTGGGGTAGTCGTTTTTGGACTATTCCAAGACGGACTCTAGCATGTCGTGACCATTTCGGCCACGGCACGATGACCCTATCGACACACGACCCCGACTACCAGCTCCTGCTGTCCGTCCTCAGGGCAGCGCGCAGGCGCGTGGGCATGTCCCAGGTGGAGCTGGCCGAGCGCCTGGGGAACACACAGACGTTCGTGTCCAAGTGCGAGCGGGGAGAGCGGCGGATCGACGCCGTCGAGCTGGTGGAGTTCTCGGAGGCGCTTGGCGTGCCGCCGCTGGAGCTACTGGGCGACTACCTGGAACAGCGCGGTAGGGGCAGCTTCCTGAGGGCCAAGAGGGCCGGAAAAGGAAGGAGCTAAACGTCACCGTGTCGATTTCGTGTTCTGGCGTCCGTGCAAAGAGAAACGCCTCAGACGAGAAAATCGTCTAAGGCGTTGATTTTAAATCAAAATTCTGGTGGCCAGGGGCAGAATCGAACTGCCGACACGCGGATTTTCAGTCCGCTGCTCTACCAACTGAGCTACCTGGCCATTAAAGCGCGCAATTATAGTCAGATGTTTCGGTCACGTCAAAATATAGTGATTTCTTACGCACCGCCAATGGCCGTTGACAGCTTATTAGATATCCGATAACTTACACAAAAAAAGTTATCGGATATCTAATAAGCAAAGGAAGGGCAGATGGTCAAGCGTTCTCGGGAACCTGGACTCAGGCGCGTCATCCAGGAGCGGATCAAGCAGGTCATCACGGAAAAGGGCTTGCGGCCCGGCGATCTTCTGCCGCCCGAAGGGCAGCTTGCCGAAGATCTCGGCGTCAGCCGGGGGTCCGTGCGCGAAGCGGTCAAATCGCTCGAATCCCTGGGAATTCTCGAGTCCCGCCATGGCGAAGGCGTTTGCGTCCGCGAATTCAACTTCGATTCGGTTCTCGATTTCCTTTCCTTCGGACTCACGTTTCAGCCCACCCGCGCCCCTGAAATCCTCCAAGTCCGGGAATGGCTGGAAGAATCGGCACTGGGATCGGTAACGGAAATCATCAACCGGGAACAGCTGGATCAGATCGATGCGCTGCTGGTAACCTGGGAGAAAAAAGCACGGGACGGCGAGTCCACTTCCAATGAGGACCGCGGTTTTCACCGGCTGCTGTACGCTCCGCTGGGGAACGGCTCGCTGCTCAGCCTGATCGATATTTTCTGGGTCGTTTATAACGCGCTGGAGATCAAAACGGTTCCGCAGGACAGCAATCCCCTCCTGACCGTTCGAGCCCACCGCGATCTGTTCGACGCCGTGCGCCGCCGCGATGCCGTTCTCGCCAAACAGAGGCTGCGCCAGCACTTCCACAACGTCGAGCTTCGTTTCAATCAGTCCATCGCAGGCACGGACAATGCCGCCGGAATCTCTTTGACGGAGTAGCCCATGCCTCTGCTCGACGTGCGCAACCTCGTCACGCGCTTTTATTCGGACGGCGCGACAATTCATGCCGTCAACGGTGTCTCGTTCTCGCTGGAAGCCGGAGAATCCATGGCCATTGTCGGCGAAAGCGGCAGCGGCAAATCGGTATCGGTGATGTCGCTGATGCGTCTCATCCGCTTTCCGCCCGGCCGTATCGAAAGCGGAGAAGTTTTCTTCGAAGGCAAGGATCTCCTGCGGCTCAGCGAAGAGGAAATGCGCAAAATCCGCGGACGGCGGATCGCCATGATATTCCAGGACCCGATGACGTCGCTGAACCCGGTGCTGTCGGTCGGCCTGCAAATGACCGAGGCGCTCGGGCCGCACCTCGGCCTGAACAAGCAAGCGGCAAGGGAACGCGCCGTCGAGATGCTGTCGCTGGTCGGCATCTCCCGTCCCCGGGAGCGCCTCGACGACTTTCCCCACCAGTTTTCCGGCGGGCAGCGCCAGCGGATCATGATCGCCCTGGCCCTTTCCTGCGACCCGGCGCTGCTGATCGCCGACGAGCCAACCACCGCGCTGGACGTTACCGTCCAGGCGCAGATCGTCGAGCTGATCGAGGGATTGCGCCAGAAGCTGGGCATGGCGGTCATCTGGATCAGCCATAACCTGGGGCTGGTCGCCGGCGTCGTCGACAAGGTCGCTGTCATGTACGGTGGCCACATCGTAGAACAGTCCCCTGTCGATGAATTGTACGAACGGCCCCGCCACCCCTACACGCTCGGCTTGCTCAAGGCGATCCCCAAAATGGAGGGGCGCGACCAGGGAAGGCTGTTTTCCATCGAAGGCATGCCTCCCGACCTGAGGCGCCCGCCGGAATCCTGCCCCTTCGCGCCACGCTGCACCTACGCCACCGACAAATGCCATCAGAATCTTCCCGCGCTGGACGAAATCGCGGCCGGTCAAACCGTGCGTTGCTGGCACGCCGGGCAAGTGGCGGAGATTCATCATTACGAGGCTGCGCGATGAGCATGGCGGAAAAAACGGAAACCCTTGCCGAGGTCAAAGACCTGAAAGTGCACTTTCCCATCCGGCGCGGCCTGCTGAAGCGCCAGACCGGCGCCGTTCGGGCAGTCGACGGCGTGTCGTTCTCGCTGTATCGGGGAGAAACGCTGGGTCTCGTCGGCGAAAGCGGCTGCGGAAAATCCACCACCGGCCTCGCCATGCTGCGGCTCCTGGACGCCACTTCCGGTCAGATTCTATTCAACGGCCAGGATATTGCGCTGCTCAACGAAGGCCAGCTCCGGAAATCTCGTCAGCATATGCAGATGGTTTTCCAGGACCCCTACTCTTCGCTCAATCCGCGCATGACGGTCGGCAGCATCATCATCGAACCGCTGAACGTGCACAACGTGGGCGCCCCGGCGGCGCGGCGCGAGCGCGTGCAGGAGCTGATGAAGCTGGTCGGGCTGAATCCGTCCTTCATCAACCGCTACCCGCACGAGTTCTCCGGCGGACAGCGGCAGCGCGTGGGCCTGGCGCGCGCGCTGGCGACGAACCCCGCGCTCATCGTCGCCGACGAGCCCATCTCGGCGCTCGACGTGTCGATCCAGGCCCAGGTCGTCAACCTGATGGCCGATCTGCGCGGGCAGCTCGGGCTGACCTACCTGATGGTGTCGCACGATCTGTCGATGGTGCGCTACATCAGCGACCGCGTGGCCGTCATGTACCTCGGGCGCATCGTCGAGATCGGCGTGCGCAACGATGTTTTCGACGCCCCGCGGCACCCCTACACGCGGGCCCTGCTGTCGGCGATCCCGACGCCCGATCCGAAACGCGAGCGCACCCGCAAACGCATCGTCCTGCAAGGCGACGTGCCAAATCCGGCCAATCCGCCTTCGGGATGCCGGTTTCATCCGCGCTGTCCGATGGCCTCGGCCCTCTGCCGCGAATCCGATCCACAGTTGCGTAGCGCCGATCCTTCTGCCGCACCCGGCCATGCAACCCATCAGGTTGCCTGCCACCACGCTTGAAAAGCCATGTTCGAGAAGCACAGATTCATAGTTATGCCAAATTCATTCGCCATCCGATAGAAAGGAAGCTCTGCAATGAAAGCCCGAAAACTGTTTTCTCTCGCCTCCAGCGCCGCCGTCGTCATCGCCTTGCTGTCCGCCCCGGTCATTTCCCACGCCCAGGGCGCGGGCGACAAGGTCATCCGGCAGGCTTTCCGTACCGGCTGCATGGCCGGCCCGCTGTACACGACCTGCGGCAACCGGCTCGACGAGACCGTGCTGCAGGGCCTGGCGCACGTAAACTGGAAGGGCGACGGCGTCAAAGCGCTGCTGGCCGAATCCTGGAGCACGCCGGACAACGGCGCCACCTGGATCTTCAAGCTGCGCAAGGACGTCAAATGGCACGACGGCAAGCCGTTCACTGCCGATGACGTCGTCTTCTCCTACAACACCTACGCCAATCCGGCGGCGGCATCGATCATCGCCAACAACCTGTCGGACATCAAAGGCTACGACGATTTCCGCGGCGGCAAGGCGGACAAGTTGAGCGGCGTTTCCAAGGTCGACGATCTGACCGTCAAGTTCGAACTGAACGGGCCGCGCCCGCTCTGGGTCGAACTCAAACAGATTTATTTCTCCATCCTGCCCAAGCACATTCTGGGGGAGGTCAAGCCTTCCGAGCTGGCGCGCTCGACCTACTGGACGCAGAACCGCGTCGGCACCGGCCCCTTCAAGTGGTCCAAGTACGCTCCCGACCAGTACGTCGAAGTCGTGCGCAACGACGACTATTTCCTCGGCAAGCCCAAGGCCGACCGTATCGTCTATCGCATCTTCGCCGATATCCCGAGCATCATCAACGCCTTGGCCGCCAACGAAGTCGATGTCATGTCCTACGAGGGCGGCGGCGTGCCCGTCAGTGACATCGAGCGCCTGCAGAAGGTGCCCACCCTGAACGTGCTGCCGAACCTCGACGCCGGCCTGCCGACCTACCTGCAATTCAATCACGCGCAGCCCTTCCTGAAAGACGTGCGCGTGCGCCAGGCAATGGTTTATGCAATCGACCGCGACAAGATCATCGCCACGATCAAGAAAGGCACCGGCAAGGTCTCGAACACCATGTTCCCGGCCGCCTGGGCGCAATCGCCGTCGCTCAATCCCTACAAGTACGACCCGGCCAAGGCCAAGCAGCTGTTGAAGGATGCCGGCTGGGATTCGGGCCGCAAGATCGACTTCATCTATTACTACGCCGACCAGGTCAACAAGGACACCGTGACGGCGATCCAGGCCTACCTCTCAGCCGTCGGCGTCAACATCGTGCCGCGCCTGCTCAACCCCGCCGAGATCCAGACGGTATATAACGACGGCAAGTTCGAGATGGGCTATTTCGCCAACGGCCAGGGCCTCGATCCTTCGCTCGGCGCGCTGACCAGCACCTGCGGCGCGCAACTCTCCTTCACTTACTGCAACAAGCAGGTCGATGAGCTGTATGACAAAGGCTTGAGCGAATCCGAGCGTGAGAAGCGCGCGCCGTACTATCAGGAGATCTCCAAGATCCTCAACGAGGACATGTTCCGCGGCTGGCTGTGGTACGAAGTGCGCCCGATGGCGTTCAACAAGCGTGTCATCGGCGCGACGGAACACTACGCCGAGATGCCGACGCTGATCTTCAACCTGCCGGTCTACAACGAAATCGAGAAGTGGGACATCAAACAGTAAGCCCATAACGGCAAAGCTCGGACGGGCCGCCGGAACTCCGGCAGCCCGCCCACTCCAGGGCATTCACCGATACATACCAATGATTACCTACATTATCCGCCGGCTCCTGATCAGCATCCCGATATTGTTCGGCATCACGGTGATCGTTTTCTTCGTCGCCTCGCTGATGCCCGGCGACGCCGTGCTGGCGATGATTTCGACCGACACGCCGCAGTCCGAGGATCTGATCCGGCTGCGCCGCGGGCAGCTCGGCCTCGACCTGCCGCTCTACGTGCAGTATTTCCGCTGGCTCACGCAGCTGCTGCATGGCAACCTCGGCTATTCGTTCCAGACCGGCGAATCGGTCCTCGGCATCCTGGCGGCGCGCATTCCGGCAACGATCCAGCTGATGGGCACGGCATTGCTCATCGCCATCGTGCTGGGCGTGATCATGGGCGTCTTCTCCGCGCTCAAGCAGTATTCGCGCATGGACTACACCTTCACATTCCTGGGCTTTACAGGCATTTCCATTCCCGACTTTTTCCTGGGCATGATCCTGGTCTACCTGTTCGCGATCCAGTGGCATCTTTTCCCGACTTCCGGAATTTCCACGGCCGGCGAGGCCTATTCGCTCATCGACAATCTGCGCCACCTGGCCCTGCCGGCGCTGGCGCTCGGCCTCGTGCGCACGGCGACATTCATGCGCTATACGCGCACCAGCGTGCTGGAAGTGATGAACAACGACTACGTACGCACGGCGCGGGCGAAAGGCCTGCGCGAATGGCTGGTCATCGTGCGGCATATCCTGCGCAACGCCCTGATCCCGGTGATAACGGTCATCGGCATGACCCTGCCCATCCTTTTCGGCGGCTCGGTGATCATCGAAATGATCTTCCAGTGGCCGGGCATCGGCCTGATGTTCATCAGCGCCATCACCTCGCGCGATTCGCCGGTCATCATGGGCTACGTGCTCTTTTCGGCAGTCATGGTGCAGATCTGCAACCTGCTCACCGACATTACCTACAGTTTCCTGGATCCGCGGATCCGCTACGACTAAGGACTTAGCAGCAATGACCAGCGCAAGCATTACCGATCTATCGCAGAACCCCGAGGCGAACCTCGTCGGCGAAAGCCTCTGGGTCAAGGCGCGCAAACGCTTTTTCCGCCACAAGCTGGCCGTGTTAGGGCTGATCGTCCTCTGTATCCTGGTGCTCATGGCGGTGCTGGCGCCCATGATCGAGCGCTATTCCCCGATCGAGCTCGACCTCGGCTCCATGGGGCAGGCGCCGGGGCTCGCGCACTGGCTGGGAACCGACACCACGGGGCGCGACGTGTGGTCGCGCATCGTTCATGCCGGCCGCGTATCGCTGTCGGTCGGCCTCGTCGCCGTCTCCATATCGACGCTGATCGGCGTCATCGTCGGCGGCCTCGCCGGCTATGCCGGCGGCAAAACAGATATGTTCCTGATGCGTTTTACCGACATGGTGATGGCTTTCCCGTCGCTGGTCATGATCATCACCATCGCCTCGGTGCTCGGCCCCAGCATCTACAACACCATGCTCGTCATCGGCGTTCTTACCTGGCCGGGAGTCGCCCGGCTGGTGCGCGGCCAATTCCTTTCCTTCCGGGAACAGCAGTTCGTGCTGGCCGCACGCTCGATCGGCGTCACACCGTTTCAGATCATGACGCGCCACCTGTTCCCCAACGTCGTCGGCACCGTCACGGTCGCCGCCACCTTCGGCATGGCCAACGCCATCCTTCAGGAAGCCTCGCTGTCGTTTCTCGGCCTCGGCGTGCAGGCGCCGACGCCCAGTTGGGGCAACATGCTGCAGGACGCCCAATCTCACGCTATCCTGGAAGGCATGCCATGGTTGTGGATGGCGCCTGGGCTCATGATCGCCCTGGCGGTGCTCAGCATCAATTTCATCGGCGACGGTCTGCGCGATGCGCTCGATCCCCGCTCCGTACATTAATCACTCTTCGATGGAGAACATCATGCAAAAAAACTTCTGGATGACCGGCCTGATTCCCGCCACGTTCACCCCCATGCGCGCCGACGGCAGCCTGAACCTGGATATGGTTGCCCCCATGGTCGAGCGCCTGATGGCCTTCGATGTCATGGCCATGTTCGTGTGCGGCACGACGGGCGAATGCACCTCGATGACCACGGCCGAGCGCAAGGCGACGCTCGAGGCCTTCATCGGCGCCGCCGCAGGCCACATCCCCGTGGTTGCCCACGTCGGCCATACCGCCATCGCCGATTCGCGCGATCTGGCCGCGCACGCACAAAGCGCCGGAGCAGCCGCCATCGCCACGACGCCGCCCTATTATTTCAAGCCGGCATCGGTTGCCTCGCTGGTCGATTGCATGGCCGAAATCGCCTCCGCCGCGCCGAATCTGCCGTTCTACTACTACCACATTCCCCACCTGACCGGAGTTGCGTTCGGCATGGAGGACTTCCTGCGCAGAGCGTCGGCGCGCATTCCGAACCTGGCCGGCATCAAATACACATCCCCCACGCTGTACGAATTCCAGACCTGCGCCGCGCTGGACGACGGCCGCTTCAACATGGTCTTCGGCGTCGACGAAATGCTCTTGAGCGGCTTGGCAGCCGGCGCCAAGGGCGCAGTGGGCAGCACCTACAACCTGGCGGCGCCGCTCTACCACAAAATCCGCACCTGCTTCGTCGAGGGGCGGCAAGACGAAGCGCAGCGCCTGCAGCTGCTCTCCGCGCAGATGGTCGCCCTGGTGGTACGGAAATACCGGCCGTTGCCCGCCCTGAAGTCGATGATGAAAATCGCCGGCGTGGACTGCGGTCCGACCCGCCTGCCGCTGGATCCCATGACTCAGGCAGAAATCGATGCGCTGAAAAACGACCTGCAGGAACTCAACTTCCTGGAATGGATGAACTGACGAGGCCCCGCTTCCGTTTTCCGCTGACAGCGGGTAGAGCATGCCGACCGCGCCCTGCTCTGCCCGCGCCTTCATGACCATCAACCCAACGGCCGATTCATGATTCCGACTCCCCCCGACTTTCGCTGCCGCCAGACCCTGCTCGACCACGTGCGCCACACGCTGGCGTTCTACCACCCGCGGGCGATCGACCCGACCGGCGGTTTCTACCACTTCCTGAAGGATGACGGCACGGTTTTCGACGCCCACACCCGGCACCTCGTCAGCAGCACGCGCTACGTTTTCCTCTGGGCCATGGCCGCGCGCCATTTCCCCGACACGCCGGCCTACCTCGACAACGCCCGGCGCGCCGTCAATTTCCTGCGCGACGTGCACCGCAATCCGGTAACCGGCGGCTACGCCTGGCAGCTTTCATGGAAGAACGGCAAGGCCGAAGTGATCGACGCCACCAACCACTGCTACGGCATGGCCTTCGTGCTCCTCGCCTATACCCATGCCGTCATGGCCGGCATCGCAGAAGCCCGCCCCTGGCTGGACGAAACCTTCGGCGTGATGGAGCAGCGCTTCTGGCAGCCCGCCTACGGGCTTTATGCCGATGAAGCGACGGCCGACTGGCAACTCTCGCCCTACCGCGGGCAGAACGCCAACATGCACGCCACGGAAGCCTGCCTCGCCGCTTTCGACGCCACAGGGCAGGAGCGCTTCCTAGACCGCGCCGAACTCGTCGCCACGAGCATCAACCAGCGCCTTGCCGCCAAAACCGACGGCATAATGATCTGGGAACACTACACCAGCGATTGGGCAGTCGACTGGGACTACAACAAGAACGACATGTCCAACATCTTCCGCCCCTGGGGCTATCAGCCGGGGCACTTCACCGAATGGGCCCACCTGCTGCTCAGCATCGAACGCCATCGGCCGCAGCCCTGGCTGCTGGAACGCGCCGAAGCGCTGTTCGCCACGGCTTTCGAGCATGCCTGGGATGACAGGTACAGCGGCCTGTACTACGGCTTCGGCCCGGATTTCGCCATTTGCGACGACCGCAAATACCATTGGGTGCAATGCGAAAGCATGGCCACTGCCGCGCTGCTCGGCCAGCGCACCGGCAAGGAGGAATACTGGCGCTGGTACGACAGGCTATGGGCCTACTGCTGGCAACACTGGATCGATCACGAACACGGCGCCTGGTTCCGGCTGCTTACCCGTGAGAACGTCAACACCACCGACGAAAAGAGCCCCGCCGGGAAAGTGGATTACCACACCACCGGCGCCTGCTATGCGATCCTGCCGGCACTGAAGGAATAACACGATGGCCGAGAATTTCCCCCGCTTCGTGTCGGCAGGAGAAGCACTGACCGACATGATCCGCATCGACGGAGATAGCTGGAGCAGCAAGACGGGCGGATCGATCTGGAACGTGGCGCGCGCCGCTGCCAGACTCGGCGTCGCGAGCGCGTTTGCCGGATCGATCAGCCGCTGCTGCTTCGGCGACGCACTCTGGTCCGACAGCGAAACCGCGGGGCTCGACCTGCGCTTTCTCCAGCGCGTCGATCGGCCGCCGCTGCTGGCGATCGTGCCGCAAAGCCATCCGCCCCACTATTTCTTCATCGGCAACGACAGCGCAGACCTGTATTTCACGCCGCAGGCGCTGCCGCCGGGATGGCGGGAACATGCTGAATGGGTGCATTTCGGCAGCATCAGCCTCGCCCGCCAGCCGCTCGCCGGGCGGCTGCTGGAATTGGCCGAGGAACTGCACGAGGCAGGTGTGCCCATCAGCTACGATCCGAACTACCGGAACATCATGGACAAGGAGTTTCTGCCGGTTTTCGAGAAAATGTGCAGACTTGCCGACGTCATCAAGCTGTCGGACGAAGATCTCGCCGGACTGATGGGAAGCGATTGCCCGCGGCAGACTCTGGAAGAAATCCGCCGCTGGCACCCGGACGCCTGGTGGCTCTACACCGAAGGCCCGCGCGGCGCAACGCTTTTCACGCCGCAAGGCGCCTGGCAGGCCACCCCGCCGGCGATAACGGTCGCCGATACCGTGGGCGCCGGCGACGCCTGCGCGGCAGGCCTCATCGCCAGCCGGCTGTCCGCACCCGATGAAAGCCCGCAACGCCACTTGGCGCGAGCCGTTGCCGCTGGCACCGCGGCTTGCCAGCACGCCGGGGCAACCCCACCGACGCAGGCATCCGTGTCCGCCCTCATCCATGGCATCCAGGTTCGGCAATTGATTTAAAGACAAAGGCCGCTGACTACTATGGCTTGCGCAATGTCGCCGCCATGGCTTTGGCGGTTTTCAGGAAAACGCGCGCTGCTGGACTCACGTACTTCAGGCTATGCACTGCCAGCCCAACGGATCGCCGAATGGCGGGCGTCAACGGCTTCTTGACAACGCCCGGACACAGCGCCATGACCTGATCCGACAAGGCAAGATCGGCGATCAAGGATACGCCGCAGCGGTAAAACTGCCGAGTTCCGTCACTTTGGCGAAAATCTCGAGTTGGGTAAACGTCATTTTCGATGGCAACCTGTCATGACAAAAAACTCGTTTTTCCATGATAAGGCACCTAGCGGAATTGGTGGTAAAGATCGCCAGAGAGTAAGGCTGAACCGACCGACTACCAATTTCTCTGGCACAAGTCTCAATGTGCGCCCGGCTTGCGCACTCTCGCTGCAATTGCGAACGCATCCGAATGTCCGCTATGGCCGGCGTACGATCGAACAAACTGGCAAAATAGCCCCATTAGCAGTTGTTTGAATAAGAAGACACGGGACGAAAAATGGAAAAAGCCAGGCTTATCGGCTGCTGCATGGCGCTCTTGCTGGCCTGCGGCTGTGCGGGAGTATATAGCTCCGTCATGGAGGATTCGCCCATCGTTCTAGCCTATGGGGAAGATCAAGGGGTGAAAGATCCGTCGGAGGTGGCTACCCTGGTCATAAACAAGACATTCAGCCTGTGGCTGAACGGCATCCCGATAAAGCAAACGGGCGGCATCGTCACCCCGGCCTTCAGGGAATCCAGGAACCTCGCCGGCAGCTACACGACCATGGTCGATGTGCTGCCCGGTATCTACAAAGTGGCCATCATGGGCAGCGTAAGCGCTTTTGGCAACACGCCCGGAAGTGCCCGGACCTATACCACCACCAGTCCGACGGAGCAGACCTGCGAATTTCATGCCGGGCAGGTTTATTCCGTCGAGCTGACCGTTTTCGGCGCGACAGGCCATGCGCTGATCCGCGAAATGCCCGCCGAGGCGAGGCAGACCGTTATCGACGGCCACAACAAGGCGTTGTTTTAACCCCCGCTGACTCCGCCCGAGAACCGCCATAGAGGTGGGTTTGTTTTCACTTATATGCCATCGGTATCGAGACGACTACTATCGGCGCAGTGAAACTCCGAGGTTTCGCACCTTGTTCGAGCATCTGTCTGTCAGACTTAACCTTATTTCCCGAATGACACCAGAATCTGATGCAATTCGTTGGCGAAAACGACCGGGTCGCTGGCATAACTCAGATGATGGCCGCTGACCTCGATGCACGGGCAGGGCAATTGCCGCGCCAGTTCGCGCGCCGTCTGCGCATAAAACGCCTCGCCGCTGGCGCGGCCCGCGGCGGTAACCATCGGCACGCCGCCACGGCGTAGCACGTCGAGATCCGGGACAAAACTGTTGATGACCCTGAATTCGTGCGCCAGAAAACGCTCAAAATCGCCATCCTGATCGCCGGGGGCCGCTGCGTTCTGATCCAACCCAACGAATGAACTGGCGAACAGTTGCATAGCCGCCGCGCCGCCCGTTGTCAGATAGGTATCGTACACACGGTCAAAAAACTCCCGCCATGGCGCGGCCTTGGCCTTTGGTAAAAAGTCGGTAATCGGCGGCTCATGATCGACTAGGGCGCGCACCAGCTTCGGGTGGTCCTGCGTCAGCTTCAACGCGATGTTGGCCCCGGCGCTGTTGCCGAATACGTACGCCGGCTGATCGCCGGCGGCGCGAATGACGGCGGCGACATCACGGCCTTGTTGCGCCATGTCCAGCTCGCCCTGCGTGTCGCCGCTGCTGCCGGCATTGGCGCGACGGTCATAACGCACGACGGTATAACGATCGGCCAGTTGGGCCGACAGCGGGGCAAAACGGCGGCTGTCGCCGTTGCCGCCGACCACCAGCAGCAACAGCGGGCCGTTGCCTTCCCTGTGGCAGGCGAGGTCGGCGCCTTCAGTGTGGACTGTGAAAAATTGGCTCATGGTGCTCCCCGTTTTGCGGTGACACGAAAAATCTTCATGGTGGGAAATACGTCTGGCGCAGCGGGCAATCGTTCAGACCGCCAGCCAGCGCTTCCCATCGGCCTTCATTTGTTGTTCGAGCGCACTGCCGCGCGTGGCGAACAGGCGCTTGACAGGAAAGCCGCTTTTTTCCAGCAGATAAGCCAGCGCGGCGTATTCGCGCGGGTATTTCGCCACCGTGCTCTGATCGATCTCGACCACGCCAAACGGAAAGGTGAAGCTGGCCATGTCGTAGATGCTTTGGCGCCTGAACAGTTTCCATAAGCCATCGCGTTTTTCCACCCTGTCGTAAAAGCGGTTGTGGCCAATGCAACCCAGATTCAGTTTGACGTTCTCGCCGATAATCATTGCGTTGGTCTCGACAATGGCCTTCGTCGCGCTGGCATTGAGGGCGACAACCGGCGTACCGATCAAGTGTTTGGTGCGCGCATCCGATGCGCCCATGCGCATCGAGCCGTCGACAAATTCACTGGCCGGCCCATCGAACCAGGTTATCTCGATGGTGCCGTCCGGGTGAAACAGATCGCGCAGTTGATCCCATTCCCCCAGATCGCGGTGCATCCAGCCGGTAATCAGATCGGTGATTTGCTGCCGGTCTTCCAGATAATTGTGCATGGCGTATGTTCTCCTGTCGGTTGATGGACTTCAGTTTCGCCGCTGGTAGCGATAAAATCAAATAGATAGATATTACTGATTGATCAATTTTAATGATTATATAAACGCCGTATGGACCTGCGCCACCTACGCTACTTTCTCGCCGTCGCTGAAGAAGGCCATTTCGGCCGCGCCGCCGAACGCCTGCATATCGTCCAACCGGCGTTGAGCATGCAAATCAAGGCGCTGGAAGAGGAACTGGGCGGCTCGCTATTTGTGCGCACCAGCCGTAAAGTCGAGTTGACCGAAGCCGGGCAGCTGCTGAAGGCCGAAGCACAACGCATATTGGATCAGGCCAAATACGCGCGGCTGACCGTACAGCGATCATTACGCGGCGAAACCGGCTGCGTGCGCGTCGGCTTTGCCGGTAACGCCGTCTTCAGCGGCAAATTGACGAACGATCTGCGTGCCTTCCACGAAACCTATCCCGAGGCTGAGTTGATCGTGCGCGAAATAGCCCCGCTGCTGCAAGCCGATGCCATCCTGGCAGGTCAACTCGACATCGGATACACTCCGGACCACAACAAAGCGCACGCCCCGGCGCTGATGGCCGAACAGATCGGCATCTGGGGCCGCCTGGTCGCCATGGCCGATCACCATCCGCTGGCCAGTCGGATGCGCCTGACTGTGGACATGCTGGCGACCGAACCGCTCATCTTTTACGATGCCCATGGGGCCGACGAACCTCTCTACACGACCCTCACCAACATCCTGGGCCATGTTCCGCACGTCGCCCACTGCACCGCCAGCACCCTCAGCGTGCTCGCCCTGGCCGCCGCCGGGCAAGGTCTGGCATTGGTGCCCGAACCTCTGATGCGCGTTTCCATCCCAGGGCTGGTGTACCGGCCGCTGGATGAGCCGGAATTATCTGCCAATCTGATGCTTATCAGCAGGGAGAAAGAGAACAATGGCGCGGTGCAGGCTTTTCTGGGGATAGCACGTGAAAATGCCGTGCATGTGAAGTGCAGCGAGAAAATGAGGGGGATGGCGGGGTAGCTGGCAGTTATCTCGGGCTCTTTTGGGAGCATTTGCTGACGATACAGCGGTCTATTTGCAGCTCACACAAACAACAAGGGCTTACATCATTCTTATTGATGACATAAGCCCTTGTTTTATTGGTGGGCCTCCCGTGAGTCGAACACGGCACCAACGGATTATGAGTCCGCTGCTCTAACCAACATGAGCTAGAGGCCCGAAACTAGGTTAACTGTTACTGCTATCCAGGAAGCTGCGTAGTTTGTCCGAACGCGACGGATGACGCAACTTTCTTAGCGCTTTTGCTTCGATCTGGCGGATCCGCTCGCGTGTGACGTCGAATTGTTTGCCGACTTCTTCCAGCGTGTGGTCCGTGTTCATTTCGATGCCGAAACGCATGCGCAGCACCTTGGCTTCGCGCGGCGTGAGGGTGTCGAGAACGTCCTTGGTGATCAGGCGCAGGCTGGAGAACAGGGCGGCGTCGGTCGGCGCCAGGGTGGCCGCGTCCTCGATGAAATCGCCAAGATGGGAATCGTCATCGTCGCCGATCGGCGTTTCCATCGAGATGGGTTCTTTGCTGATCTTGAGGATTTTGCGGATTTTCTCTTCCGGCATATCCATTTTCTTGGCCAGCGTCGCCGGGTCGGCTTCCACGCCCGTTTCCTGCAGGATCTGGCGCGAGATGCGGTTCATTTTGTTGATCGTTTCGATCATGTGCACCGGGATGCGGATGGTGCGCGCCTGGTCGGCGATCGAACGGGTGATGGCCTGGCGGATCCACCATGTGGCATAGGTCGAGAATTTGTAGCCGCGGCGGTATTCGAATTTGTCGACGGCTTTCATCAGGCCGATGTTGCCTTCCTGGATCAGGTCGAGGAACTGCAAACCGCGGTTGGTGTACTTTTTGGCGATCGAGATGACGAGACGCAGGTTGGCCTCGGTCATTTCCCGCTTGGCGCGCCGCGCCTTGGCTTCGCCGGTGGACATCTGCTTGTTGATGTCCTTCAGTTCCTTGAGGGGAATGCCGATGCGCTCCTGCAGGGCCAGCAGTTTTTTCTGCTCTTCCTTGACGTTGGGAGCATTACGGGTAAGCACGGCAGCATAGGGCTTGCTGGCGGATGTGTCGATTTCCTGGTCCACCCAGTCGAGATTGAGTTCGTTGCCGGGGAATACCTTGATGAAGTGCGGGCGGGGCATGCGCACGGTATCGACGCAGATGCGCTGGATTTTCCGCTCGCAGACGCGCACTTCCTCCACCATGTCGCGCACTGAATCGCAGAGGCGCTCGATGGTTCTGGAGGTAAAGCGGATGCCCATCATCTCTTCGGAAATTTTTTCCTGAGCCTTGAGATAGGTTTTGTCCTGCGAGCCTTTTCTGAGCAGAGCGGCACGCGCCTTGGCGTGCAGGGACTTGATGGCCGCCAGTTTTGCCAGCCCTTCTTCCTTGAGCCTCAGCAGCGATTCCGCCGACGCGCTGTCGCTGCTGTCTCCGCTGTCGTCGTCATCATCCTCGTCTTCGTCGTCCTCGACAGCGGCATCGCCATCCTCCGCCATCTCTTCGAGGATTTCCTCCTCTCCGGCGTTCGGGTCGACCAGCCCGTCGATCAGTTCGTCGATGCGCATCTCATCGCGCGCGATCTTTTCGGCGCAATCGAGGATTTCGGCGATGGTGGTCGGACAGGCGGAAATCGCCTGGATCATGTGCTTGAGCCCGTCCTCGATGCGCTTGGCGATCTCGATTTCGCCTTCGCGGGTCAGCAACTCCACCGACCCCATCTCGCGCATGTACATGCGCACCGGATCAGTCGTACGGCCGAACTCCGAATCCACCGTCGATAGCGCCTGCTCGGCCTGCTCTTCGACATCCGCGTCGTCCGCCGCCACCGTGGGCGTTGTCTCGGACATGAGGAGCGTCTCGGCATCAGGCGCTTCGTCATACACCTGGATCCCCATGTCGCTGAACGTGCTGATGATGCTTTCGATCTGCTCGGCATCCACCACGTCGTCCGGCAGGTGGTCGTTAACTTCGGCATAGGTCAGGAAACCCCGTTCCTTGCCTAGCTTGATCAGGGTTTTGAGTCGAGTCTTGCGTGTTTCTTCATCGATTGGCGAAGGTTGATTGCTAATCTGAGCCAAAAGCTCAGCTGCCTTGGCCTTTGCCGATTTGTTGGTGTTTGCTGCTTTTTCCCTTGCCATGACCTGTTCCCGGTTAGCGTCCCACTGGAAAAACTCTAGATTATATCACAACTTACGTGACCCACTGATCAACTGAACGTCTTCAACGCCTGCAGGTATTGCTGCTTTTCCTCGCCCGACAATCCGGCGACGCCCAGCTTGGCAACCTTTTGCTGCAGAAGCGCGAAAGTCCGCCGCCTTTCCGCCTCATGCAAACGCACGATCATCCCGTCGAACTCACTTTCGATGGCGTTTTCGTCAAGCGGCTCCTGCATCAGATCGGCCGCCACTTCACGCAAAACGGGTTCGTCCTCGCTGCCGCGCAAGCGTTCGAGCAACGAGGCATATTCCGGCACCGAATCACCCGCCGCCAGTATCGCCGCACAAAGATTCGCCACTACACGCGCCTCCGTCAAATTCGCGGGCAATGCCTCCAAGGGCACGGCCCGAGCCAACTCCGGTTTTTGCAACAACAACTGCAACAAGCGGCGCACCAATGATGGCGCCTGCCTCGGCGCACGCGCCGGAGCCATTCTGGCAACGGGCTTCAGTTCGCATAATCGCTCTACTTCCGGTTGAGAAAAACCACTCTTTTCCGCAAGCCCTTTGACCAACTGTAGACGTAATAACGGCGTTTGCAAGCGCCCCAGCAGGGGTTTGGCATCGGCAATCAACTTGGCGCGGCCTTCGGCACTCGTCATGTCGCAGTGGGCCATCAGTTCCTTCAGCAAGAACTCGGAAAGCGGCATGGCCTGAGCGACCAGCCGGTCGAACGCATCATTTCCCTGGCGGCGGACAAAGCTGTCCGGATCTTCGCCTTCAGGCAAAAAGACAAAACCAATGCCTTTTTGTTCCGGCAACACGTCCAGACTGTTTTCCAGCGCCCGCCAGCCGGCCTTGCGCCCGGCCGTATCGCCGTCAAAACAAAAGACGATCCGATCGACCTGGCGAAGCAGTTTCTGGACGTGCGCCGCCGTCGTTGCCGTGCCCAGGGTGGCGACGGCATTGCCGATGCCGGACTGGGTCAGCGCCACGACATCCATGTACCCTTCCACGACAATCGCGGTGTTTTTCTCTCGCAAGGATTGGCGCGCCTGGGGCAGGCCGAACACTTCGCGGCCCTTTTCAAAGAGCGGGGTTTCCGGCGAATTCAAATACTTGGGTTCGCCCTCGCCCAGGACCCTGCCGCCAAAAGCGATGACCTCACCCTTCTGGTTGATGATCGGAAACATGACCCGGTCGCGGAAACGGTCATAAAGCCGCCCCTGCTCGTTCCGGATGACGAGGCCCGCCTGCTGCAGACCCGAAATGCTATAGTCCTCGAAAGTCGCCGCCAGGTTCTGCCATCCCTCGGGGGCATAGCCGATGCCGAATTTCTGGGCGATTTCACCGCTGAGGCCGCGATTTTTGAGATAGGCGATCGCCTTGTCGGAGCGTTTCAACTGTTCGTAGTAATACTTCGCGGCACGCGCCATGATCTCCGTCAGCGTGTGCAGCTTGGGGCCGTCCTGCGGCCGGCCCTCGTCATCCGGCACCTGCATGCCGGCGCGCCCTGCAAGCTCCTTGATGGCCTCGACAAACCCCAACCCCGAATATTCCATCAAGAACCCGATGGCCGTACCGTGCGCACCGCAGCCGAAACAATGATAAAACTGCTTGCCGGGACTGACGGTGAAGGAAGGCGTTTTCTCGCTATGGAACGGGCAGCAGGCCGCGTAGTTGGCCCCTGCCTTGCGCAGCGGGACATAGCCGTCGATCAGATCGACAATATCGATCCGATGCAGCAGTTCCTGGATGAAGGACTCGGGGATCATCGTGCCATCGGCGACGGGCTAAGGGGATAAAAGTTGATCGTTGCTGGGTGAAGATAAACGCTCTATTCTGCAAATCCGGCGGATACCGTGCGGCGAGCACTATTGCGCCGCCAACGCGGTCTTCACCAGCTTCGACACGGCAGTCATGTCCGCGCGGCCGGCCAGCTTCGGCTTGAGCACGCCCATCACTTTGCCCATGTCGCCAGGCCCTTTGGCGCCGGCAGCCGCGATCGCCGCCGTCACCTCGGCAGCGATTTCCCCGTCGGACAACCCGGCAGGCATGTAGGCCGTCAGCACCTCGACTTCGAATTTCTCCGCGTCCGCAAGATCCTGACGCTTTGCCGCCTCATACTGCGCAATGGAATCGCGGCGCTGTTTGAGCATTTTGTCGATGACGGCCACCACGGCGGCGTCATCCAGCACGATGCGTTCGTCGACTTCCTTTTGCTTGATCGCCGCCATGAGCAGGCGTATGGCGGCCAGCCTTGCCGACTCCCTCGCCCGCATGGCGTTTTTCATATCCTCGTTGATGCGTTCCTTCAAGCTCATCAAAAGCTCCTTGGTGAGACCAGCCGGCCGAACACCCGCCGGTGCGTAAATTCATTCGCGATGCCGGCGCCTACAAACACAAAAAGCCGCCAGTTCTAAACGGGCGGCTCTCGGACAACCGATTATCCGGATCAGTAAAGCTTGGGCGGCAGGGTCTGGCTGCGCATGCGCTTATGATGACGCTTGACCGCGGCAGCCAGCTTGCGCTTGCGCTCAGCCGTGGGTTTTTCATAGAACTCGCGAGCACGCAGCTCGGTCAGCAAACCCGTCTTCTCGACGGTGCGCTTGAAACGACGAATCGCTACTTCAAACGGCTCATTTTCCTTAACACGAATGGCAGGCATTAACTCTATCCTAAGTTCAAGATTCGACGGACAACAACGTAGCCGATCATTATAAACAAAGTACCCAGGAAAATCCAAGCGCTTTTCCCGATTTTCTTCGCACCCTGTCCTTCGTCGGGTAAAATCCGCCCATGCTGATCCTCGGTATCGAATCTTCCTGCGACGAAACAGGCATCGCCCTCTACGACACACAGGGAGACGGGAGGCTCCTGACGCACGCGCTGCACTCCCAGATCGCCATGCACCAGGAGTATGGCGGCGTCGTTCCCGAGCTGGCCTCGCGTGACCATATCCAGCGGACCGTTCCCCTGCTGCGCAAGGTTTTGAGCGATAGCGGGCGCTCGCTGGACGAACTTGATGCCGTTGCCTACACGCAGGGTCCTGGCCTGGCCGGCGCGCTGCTGGTCGGCGCGGCGTTTGCCGAAGGGCTGGCGATCGCGCTCGGCATCCCGGCCATTCCGGTGCACCATCTGGAAGGCCATCTGCTGTCCCCGCTGCTTTCGCGCAGCCCGCCGGCCTTTCCCTTCGTGGCCCTGCTCGTGTCCGGCGGGCACAGCCAGTTGATGAAAGTTGCTGGCGTCGGCCGATACCAGCTGCTCGGCGAGACACTGGACGACGCAGCCGGCGAAGCGTTCGACAAAACCGCCAAGCTGCTCGGCCTGCCCTACCCCGGCGGACCGGCGCTGTCGGAGCTGGCCGCCGACGGCCGGCCGGACGTCTGCCGGTTCCCGCGGCCGATGCTCCATTCCGGCGATCTGAATTTCAGCTTCAGCGGCCTGAAAACGGCCGTTCTGACCTTTGTGCGGGAAATAGGAGAGCCTGACAGCCAGCAGCGTGCGGATATTGCCAGGGGGTTCCAGGACGCAATCGTCGAAGTGTTGGTCAAGAAAGCCATGCGCGCTGTCAAGGGCAGCGGGCTGAAACAGCTCGTAGTGGCCGGCGGCGTCGGCGCCAACCGCGAATTGCGGCGCCAGCTCGACGAGCGGGCCGCTCGCGCGAAAATCACGGTCTTTTATCCGGAATTCGAATTCTGTACCGATAACGGCGCCATGATCGCGCTGGTTGGCGCCCTGCGCTTTGAGGCCGGCCAATCACTCAAAATGGCGGGCCCGTTCGCGGTGCGGCCACGCTGGCCGCTGGCGGAACTGACCCCCTGATCAGGCTTTTTTCCTGCCGCCGATCTTCGGTTCGGTTCCCGCCATCAGGCGCTGCAGATTCGCCCAATGCTTGTAAATCAACGCCATGGCAATGATGCCGACGACCGGCAGCAGCATGCTGCTGCCCCAAAGCAGAAACGCCGCCACCGGCGCCGTCGCCGCGGCGACGAGTGCCGCCAGCGAGGAATAGCGCATGATGAAAGCGACCGCCAGCCAGATGCCGAGCGTGATCAGGCCAAGCGTCGGGTCCAGCGCCAGCAGCACCCCTGCTGCCGTGGCCACCCCTTTCCCACCCTTGAATTTAAGGAATATCGGGAAAAGGTGTCCAAAAAACACCGCCAGCGCGACGCCGCCGATCAGCGCGTCCGCAAAGCCGTGTTTCGGCCCCAGCATCTGGGCAAGGAACACGGCCAGCCAGCCCTTGGCCATGTCGCCGAGCAGTGTCATGGCCGCTGCCGCCTTGTTGCCGCTGCGCAGCACGTTGGTGGCGCCGGGATTGCCGGAGCCGTAGCTGCGCGGATCGGCCAGCCCGAACAGCCGGCTGCAGACCACGGCAAAGGGGACCGATCCGAGAAGATACGCAGCGGCAATGGCCAGCAAGGCGATCAGAACATTGGGCATACAGTGGTCTCGCGTAATTTTTCTGAGGGGCGACTGCGGTAGAATGCAGCCGGCGGAGCCAGACTTCGCCGCGATTCTACACCGACCCGCCCGGCAACCCAATGGACATCATTTTCATCGACGAACTCCGCCTCCCGACCCTGATCGGCATCTACCCGCGTGAACAGGTCGGGCCGCAAACCATCGAGCTTTCGCTGCAAATCGGCACCTCGACGGCAAACGCCGGCAGCAGCGACAACATCAAGGACACCATCGATTACGCCAAGGTCGTCGAACGGCTGCGCGCCGACCTGGCGGCACAGCACTTCCACCTGCTGGAAAAGCTGGCCGAACATATCGCCGCCCTGCTGCTCAACGAATTCGGCGCCATCTGGGTGCGCGTTTCGATCGCCAAGCTCGGCATGATGCGGAACGTCAAACGGGCAGGCGTCATCATCGAGCGCAGCCGCTTACCTGCCTGACGGCACATCTGAAGAAAACCGGCCGCGATGGCGGCTACTTGAGGGCAACCTCCACCACTTTGGGCGCCAGCGCGCGCATCAGGTCGTGGGGCTGTACTCCGACCAGGAAACCGCGCCGCCCTCCGTTGATGTAAATCAGGGACATGCCGAGAATGGTCTTCTCGATGTAGATCGGCATCTTTTTCTTGGTTCCGAACGGACTGGTTCCGCCGACGAGATAGCCCGTATGCCGGTTGGCCACTTCCGGCTTGCAGGATTCCACTTTCTTGCAGCCGATCTGCCGCGCCAGCTCTTTCGTCGACACTTTACAGTCGCCATGCATCAGAACGATCAGGGGCCGCGCCTCCTCATCCTCCATCACCAGCGTTTTTATCACGGCATGCTCGTCGACGTTCAGTTCCCGGGAGGAAACCTTTGTCCCTCCATGCTCTTCGTAATCGTAAAGATGGCTGGAATGGGCAATACCGTTCTGCCGCAAAAACTTGGTTGCGGGAGTCTCGGGCGCATTTCCTGTCTTCATGTCTGTCTCCTGGCTCATCCGCAAAGCGGTCCACGAAACATTCCGGAAAAAACTCTACCGCGCACGCCAAACTAGGGCTGTGCAAAGGCTATACATTTTTCCGGAATACCCCAGTCCCAAGCATAGCAGACAAAAGAAGATTCAAGCGCGCGGGTGGTGCTGTTCGTGCAGCGTTTTCAAGCGTTCGCGGGCGATATGCGTGTATATCTGCGTAGTCGATATGTCGGAATGTCCGAGCAGCAGTTGTACCACCCGCAGGTCGGCGCCGTGGTTGAGCAGATGGGTGGCAAAGGCGTGGCGCAATACATGCGGCGACAAGCGCTGGGGAGCAATGCCGCCCGCCAGCGCATAACGCTTGATGAGCTGCCAGAATGCCTGGCGCGTCATGCCCGCGCCGCGGGCAGTCACGAACAGGTCGTCGCCCGAGCGGCCATCCATCAGCGCCGGCCGTGCTTCGGCAAGATAGCGGCGCAACCAGTCGATGGCCTGCTCACCCAGGGGAACCAGACGCTCCTTGCTGCCTTTGCCGAAAACGCGCAGGACGCCCATTTCGAAATTCACTTCGTGCAGCTTGAGGCCGACGAGTTCGGACACCCGCAAGCCGGTGGCGTAAAGCGTCTCGAGCATGGCCCGGTCGCGCAGGCCGAGCGTGGAATCCTCGGGCGGCGCGGCGAGCAGCGCCTCGACGTCCTTTTCCGAGAGGACTTTCGGCAGGCGCGCCGGTTTGACCGGCATGGCGATTTTCAGCGTCGGATCGTCCGCTCGCCGGCCTTGCGCCAGCAGGCGGCGGTAAAAGCGCCGCAACGTCGAGATGTAGCGCGCTTGCGACGATGCCCGCTGAACTTGCGAGAGCATGGCGACAAAGCGGATGAGCACCAGTTCGTCTGCCGCGCAGAGCCCAGGGAGCTTTTGTTCCGCCAGCCAGCGCGCCAAATGCATCAGATCGCTGCGGTAGCTCGCCAGCGAAGCCTTCGCCAGGCCGTCTTCGAGCCACAGCGCATCGCAGAAGGCGTCGATTTCGGCAAGATCCTCGGGGTTGACGGGATCTTTGGCGTCAGGCGTTTTTTTCATGCGCCAGCAGCCAGCGCTTAACATCAAGCAGGAAACCTTCCCGCTGGTGTGCAAAGCCGCCCAGGCCGCCTCCCGAGGCAACGACACGATGGCATGGCACCACCACCGGATAGGGGTTGGCGCCGCAGGCCTGGCCAACGGCACGCGGCGCGTTCTGCAGTTTTCTGGCGAGATCGGCGTAAGTGCGCGTCTGATGCGGCGGAATGCTCGCGATCTGCTCCCAGACGCGGCGCTGAAACTCGGTTCCCGCCGCCCTCAAGGGAAGAGAAAAACCGCAATCGGCGTCGGCCAGATAGGCGTGCAACTGACGGACGGCTTCGGCCGCCAGCGCATTCGCTGGCGGGGACTCGTCGCGCGGATCGAGAAATGCCACGCCGAAAATCTCGCTATCGTCGCACTGCACGCCGATACAGAAGCCCGGCGCGGTAACGATCGCCTGGTATGTCTTCACGGAAGGCTTGCCCACCGCTTCCGTCGTCCGAGGCTTCTTTTCCATACGCCCTACCTCACCCACGCACCTGCCCTGAGCCCAGAACCACCCATTTCTGGCTGGTCAGCCCCTCCAGCCCGACGGGACCGCGCGCATGGATTTTATCGGTCGAGATGCCGATTTCCGCACCCAGCCCATATTCAAAGCCGTCGGCAAAACGCGTCGAGGCATTGACCATGACCGACGCCGAGTCGACTTCGCGCAGAAAGCGCATGGCATTGCCGTAGTTTCCGGTCACGATGCTATCCGTATGGTGCGAGCCGTAGCGGTTGATGTGGGCGATGGCTTCGTCCAGTCCGCTCACCACTTTGACGGAAATGACCGGCGCCAGGAATTCGCTGGCATAGTCCTCCTCCGTCGCCGGCAGCGCGCCGTCGACCAGAGCCTGCGTTTCGGCACAGCCGCGGATTTCCACGCCTTTCTCCTTCAGCATGGCAGCCACCGGCGGCAGCAGATCGGCCGCGCGCGACCGCGCCACCAACAGTGATTCGGCCGTGTTGCACGTTCCGTAGCGCTGCGTTTTGGCGTTTTCGACGATGTTGAGAGACATTTCCCGTTCCGCCTCGTCGTCGAGGTAAACGTGGCAATTGCCGTCCAGATGCTGGATCATCGGTACCCGCGCCTCGGCCAGCAAGCGTGAGATCAGTCCCTTGCCGCCGCGCGGGACGATCACGTCGACATACTCGCGCATCGTGATGAGATGTCCGACTGCCGCGCGGTCGGTCGTGTCGACGACCTGCACGGCATGCGGCGGCAGGCCGGCCGCGGCCAGGCTCTGCCGCACCAGCTCGGCAATCGCCCGGTTGCTGTGAATGGCTTCGGAACCGCCGCGCAGAATGGCGGCGTTACCCGATTTGAGACAAAGCGCCGCGGCGTCCGCCGTCACATTCGGGCGCGCCTCGTAGATGATCCCGACAACACCCAGCGGCACGCGCATCCGGCCTACCTGGATGCCGCTCGGACGGTACTTCATATCGCTTACCTCGCCCACCGGGTCCGGCAACGAAGCCACCTGCTCGACGCCGGCGGCCATGGAAGCAATGCTTTTTTCGGTCAGCGTCAGGCGGTCGATCATGGCTGGCTCCAGCCCCGATGAATGAGCCGCCGTAATATCCCTTTGATTCGATTCAAGAAGCGCGCTAGAATCGCGCCTAATCGCATCTGCCAGAAGGCTCAATGCCCGGTTTTTGACATTCGTGCCGGCACGCGCGATACCACGTGACGCTTCTCTTGCTTGCATACCGAGGGTCGTCACGTATTTTTGTATGTCCATGGCTATTCAATCATCAGACCAAATAAAGCTGGATTATAGCGTCATTGCCGATACGCAATATTTGACTGAACCATTGGGAAAAATCACACTCTTACGCTCGGGGAGCGGTTATTCTTACAACTACTTTATTATGTCTGTACTTGATATGAGCAAGAAATTGATTCTTCCAGCCGAACTGAAAGTTTGTGCAACCTGCAGCTACTGGGATGGCGCGCGGAAGGTTGATCCGGAGTTGGCGGTTGTCGTCGTCGACGAAGACTGCGCGGGGGAATGCCTCGTACGCGGCCAATGTCGGCAAGGACTTGACGCCGAGCCCGTACGCAACAAAACGTGCCTTTGGGAACATCTGGCTCCAGACCACCAGGACACAAAAAAAGTTCCGGAATTGAAAAAGAAGCTGGCATAACGGCCTGCACGCCAGTTCAAAGCAACCGGCCCGGCATGACGTTGGGCCGGTGTTGCATTTGCAGACTCCAAGAGAGTCTGACGCCGCCACCGCGAATGACTGAGGCATGAAGCGGGATACGGCAAGTACCGCAATCTCGTCAAATACGTTGACGTCCTTCTGAGAACATCATCCCCAAACGCAGAAATTCGGCCCAGACGTTGCCCGTTCCAATGCCTTTGATCTGGCGATCGATGACGGCAGCAAATGCCAGGGCCGAACTGGCCTGAGCCAGGCTGATTCTTTGCAGGGCTTTCTTGAACGGCGACTGCCGCGCGCCCCAGACGCGCGCCTCCTTGAGCAGCGCATCGACGGACTTCCTTTCCGCCAGGCCCAGCTTGACCTGGGCGAGCGCACGCACTTCCTCCGTCATCGCCCAAAGAATCAGGGGAGGCGCTTCGCCTTCCTGCTGCAGGCCGTCAAGCGTTCGGGTCAGGCGCGCCACGTCGCCGGCCAGCAGCGCTTCGCGCAAGCCATCGAGATCGTAGCGTGCAACATTCAATACGGCCTCGCGCACCTGATCCAGCGAGAGTTTTCCCGGCGGATAAAGCAACCCCAGTTTCTGTATTTCCTGGTGAGCCGCCAGTAGATTGCCTTCGACACGTTCGGCAATGAAACGCAGCCCTTCGCCATCCGCGCTCTGCTGCTGCTTGCGCAGGCGCCCGGCAATCCAGGCGGGAAGCTCTGCAAGACCGGGCGGAACCGGCTTGACCGCCGCCCCGGCCTCAGCCAGTGCCTTGAGCCAGACGGCCTTTTCCTCCGTCCAGTCCAGGCCGGGCAACGTGACCAGCAGCAAGGTATCCGGAGAGGCATGCGCGCAGTATTCCTGCAGCGCCGTGCTCCCTTCCCGCCCGGGCTTGCCGGTCGGGATGCGCAGGTCGATGAGTTTCTGTCCGCCGAACAGCGACATGTTGCCCGAGGCGTGAAGGAGCTCGTTCCAGTTGAATCCCGCAATCGCCGTCAGGATCTCGCGCTCGGTATATCCCTGCCGCCGCGCTGCGCTGCGGATGGCATCCGCAGCCTCGATGACCAGCAGCGGCTCGTCGCCATAAACGGCGTAAACCGGCTTGAGTTCGCGCTCAAGATGCGCAGAAAGCTGGTCTCCGCGCAATAACATCCGCTATTCCTCCTCCGTCGACGGAGGTTTGGGTTTTGCCGCAACCAGGCGTCGCATCAGCTGCTGGACGAGATCATTTTCCATATCCCGCCACAGCAGATCCTCTTCCTGGGTTTTGGCAAGCGTGGCGGAGTCGGCGTACGACACGTCGCGAGTCAGCTCGACATAGCTCTGGGGAACGACATCCTGCCCCTTGGCGTCAATAATGCGATAGGCGTAGCGATAGCGCAGCCGCTTCTCGCGCACCCGGCCGGCGCTGGAAAGGGAGAGAATGATCGAGTCGCGCCATTCGCCCGCAGGCACGAAAGTGACCTGCGCATCAGCCTGCGTATCGGCGACACGGCTGCCGGAAGACAAAATCAGGCGTTTCAGTCCGGCGCCGATCACGCCATCGCCCGTCGCCAGATATATGCTCTCGTAGGGCAGCGAATAGGAGCCGCGCAGTTGAAAACCACAGCCCCACACGGCCAGCGCCGCAGCAGCTACCAGGATCCAGCGGATCGCCCGATTCATGCCGGCCCCCCGCAGCTCAAACGACGACATTGACCAGCCGCCCGGGCACGACCACCACCTTTTTGGGCGCCCTGCCTTCGAGGTGTTTCTGCACCGTTTCCGAGGCCAGAGCCGCCGCTTCGACGGCGGCCTTGTCAGCAGTCGCCGGCACGCGCAGATTGCCGCGCAGCTTGCCGTTGACCTGGATCACCAGTTCGATCTCCTCCTGCACCAGCGCTGCCGCGTCCACCCGCGGGAAGGACTGTTGGCCCGCTTCCTTGCCGGGGCACAACTCCCCATAAAGCGCTTCGCAGATATGCGGCACGATCGGATAGAGCATCAACGCCACGGCCTCCAGCGTTTCCTGCCGGACCGCCCGCGCCACCGGCGAATCGTCGCCCAGCTTGGCGTAGGCGTTGAGCAGTTCCATGACCGCCGCGATGGCGGTGTTGAACTGCTGTCGGCGCCCGTAGTCGTCTGCTACCTTGCCGATGGTCTGGTGCAGCTGGCGGCGGAACGCCTTGATATCGGCCGGCAGTTCGCCGCCCGCGAAAGCGGCCACGGTTCCTGCCGACACATGCTCGAACACGACCTTCCAGACCCGCTTCAGGAAGCGGTAGCCCCCCTCGACGCCGGCATCCGACCATTCCAGCGACTGATCGGGCGGGCTTGCGAACATGATGAACAGGCGTGCCGTATCGGCGCCGTACTGGTCGATCAGCGACTGCGGGTCGACACCGTTGTTCTTCGACTTCGCCATCTTCTCGATGCCGCCGATATGCACCGGCCGGCCGTCGCTCCGCAGCGTCGCCGCAACCGGCCGCCCGCGTTCATCGCAGGAAAGATCGACATCCGCCGGGTTGATCCAGTTCTTCTTGCCGTCGGCGCTTTCCCGATAGAAGGTCGGCGCCACCACCATGCCCTGCGTGAGCAGGTTGGCGAAGGGCTCGTCGAGGTTTTCCGCGCCGAACAGCCCGACGTCGCGCATCAGCTTGGTCCAGAAGCGCGAATAGAGCAGGTGCAGGATGGCGTGCTCGATACCGCCGATGTACTGGTCGATGCCGCCCTTGCACCAGTAGGCCACGCGCTCGTCCACCATGGCCTTGTCGTTGTCCGGACAGCAATAGCGCAGGAAGTACCAGGACGACTCGACGAAGGTGTCCATCGTATCCGTCTCGCGCCGCGCCGGCTTGCCGCATTTGGGGCAGGTGCATTCGTAGAACTCGGGCATTTTGGCCAGCGGACTGCCGGCGCCGGTCACCGTCACGTTTTCGGGCAGTACCACCGGCAACTGGTCATCCGGCACCGGCACATCGCCGCAGGATTCGCAATGGATGATCGGAACCGGGCAACCCCAGTAGCGCTGACGTGAAATTCCCCAGTCGCGCAGGCGGAACTGCGTGCGCTTGGCGCCCAGCCCCTTGGCTTCGAGGTCTGCGGCGATTGCGTCGAAAGCCGCCTGGAAATCGAGGCCGTCGTACTTGCCCGAGTTCACGCAGAGGCCGTAATCGCTGTAGGCTTCCTGCCACGGCGCTTGGACGTCGGCATAGGCTCCCGTCTTCGAAGCGATGGACATGCGGATTTCCAGGCCGTACTTGGTGGCGAAAGCGAAATCGCGCTCATCGTGTGCCGGCACCGCCATCACCGCGCCCTCGCCGTAACCCATCAGCACGTAGTTGGCCACCCACACCGGCAGCTTTTCGCCATTGAGCGGATGGATGACATAAAGCCCCGTCGGCATGCCTTTCTTTTCCATCGTCGCCATGTCTGCCTCGGCCACGCCGCCGCGCTTGCATTCCTCGACGAAAGCAAAGAGTTCCGGATTGCCGGCAGCGGCCTGCGTCGCCAGCGGATGCTCGGCGGCCACGGCCACGTAGGTTGCACCCATCAGGGTATCCGGCCGGGTCGTGAAGACCTTGAGCGCCCCAGCCGCGCCGATCGATGCCTGATCGTACGGGAAAGCGATTTCGCAGCCGTAGCTCTTGCCGATCCAGTTCTTCTGCATCAGCTTGACCTGTTCGGGCCAGCCCGTGAGCTTGTCGAGATCGGCGAGCAGTTCCTCGGCGTAGGCCGTGATCTTCATGTAGTACATCGGGATCTCGCGCTTCTCGATCAGCGCGCCCGAGCGCCAGCCGCGCCCGTCGATCACCTGCTCGTTGGCCAGCACGGTCTGGTCCACCGGATCCCAGTTCACCGTGCCGTAGCGCTTATATACCAGTCCCTTCTCGAACAGCCGCGTAAACAACCACTGCTCCCAGCGGTAGTAATCCGGTTTGCACGTCGCCAGTTCACGCTGCCAGTCGAGGGAAAAGCCCAACCTGTCGAGCTGCCCCTTCATGTACTCGATGTTGGCGTAGGTCCACTGCGCCGGCGGCACGTTGTTCTGGATCGCCGCGGTCTCGGCCGGCATGCCGAAAGCATCCCACCCCATCGGCTGCATGACGTTGAAGCCCTTCATC